>DATCZK010000019.1:0-15067 GCA_036525975.1 Burkholderiaceae bacterium | reverse complement strand
CGCCGGCGGGCGCGGCGCCGGCCGCCCCGCCGGGGAGCGCGGCGCCGCCGGCCCCGTCACCGGGCGCGAAGCCCGGCGGCTGAGCGCGGCCCTACTTGCGCGCGCGCACCCACGCCTCGTAGCGCGCCTGGGTCTCGGCGTTCGCCGGGTAGAGGCCCGGAAGCGGCACCCCGCGTTGCACTTCGGCCAGGATCCAGCCCTCCAGGCGTTCCTGCTCCGCCGCAGCCGCCGCCACTTCGTCGAGCAGTGCCGCCGGGATCAGCACCGCGCCGTCGGCGTCCGCCACGACCACGTCGTCGGGAAACACCGCCACGCCGCCGCAACCGATCGGCTCCTGCCAGTTCACGAAGGTGAGCCCGGCCACCGAAGGGGGCGCGGCCGCGCCCTGGCACCAGACCGGAAGTCCGGCGCCGAGCACGCCGGCGAGGTCGCGCACCGCGCCGTCGGTGACCAGCGCCGCCACGCCGCGCGCGTTCATCCGCGCGCACAGGATGTCGCCGAAGATCCCGGCGTCGGTCACGCCCATCGCGTCGACCACCGCAACGCAGCCCTCGGGCATCGCCTCGATCGCGGCGCGCGTGGACCTCGGCGAGGCCCACGATTGCGGCGTGGCCAGATCCTCGCGCGCCGGCACGAAGCGCAGCGTGAACGCGCGTCCGACCACGCGCGGCTGTTCCGGGCGCAGCGGCCGCGTGCCACGCATCCAGACGTTGCGCAGCCCTTTCTTGAGCAGCACGGTGCTGAGCGTTGCGGTCGAGACCTCCATCAGCGTCTCGGTGATCGCCCGGTGCGTCGCCATCGGCGTTCTCCATGCGGTGAAACCGCAAAGTATGCGCCTCGCGTGCGCCGCAGCCGGCGCGCGCCGCGCACTCGATTCGCGGCGCGCCACGCAATAGACTAGGCGTTGACGACGCGCATCGCGCACCAGGAGAAACCGTTGGCCGACGAAGAGAAGAGCCGCACCAGGACCGCGAGCCGGCGCAAGACCGCGGGTGCGGGCGCGCGCTCCAGCGGCGCCGACGCGGGCGCAGCGAAGGGCGCGGGCGCAGCGAAGGGCTCGGGCGCAGCGAAGGGTGCGGGTGCCGCGAAGGGTGCGGGTGCCGCGAAGGGCTCGCGCGCCGCGGGCGGCGGCGCGCGCACACCGGGCGAGCCGTCGATCCCGCTGGCGCGCGAGCTGCGCTGGTGGGCCGACTCGATGCTGGGGCTCGCGAGCAGCGCCGCCGACATGTCGATGAACGTCGCGCGGATGACGCTGCGCAAGCCCTCGCAGCGCGCGGCGCTCGAGCGCGCGGGCGCGATGCTCAGGGGCTTCCGCGAGGCGGCCGGGATGAGCCTGCGCGAGGTCGGCGCCGCGATCGACCTGAAGGACCCCGCGCTGCTCGAGGCCGCCGAGGGCGGCAAGATCTCGCTGCCCTTCGAGCTGATCCTTCGGCTGGCGGCGGTGCTCGGGCGCAAGGACCCGGTCTCGTTCGTGATGAAGCTCACGCGCACCCAGAGCCCCGAGCTGTGGGCCACGCTCGAGTCGCTGGGCGTGGGCAAGCTCGTGGTGCAGGCCGGGCGCGAGCGCGAGTTCGCGAACATCTACCGCGCAGACGATCGCGCGCGCAAGCTCTCCGACGAAGAGTTCGCCAAGGTGCTCGGCTTCGTGCGCGCGGCCTTCGACCTCGCGATCAGCCTGCGCGAGACGCACGGCGCGCGCGCCGATTCGCGCGCGCGCGGCGACACGCCCGCCGACTGAGGCGAACGCGCGGCGAGCTCAGCCGCGGCGAATGCGCGGCGCGTTGGTGCGCGGCGCGTTGGTGCGCGGCGCGTTCCAGCG
Organism: Burkholderiaceae bacterium; assembly: GCA_036525975.1. Taxonomy (GTDB): domain Bacteria; phylum Pseudomonadota; class Gammaproteobacteria; order Burkholderiales; family Burkholderiaceae_E; genus Quisquiliibacterium. The sequence continues at coordinate 13,248 of DATCZK010000019.1, read as the reverse complement.
CGGCACGTTCCTGCGCGACGCGTTCAGCCCATCCACTGGCTCACCGGCGCCGCCGCGAGCTCCAGCGGCTGCGTCACGACGTCCACCAGCGCCGGGCCGCCGTGCGCCAGCGCCTCGGCCAGCGTCGATTCCAGTTGAGCGGGATCGTCCACGCGCCAGCTCGCCATGCCGTAGGCGCGCGCGATCGCCGCGTGGTCGGTGGCACGAAAGTCCACCGAGAAATAGCGCTTGCCGTAGCTCGCGCGCTGGCTCGCCTTGATCCACCCGAACGAGGCGTTGGACAGAACCACGAGCAGCAGCGGCGCGTCGTGCCGCAACACCGTTTCGAGCTCGCCCGCCACGAAACCGAAGCTGCCGTCGCCCATCACCGCGACGCAGCGCGACTGCGGGCGCGCGAACCACGCGCCCAGTGCCGCGGGCAGCGCGAAGCCCAGCGCGCCATGCGCGCGATTGGTCACGAACCAGCGCCCCGGCTGCGGCAGGTCGAAGTAGGCCGCGAAGTACGGGCACGGCGTGCCCGGGTCGGCGCAGACGATCGCGTCGTCGGGCAGCACGCGCCGCAGCGTGGCCACGACGCGCTCGGGCTTGATCGGCCGCTCGTCGCTCGCGGCGAGCGCGTCGAACGCCGCGCCCTTCGCGCGGCGCGCCGCGTCCACCAGCGTGCGCCCGGGGCTCGCCGGGTTCGCCCCCGGCGGCTTCGCGCCGCGCGCGGGCTCGACCCTCTCGAGCAGCGCCGCGAGCGCCAGCCGCGCGTCGCCCACGAGCGCGACCGCGGTCGGGTAGCTGGTGGAGATCGCGAACGCGTCGGCGTCGACGTGGATCACCGCGGTGCCCGGGCGCGGATAGCGCCAGTGCTCGGTGGAGGTGGAGCCGGCGCGGCAGCCGACGAACACGACCAGGTCGGCCGCGGCGATCACCTCGCGGGTCGCGAGCACGCCGCCATTCGACCCCACCACGCCGGCCGAGAGCTCGAAACGGTCCGCCACCGCCCCCTTGCCGCTGATCGTCGTGCACACCGGCGCGTCGAGCAGCAGCGCAAGCCGCGCCAGCTCGTGGAAAGCGCCCGCCGCGATCACGCCGCCGCCGCAGACGAACACCGGCTGGCGCGCCGCGAGAAGGTGCCCCGCCGCCTGCTCCACCGCCCCCGCGTCCGGGGCGCTTCGCCAGCTCGGCCAGGCGCCGTGCTCGGACTGCGCCCACAGCGTTTCGGGTGCAACGGGTTGCTTCTGCACGTCGTAGGGCACGCACAGGTGCGCCGACCCGGGGCGCCCGGTGCTCATCGCGCGAAACGCCGCGCGCACCTGGTCGCCGATCGTCGCGGCCGTGTGGAACGTGCCGTTCCACTTGGTGAGCGGCGCGTACAGCGCCTGCTGGTCCAGTTCGGTGAGCGGGTAGCGCCCGCGCGAGGTCACGGCCACGTCGGAGGTGAAGCCCAGCACCGGCACCGACGACTCGTTCGCCTCCACCAGGCCGGGCAGCAGGTAGGTGGCGCCGCCGCCGCTCGGCCCCTCGCACACCCCCACCCTGCCGCTCACCCGCGCGTAGGCGTCGGCCATGTACGCGGCGCTGCGCTCGTCGCGCGCGAGCACGTGCGTGATGCCGTGATCGAGGCGGCACAGCGCGTCGTAGTACGGAAGGCTGGTGTCGCCGCACACGCCGAACACGTGGCGCACGCCGTAGGCCTGCAGCATCCGGATCAGCGCCTCGGCGCCGGTGGTCGCGGGGGCGCCGGTGGTCGTGGGGGCGCCGGTGGTCGCGGGGGCGCCGGTGGTCGTTGGGGCGCCGGTGGTCGCTTGAGCGCCGGTGTTCGCTTGGGCGCCGGGTCGGGTGTCGTCGTTCATGTCGTCGATTGGACCGCTCGAAGCGGTGATTGGCAAGTTGGGTCGGGACCGTGATAATGGCACGCCCCCGGAGACGACCGATGAAACGCCCCGTGACCCGCATCGTGTTGCTCGCCTGCTGCGCGCTGCTGGCGGCGTGCCCTTCGGGTTCCCCAACCGACGACGCGCCCGCCGCAGCGCGCCAGCCCGCGAAGCCGGCGTCGGACCTGTCGACGCCGGAGTCGGCGCTGAAGTCGTACTGGCGCACGCTCGACTGGCTGCGCCAGCGCCAGCGGATCGAGGACCAGCGCTCCGGCGCCGACACCGAGCGCGTGAAAGCCGGCGACCTGATGTCGGCGGTGTCCACCGGCGACGCGCTCACCAGCTTCACCCGGGGCCCCAGGACCGACCTGCGGCTCGAGCGCTCGATCGTCGCGGTCGTCCGGGAAGGCAATGACAAGGCCACGATCACCGCGAAGATACGCACGCTGAGCCCCGGCGCGACCGCGTTCACGCCCACGCCGATCGAGCTGTTCGACACCGCGCCGGGCGGCGAGTTCCGCTACCAGCTCGCGCGCGACGCCGACGGCTGGAAGGTGGCCGAGGTCTGGCGCACCGACGAGCCCGGCGGCCCGCGGCGGCTGCGCTGAATCGGCGCTGGCCAAGCGCCGAGCCCGATCGGCGGCACGACCAGGCCAGCGCACCCCCGGGGTGCCTCGCTCAGCGAACGAAGCGCAGCGACACGTTCCAGGCCTGCTCCGAGCGCACCGCCAGCGCATCGGTCTCGCGCCCGAAGGCGATGCCGGCTTCACCGAGCGAGGCGGCGCAGCGCTCGAGATCGGCCACGCGGATCCGCAGTCCGGTCATCGCGGGCCTTTCCTCGCCGGGGGCGATCTCGATCGCGACCGGTTCGGCGGTGGCCCTGAAGCCCGCCCCGCGTGGCTCGACTGCGGCGTCGCCGAGAAGGCTGCGGTAGAGCCGCGCCTCGGCGCCGGTATCGCGCACCCGCAGCGTTGCACCCACCAGCTCGGTTGCGCCGTTCGGGTGCGCGCGCCACGGGGCGTGCCACACCAGCTCCGGCGTGAGGTGCTGGCAGAAGTACAGGCGCCCCGCCTGCGCGCTGGCCGGCGCCGTGCGCACGGTGCGAAACCTTGCGTCGCGCGGGCCCGACTCGAACGCCACCGGCCGGCTGAACTGCTGCACGGTTTGCACTGGCGCGCCGCGCGCCAGCGCCTGCGCGCGCGTGAGGTCCGCGTCGTGGGAGCGAAACACGAGCGCGTCGAGCCCGTCGGGCGAGTCGCGCAGCTCGGGCCGCACGTCGGGCCGCTCGGCCGGCAGGCCGAGCAACTCCAGGTAGGTGGACGCGAACACGATCAGGTGGTTGATCGACCCGAGCGTGTGGTGCCCGCGCGGCGTGACGAAGAAGCCCAGCCGCCGGAACACCCGCACCGCCTCGTCCATTCGCGCGCCCACCGTGATCACGGCGTGGTCGAATTGCGGCGGCGGCGACGCCCGCGGGTCAGCCACGCCTTCGCAGCGCGAGCAGCTTCGCGATCGCCAGCGCGGGCAGCGCCAGCGCGAGCGCCCCCGAGGTCATCTGCAGCGGCGTGAGCGGCATCAGCCCGCCACCGGGCGCGATGAACATCAGCCCACCCACGAGCAGCGCGATCCGGATCGGCCACTCCAGCGCGCCGCAGCGGCGAAGGTTGCCCACGCCCGCCTGGTAGCCCTGCAGGCCCGCGCACACCAGCGCGACGCCCGCGAGCGCGGTCGCGAAGTGCAGCGCGAACATCGACAGCTTGCCCTGCAGCACCAGCGCCGGGTTCATCAGGAAGAAGAACGGCACGAAGTAGATGATGCTGCCGATCTTCATCGCCTGAAAACCGGTTTCCATCGGCGAGGCTTTCGCCACCGACGCAGCCGCGAACGCCGCCAGCGCCACCGGCGGCGTGATGAACGAGACCATCCCCCAGTACATGATGAACATGTGCACGGCGAGCGGGTTCAGGCCCACCTCGATCAGGCTGGGCGCGAGCAGCACCGCGAGGAAGATGTAGCAGGCCGTGATCGTCATGCCCATGCCGAGCACGAAGCTCGTGAGCGCGCCCATCACCATCAGCAGCAGCGGCGAGTCGCCGGCGATGAACAGCAGCTCGGTGGTGAGCGTGCCGGTGAGCCCGGTGAGCGAGAACGCGCCCACCAGCAGGCCCACGCCGGCCAGGATCGACGCCAGCTCGACGAACACCCTGCCGTTGCCCTCGACGAAACCGCGCACTTCCTTCATGCCCCAGCGCTGCTTCGAGAACAGCTGGTTGAGCACGAGCAGCAGCCCGGTCGCGAGCCACGGCGCCCAGTTCTCGCGCTTCATCACCAGCAGCAGCACCACGAGCAGGATGATCACGAAGATGAAGTACCAGCCCTCGCGGAACACGTCGCGCAGCTTGGGCAGCTCCTCGCGCGGCAGGCCCACCAGCGCCTTGCGCCCGGCGATGCAGTCGATCTGCATGAACAGCGCGAAGTAGTAGAGCACCGCAGGCACCGCCGCGGCGAGCGCGATCGTGGCGTAGGGCACGTCGAGGAACTCGGCCATCACGAACGCGGTCGCGCCCATCACCGGCGGCGCGAGCACCGCGCCGGTGGACGCGCAGGCCTCGACCGCGCCCGCGGTGGCGGGCGACAAGCCCGTGCGCTTCATCGCCGGAATCGTCATCGTGCCGGTGGTGAGCACGTTCGAGATCACGCTGCCGCTCATCGAACCCAGGAGCCCCGACGAGAAGATCGCAACCTTGGCGGCGCCGCCGCGGTAGTGGCCGCACAGCGCGAACGCGAAGTTGATGAAGAAGGTGCCGGCGCCCGTGTACTGCAGCGCGGTGCCGAACACGAGAAAGCCGATCACGAGCTCGGCGAAGGCGCGCATCGGGATGCCGAGCACGCTCTCGCGCGAGAACGCGTGGTACGAGGCCACGTCGAGGAACGGAACGGAGGGCGCGGTGAGCGGCGCCGGCATCGCCCCCGAGAAGATCGGGAACAGCGAGAAGGCGCCCATGATCACGAGCAGCACCGTCCCGCCCGCGCGGCGCAGCGCCTCGAGCACCAGCGCCCACAGCGCAACGGCCGACCAGACGATCCACGCGGGCGCGACGCTGGTGGCGCTGTACTCCCAGCCGCTGGCCGCCGACTCGCGCGCGGTGAAGACCAGCGCGCCCGAGATCGCCGTGCACGCCGCGAACAGCAGCACGTCGTACCAGGGCACGCGGTCCACGTGCAGCCCGGGGCGCGCCGGATAGATCACGAACGCCAGCGGCAGCAGCACCGCGATCAGCGCCCAGAAATACTCGGTGTCGAGAAGGGTGACGTCAGCGAAGAAGCGCAGCGTGAACTGCTGGTTGAAGCAAAGGAGCATCGACACCGTCGCCCAGGCCAGCAGCAGCGCTTGCCAGCCGGGCGACAGTCGTCGGGTCCGGGAGTGCCCGGACCCTTGCTGCTCATCGATTGAAGCCTCGGACACAGGCCGGAGCCCGACCCGGTGTCAGTCGAACACCGGGTCCATTCCGGCCTTGGTGAGCGCGTCCTTGCGCTTGGCCATCCACGCCTTGTAGAACGCGTCCTTGTCGTCGGGCGTCGCGCCCTTCGTGAACTCGTTCCAGGCCGCGATCAGCGTGTTCTGCCGCTTCACGAGCGCGTCGTTGTGCGCCTGCGCCTCGGGCGTCCAGGCGCCCGCTTCCTTGATCGCCTTCACCGCGCCGTCGTGGTACGGAACGGCCCAGGCGAGGTTCTGGCGCTTGAGTTCGAGCCCGTCGGCGCCGGGCGCGCCGGCCTTGTAGGCGTCGTAGTTCACGATCATCGAGTGGGTGATGCCGTGGATCACGTCAACCGGCTGCGAGGCGTAGGCGACGAAGATCGGGTACGGGTAGGCGGGCAGCTCCACCGGCTTGTCCTTGCTCAGGCCCCCGGCGCCGCAGGTGGTGGCGTGCGGGTAGAAGTACGGCCCCACCTTGTTCACGCGCGCCCACGCCGCCTTGTCGCCGGCCGGGGCGGGCGGCCACATCAGCCCGCGCGGCGATGCGTCCACCTCGCGCGCCTGGCCCGAGATCGTGGAGGCGAAGGCCGCGTCGATCTCGTTGTTGACCATGCCCTTCCACATCGCGCCGTAGCTGGAGAACTCCACGATCTTCACGTCGGCCTGCGTGAGCCCGCCGTAGGCGATCACCGCGAGCGCGTTCTGGTTCAGCGCCGGCGATCCGACCACGAAGCCCACGCGCTTGCCCTTGAGGTCCTTGATCGCCGTGACGCCGGCGTCCTTCGCGACGCCGAGCGAGAGCCCGTTGCACGAGGTGGAGGCGAGCATCAGGCGCAGCGGCTGCGGGCCCCACTCCTTGGCGCCGAACTCGAACACCCCCTCCTGCGCGAAGTAGGTGCCCACGCCCATCGCCGAGGCCTGCGCGCGGCCCGCCTTCAATGGCGCCAGCCTCGCGATGTCGTTGCCCGCGGGGAGCGCGCGCACCTCGGTGCCGTGCTTGTCCTTCATCATCTTGCCCACCGCGACGACGATGTTGAAGCCCGACGAACCGGTGTCGTAGGCGGTCATCGTGACCGACGGCGGGAGCTTCTGCGCCTGCGCGCCGCCCACGGCGGCGGCCAGCGCCAGCGCCAGCGCAGCGGTCGCGCAGGAAGTGCGAATCGGGGTTGTGTTCATGCCTCTCGTCTCCTCTCGTTTTGGTTTTCCGGGGCCCGCTTCCCGGGCGCCGCCCCCATCATACCGCCGCTTCGGCTCGCCGCGCGCGCGGGCATTCCCGCAGGCGCGTTAAGCTAACCGTCCAATCTGTCCAACCCAGGGGGTCGCTCCATGATCATCGCCATCGTCAGCTTTCGGCTGCCCAAGCCGATGTCCGAGGAGGACGCCGCCGCGGCGTTCGCGCAGACGGCGTCCCTGTACCTGGGCAAGCCGGGGCTCGTGCGCAAGCACTACTTCGTCACCCCCGAGGGCGATCGCGCCGGCGGCATCTACCTGTGGCGCTCGAAGTTCGACGCCGAGGCCTGCTACAGCGCCGCGTGGCGCGAGATGGTCACGGCCAAATACGGGCACGCGCCCGAGGTGGTCTACGTGGCGAGCCCTGTGACCGTCGACAACGTGAGCGGGACGATCGAGCAGGCCTGAGGCCCCTGGCGAGGCCTTTGACCAGCCAGTAGACGAAGCCGTCGCCCGCGATGGTCTGGAGCCTGCTCGCGAGCGCCGTCCTGGCGCTGCACCTCGCGTTCATCGCGTTCGCGCTCGGCGGCGGGCTGCTCGCCACGCGCTGGCCGCGGATCGTCTGGGTGCACGTTCCGGCGCTCGCCTGGGCGGCGCTGATCGAGTTCTTCGGCGGCGTCTGCCCGCTCACGCCGCTGGAAGTGTGGCTGCTGCGCCGCTCGGGCGAAGCCGGCTACTCGGGCGGCTTCGTCGAGCACTACCTGGTCGCGCTGATCTATCCGGACCAGCTCGCGCGCTGGCACCAGGTCGTCCTCGGTGCGGTCGTCGTGCTGGTCAACGGCGTCGTGTACTGGCGCCTTTGCAGGCGCCACCGCGGCCGAGCCTGACCGCCGCGACGCCGCAAAGACAAGAAAAAAGGCGAGCCGGTTTGGCTCGCCTCGTGCGGTGGCGTCGCGCCACCGGAGATCATGTCCGGCCACCGGGGCGGGCCGAAGCCCGCCCCGGAAGCTGGGCTAGAACCTGAACAGCCCCATGATCTTCGCTACGACCGACTCCCAGAGCCCGGTCGTGTTCTCGACCAGGTACCCGAAGGTCCTGAAGTGCGCGTTGAGCTCGGAGAGCTTGCCGGCATCGTCGGCGTTGAGCGCCTGCGCCCGGTGGCATGCGCCGCACGCGCGCACCGCAGGCCCGGTCACGTAGCTCGGGACGGCCAGGATGTCCCTTTCAACGTTGTCGGTTGCGGAGAGGATGCCCGGCATCGACTTGCCCTGGTTCGGCACGTTGGGCGTACCCGGCGTGGTACCGCCCTTGGAAGCCGGCACGTGGCACGATTCGCAGTCGAGCACTCCGAACCTCGGGAAGATTGAGTTGACGTGGTGCGTGTACTCCGTCGCCTCAACAGGGTCGCCGAAGTTCACGTCGCCCGGGTTGAAGCCCTGGAACGAGTGCACCGCGTGCACGTACGAGTCGATCGACCTCGATTGCAACTCGAGATTCGATCCGCCCGACGAGACCACGTGGCAGGTTCTGCAGACCTTGATGTTGCCGCCCCGGATCCCGCTGTGGAACGTGGTCGCGAGCTGGGCGTGGCAGGTGTTGCAGCCATTCTTCACGTCGACGATGTCGGTGAAGTAGTTCTCGAAGAGCCCAGTTCTGAAGTTGAAGGTCTTCGACGGTGCGTCGAGCCCGAGCGTGCGCCCTTTCGCATCCTTCAACTGCGGCATGACGGAGATCTCCGCCCGCCTGATCGAGCGAGTGGCCTCCTGATCGATGTTCCAGACGATATCGTTCGCCCAGTTGCTCAGGTTGACTTTCAACTCCCAAGTCGTCTTGCCGCCCGACGTCGTCTTGCCCACCTGCTCGAAGCGGGTCGTCGGCCAGTTGCGGCCGAGAGTCCGCGTGCTGCCGCCGCAGCTGGCGAGGTCTTTGCAATCCCACAGGTACTCGAGGTTGTACTTGCCATCGGACGCGGTCGAGTGTGCGGCAACGATGAAGTCCTTGCTGTTGTAGCCGTACAGGCCCACCAGAATCGTCGGGGTGATGTCGCTCGCCGAGAGGCCCGCCGCCGAGCCGGTGGCGCTGAACTTCAGCGTCAGGATGTTGCCGGCCACCGATGCGCTGTCGACGCTGGCGACGAAGGTGTTCGAATACCGGACGCCGGACGACGAATAGATCAACGGGTTGTAACCGCCATTGTGGATCTGGGCAAATGTCGGCCCCTGGAAATTCGGCGCGCCCGCCTGGTGGCAATTGCCACATTGCGGTTGCGGCAAGCTGGGGTCGCGAAGAGCCGCGAAAAGACTCTCGTGAGAGTTACCACTGGTGCCCCCCGGAAGCTTGGCGATCAGGCTCTCGATCGCGTGGCAACTCTTGCAGGTTTCCGGCGTGAACTTGTCGTCGGCCACGACCGCCGCGTTGACCTTGGTCGGGTCGGTCTTGTCCGCGTGGCAGGTGATGCAGTTGTTCATCCCCTGCGGATAGGCGAACTCCATCGCGTGCGACATGTGCACGTCGTTCATGAGCTTCGTCTTGTAGGCGTACTTGGCCTTCTCGGCGGCGGTCATGTCATCGTGCGCTGCGATCTCGGCAAAGCGTTCCGGATCGTCCTTGAGGATCTGCCATTCCTGGTGGCCGCCGGAGCGGTTGTCAAGGTGGCACCCCTTGCAGACGTAGAAGTCGAGACCCTTGCTGCCTGTCCCGTCGTCTACCTGCCCGTAGATGTACGTGTGCTTGAGGAACGGTTGCGTATGGCAGTTCTGGCAGCCGGTGACGTTGGCGGTGGAACTGTAGTCCACGGTTCCCACCTTCAGCACAGCCGCGAACGGATACTTGGCGTTGTAGAGGCGCTTGCCCGTCGTGGCGGGGTTCGTCCCGCCGATGATTCCGTCAGCCCCGTAGATCTGAACGATCCCGTTGCCGCTCATTCTCGTGGCCTCGGTCGTCGACAGACCGGTCTTGGTGAAGGTGCAGACGCCCGTAGTGGCGTTATAGGACTTGGTTCCCGCCAGACTCACGTTGGTCCCATTGGCTTCATCCGGATCGGTGAACCGCCTCGAGGCCGAGTCGTAGGCCGCCCAGTAGGCCCCGATCGCGAAGTCCGCGTCGGGACGTTGCGTCGCGCTCCAGGTTGGCTTCGTGCAGTCGACGGGTACGCTGTTGTTGGTCAACTTGAAGGTCAATGTCGCCGTCGTGCCGTTGACGGTGAATGACGCTCCCGAGACCTTCGCGACGCCGTCCTGATAGAGCTCGTTGTACTTCTCCTGGTGCATCGGCCCCGTGCGCGCGACCGGGTTGTCGCCGGTGTGGCAGTAGCTGCAGGTCTCGGGGCTGATCTTCTCGTCGAGGATCTTGTCGATCTGCGCCTGCAGATCGTCGATCACCGCCGGGTCGGCGTCCTTTCCGGGAGCACCGTCTTTGCCGTCGCTGCCGCCGCACCCTGCCAGGGTCAGCGCGAACAACGCCGCAGCCGCCAAGCCAGTCCAGCGCGAACTGGCTGTGAATTTTCCAAGCGCATCGAGATGCTTCATCTTTGCTCCCCTGAAGAAGAACTGTTTTTCTTACGAAAGTGCGTGTGCTCTCTCACCGATCCAATCCGGTACGAAGCTACGCCTTTTAGCTGCAGGGGGAATTGAGAAATCGCAATCGGCCGCCGTTTTGTGCACGGTTCGGGCCCTCGAAAAGTCCACGCGCGTCAATGCGCCCTGGTCTTCCCGGTGACGGCGTCGCCGGCTTTGCGCCGGCCCGGGGCCGGCGCCGCGGCCGGCCGATCGCGCGAGCAGGGCCGCGTTACTTGCCGGCGCCCAGCCTGCGCGCCTCGGCGATGTTGCCCTCGAGGGTGCGCGCAATGTCCGAGCCGGGCGCGGCCGCGGCCAGCGCGCGCTCCCAGTGGCCGATCGCGGTGGCGTAATCCTTGCGCTGGAACGCGTGGGTGGCCGCCATCGAGCGGGCCTTCCACTGCGCGGGGTCGAGCTCGAGCGCCTCGCGCACCAGTTCCATCGGCTTGCCGGCGAGTTTGCGGCCCTGCGCCATCGCCAGCGCGTCAGCGTAGTCGGCGAGCGTGCTCGCGTCGGGCTTGGCCACCGTGACCAGCCGCTCGTAGGCCTTGACCGCGTCGGGGAAGCGCCCCAGCACGTAGTAGGTGTGGGCCAGCGTGTCCCAGCCCTGCAGGTCGTTGGGCTCGCGCTCGAGGCGCGCGGCCAGCCGCTCGGCCATCTGCGTGAGCTCGCCCTGCGACGCGCCTTGCCCGCCCCCCTGGCCGGCGCCCTGGCCGGCGCCCTGCCCGGCGCCCTGCATCGGCGCGCCCGCCGGCGCGGGCGCCGCGGCCGAGCCCGCGCCGCTGCGAATCGAGCCCCGCTGCAGCCCGGTGGTGAGCTGGCCGAAGATCAGCACGAGCGCGAGCGGGATCGCCAGCACCGAGGCGATCACCCACGCTGGCACCGCGCGCGGGGGTTCAACCTCGGCCGGGTGGTCGGGTGCGCGCTGCGCAGCGTCGCGCTTCTTGCGTCGGCCCATCGCTCAGGCTGCGGGCGCCGCGGCGCGCCTCATTGCCACTTGTGGATGTAGCGCACGCCCGCGAAGGTGGCGTTCTGCGACTGCTGCTGCGTGAGCGTGGTGCCGTCGCTGTAGACGTAGGGCACGCCGTCGAATCCGAACGCCCAGTCGTTGAAGTTCACGCGCTGGTGCACGACGTCCACCCGCACGAACGAGGTCTTCGTGATGCGGTAGTTGCCGAAGGCGCGCAGCTCGAGCCTGCGATAGACGATGTCGGGCAACCCGCCGGCGGCCGCGAGCAGGCTGGCGCTCCCCGGGTTTGCGAGCGAGTCGAGCCCCTGGTCGTATTCGTTGCGGTCGTTCACGAACGACACGCCGAAGCCCAGCTGCAGGTCGCTCGTCGGCTTGCCCAGCAGCCCCAGCCCCAGCGTGGTGTTGTGGTTGTCGAAGGCCATGATGTACCCGGCCGGGCGCGCCTGGTTCAGTTGCTGCCTGCCCTTCGTGACATAACCGTTCAGGCTCCACCGCTCGGAGAGCGCGTAGTTCATGTCGAGGTTGAACAGGTTCATCTTCGAGCTTTGCAGCCCGTAGCCGGTGGGCGTGTCGAAGCGATCGCGGCCGTCGTCCACGCTGAACTGCAGCCCGAGCGTGTCGGTGGCCTGCCAGTTGGCCATGAGCCTCACCTTGTCGCGCTTGCGGTCGGCGAGCGAGGGCATGAAGATCGCATTGGGCAGGAAGCCGGTGGACGGGTCTTCCACTTCGGTGACGCCGGTGCCGCTGTTCGGGCGCAGCCAGTTCGAGCCTTCGCGCTTGCTGGTGGACACGGTGATCGCGCCGCTGAAGTTCTCGGACATCCGGCGCCGCAGCTCGGCGCGATAACCGGTCTCGTCGTTCTTCTCGCGCAGCGCGCTCAGGCCCGAGACCGCGCTGGTGGCGGTGAAATCGCCGCGATCGATCGCGTTGTAGTCCACGCCGAGCGTGCCGCGGTAGTCGCTCGAGAACTGGTAGCTCGCCTCGAGCTTGCCGCGGTTGCGAACGTGGGAGAGGTTGCGGTTGGTCCAGTAGACGGCCGGCGAGGCGAACGGCGCCCCGCCGATCATGCCGTACAGCGCGGTGGGCGTCTTGTCGTTGCGATCCTCGTAGCGCCAGTTGGCGTTGACCGTGAGCTTGGGCAGCGGGCGCGACGAAAAGGCGAGTTGCGCCAGCGTCGTGCTCACGTCGCCACCCAGGTTCGCCACCGGCACCCCGTTGACCACCGGCGCCCCGGTCAATCCGGCGGCGGCGAAATCCTGGTTCTGCACGGCCACCGTGTGCGCCACCTTGAAGCTCGCGCGCGTGCTGCGCGTGAACGCGTAGTGGCCGGTGAGGTCGAACTGGTGCGCGTGGTTGTCGGGCGCGAGCGCGACCGCCTGGTTCAGTATCTGCTGCAGCCCCGCGTTCATCGGCAGCGCCGTGCCCACCGCGTTGTTCAGCGCGCCCGACACCGCAGGGTTGAGCGCACCGTAGGAATTGTTGAAGAACGACCCGTAGTAGCCGCCGCTGATGCGCAGCTTGTCGAAGGCGTAGCTCAGGCGCGCCTCGATCTGCGTGTGGTTGGAGTCGATCGGCTCGGGCACGAACAGCGACGCCCAGCCGAGCTCCGCACCGGTGGTGAAGCCGCATCCGGGCGCGGTGGTGGACGGGCAGTTCGCGCCGCGCCCGAAGATGCGCATGCCGTCCTTGTTCTCGGTCTTCAGGCTCACGTCGAGCTGCATCGCGGGTGAGAACCACTTCGAGAACGCGAGCCCCAGCGCCGAGCGCTTGGTCTTGAGGTCGAAGTCCAGCCCAGTGCCGGCGCCTGAGGCGAGGTTGACCACCTGCGGCGTGGCGGTGCCCGCGCCGAGCAGCCCGCTGTTGACCGTGTACGGGTCGCGCCGCACCAGCTCGCCGTAGGTGGCCGAGAACATCCAGTTGCCCTGGCGCTTCCAGAGGAAGTCGAGCTCGCGCGTCTCGCCCAGCACGTCCGAACCGGAGAAGCGCGCCATCGTGCCGGTGTCGTCGTTGCGCCGGTAGTAGTCGAAGTCGAGCAGCCCGTAGCCGCCGTGCCTGCGCAGGCCGTTGTACTGGCCGAACTGCGCCTGGTCGGCCTTGCCGCCGCCTGCGACGCCCACGCCGGCGCTCACCGAGGCCTCCATCACGCTCTCGTCGTCGTCCGCCGCGTGCGCGGGCCCGAAGGCCGCGACCAAGGCCAGGGCGAGGATGGACTGG
>DATCZK010000018.1:0-15106 GCA_036525975.1 Burkholderiaceae bacterium | reverse complement strand
GAGACGTCGTCCACGGCCTTGACCACGCCGGCGTGCAGCGCGAAGTGCGTGGCGAGGTTGCGCACGCGCAGCAGCGGCGTGCCTCCCGCGCCCGCCGCCGGCCGCGCCTGCGGGCGGGCGCGCGAGGCCTCGTTCGCGCTCACCGCCGCAGCCTCGGGTTGATCTGGTCGCGCACCTGATCGCCCACCAGGTTGATCGCCACGATCAGCGTGATCAGCGCGATGCCGGGGTAGATCGAGATCCAGTATCGACCGGAGAGCAGGTACTCGAAGCCGTTGGAGATCAGCGAGCCGAGCGAGGGCTCGGTGGGCGGCAGCCCCAGCCCGAGAAACGACAGCGTCGCCTCGAGCGCGATCGAATTGGCGACCTGCACCGTGGCCACGACGATCAGCGGCGGCATGCAGTTGGGCAGGATGTGCCTGAAGATCACCCGCCTCGCCGACAGCGGCGTGGACAGCGCCGCCTCGACGTAGTCCTTGCCGCGTTCGACCGAAGCGGCCCCGTGCGCGGTGCGCGCGAAGTACGCGTACTGCGCCGCGACCAGCGCCGCGACCAGCTGCCACATGCCCTTGCCGAGCACGGCCGAGATCATCAGCGCGAGCAGGATCGCCGGGAACGACAGCTGCAGGTCGATGATGCGCATGATCAGCGCCTCGGTGCGCCCGCCGAGGAACGCCGCGCTCGCGCCCATCGTCACGCCGAGCACGAACGCCACGGCGCCGGCGATCACGCCCACCTGGATCGAGATGCGCAGCCCGTAGACGATCGCCGAGAGCAGGTCGCGCCCTTGCGCGTCGGTGCCCAGGTGATAGACGTTGCCGCTCAGGCCGACGTGGCCGGGCGGGCGCCGCGCGTCGCCGAGCACGAGGCTGGCGAGATCGTAGGGGTCCTGGGGAACGAGCAGCGGCGCGAGCAGCGCGGCGGCGGCGATCAGCGCGACGATCGCGAGCGAGACGAGCGCCACCCGGTTCTGGCGGAACTCGAACCAGAACAGCCTCAGCGGCGACGCGCGATCGCGCGCCCCGGGCACGGCGCCGGTCACGGCGTTGGATTGCGCTTCAGGCACGGCGCAGCCGGATTCGCGGGTCGAGCGCGGCGTTGGCGAGGTCGACCAGCAGGTTGATGACGATGAACAGGAACGCGACCAGCATCAGGTAAGCGACCATCACCGGGCGGTCGAGCGCGTTGATCGAGTCGATGATCAGCTTGCCCACGCCCGGCCAGGAGAAGATCGTTTCGGTGACCACCGCGAATGCGAGGGTGGAGCCGAGTTCGAGCCCGAACACCGTGACCAGCGGGATCGAGATCAGCCGCAGCACGTGGCGCACCAGCACCGTGCGCTCGGACTGGCCCGCCGCGCGCGCGAACTTCACCGTGTCGGTCATCATCACCTCGCCCGTGCCGGCGCGCGCGAGCCGGATCATCAGCGCCATCTTGAACAGCGACAGGTTGATCGCCGGCAGCAGCAGGTGCGAGAACCCGTTGGCGGTGAGGAAGCTCCACTTCACGCCGAGGAACAGCGCGGTCTCGCCACGTCCGCCCGCAGGCAGCCATCCGAGCGAGACGGCGAACGAGAAGATCAGCACCAGCCCGATCCAGAAGGTGGGCACCGAGAACCCGAGCGTGGAGGCGGCCATGATGATCCGCGACGCGAGCCCCTGGGGGCGGTAGCCCGCGACCATTCCGAGCGTGACGCCGAGCACGGTGGCGCTGAGCACCGCCGCGAGCGTGAGTTCGACGGTTGCCGGCAGGCGCTGGAAGATCAGGTCGAGCACGGGCATGTTGAACACGAACGAGCGGCCGAAGTCGCCCCTGACCAGCCTGCCGAGGAAACGCAGGTACTGCTCCCACAGCGGGAGGTCGAGCCCGTAGGCGCGGATGGCCTGCTCGCGGATCTCCTGCGTCGCGTCGGGCGAGAGCAGCACGTCGATCGGATTGCCGATCGCGTAAACGCCAACGAAAACGAGCGCCGAGATGACGAGCATCACGACCGACGCCTGCAGCAGCCGCTGGATCAGGAAGCCCAGCATCGGCGACTCGCTGCGGCGCGGTTGCGGATCATCGCGTCATCGCGGGCATGGGCGATCCGGGCCGGGGTCCTCGCGGCCGCCCGCTCAGGCCCACCCGTGGGCGATGATCGAGCGCGTCTCGTCCACCGCGACCGCCCACAGCGCTTCCATCTCGGCATCTCCGCGCTGATACGAGCCGCCGAAATTGCCGTCCCCGATCAGCGCCTTCTTGCCCGCGGGGTCCAGCTGCTGGTAGCGCACGAGGTCGATCATCGGCTTGCGCTCGTCGGGCATGCGCACGCCGGCCGGACGCGTCCACGCGAAGTTCTCCATCCACGACGCGTGCGACGCGAGGCTGTCGATCTCGCACACCTTGGCCCAGGTCTTCGGCGCGTTCCACCAGTTGTGCCACTTCACCTGCACGCCGCGGTTCGTGTCGAGCCACTGCAGCACCGCGCCGTGCGCCGGGCCGTTGCCGCCGTGGCCGTTGACGATCACGATCTTTCGATAGCCGGTGCGGACGATTCCGTCGAGCACGTCGGTGACCAGCGCGCAGAGCGTGGAGAGCCGCAGCGTGACGGTGCCCGGGAAGTCGACGAAACTGGGCGTCAGTCCGTAGTTGATGACCGGGAACACCGGCACCTCGAGCGGCTCGGCGGCCTCCACCGCAACGCGCTCGGAGAGGATCGCGTCGACGCACAGCGACAGGTAGGCGTGCTGCTCGGTGCTGCCGATCGGCAGCACGGCGGTGTCGTGCGCGGCGGCGTGCTCGCGCACCTGCATCCAGTTCAGCTCGCTGATCCGCATCGCCCGACCCTCTCAAATTGATCCAAATGGAATCATTCACGCCAGCTCGACAAGATGTTGACATCCACCTTGTTGAGCGTCAACATCCATTTGGAACGAATTCCAGGAATCCAGCAAGGACTTGGCAGACGATGCCGCCCAGGGGAAGACTCGCCCAGGTTGCAGCGACTCCGGCAGCGACGGCAACCCGTACGCCGCCCGCCCCCGCCGTGCCCGAGGGCATGAACCCGATGGTCGGGGTCAAGCTCTGGCACAACCCCTGCCGGCTGTCGTTTCGCGTCAACTTCATCGCCCACCACTTCAACCAGCCGATCTACGACTGGATCTTGCGCGCCTACGGGCTCACCGGCCCCGAACACGTCGTTCTCTACGCGATCGGGCTGCGCGAGGGCATCACCGCGGAGGACGTCGCCGCGTCGTCGGCGCGACCGCGCAACACGCTGAGCCGGGCGGTCAACCGGCTGCTGCGGCGCAACCTGATCTTGCGCGTGCAGGACACCGACGACCGGCGCCGGCAGTTGCTGTACCTGACGGCCAGCGGCCAGCGCACGCTGGATCAAACAGTGCCGGCGCTGGTCGCGCGCGAACAAGCGCTCCTCGAGCCCCTGAGCGTGGAGGAGCGCGAAACGCTCAACTACCTGATGACCAAGGTCATCCTCAACCAGGCCGCCTGGCCGACACGCATCGACTGGAAGGAGTGAAAAATGGCAATCCGTACTTCACTGGCGCGTTTCTGTGGCGGCGCGCTGATCTTTGCAACCTCGATCGGTCTGGCGGGTGCGCAGACCCTCACGATCGGCGTGCGCGGCGGCCCCGACTCGATCGATCCGCACTTCACCGCCACCGGCACGCACGCCGAGGCGCTCAAGCACGTGTTCGACACGCTCACCTGGTCGGGTAACGGCCTCGAGGTGCTGCCCCGGCTCGCCGAGAGCTGGAAGCCGATCAACCCCACGACCTGGGAGTTCAAGCTCAGGAAGGGCGTGAAATTCCACGACGGCTCGGACTTCACCGCCGAGGACGTGAAGTTCTCGATCGAGCGCATTCCCGTGGTCGCCGGCCCGAACCCCACCACGATCTACGTGCGCCGCGTGTCGGGCACGAAGATCGTCGACCCGCACACGATCCAGATCATGACCAACGGGCCCGCGCCGGTGCTGCCCAACGATTTCATCCGGCTGTTCATCGTCTCGTCGAAGGCCGCTGCCGGGCTCACGAAGGAAACGGCGAACGCGGCGTTCAACTCGGGCAAGGCGGCGATCGGCACCGGCCCGTACAAGTTCGTGTCGTGGACGCCCAAGGGCGATCTCGTCCTCGATCGCTTCGACGGCTATTGGGGCGGCAAGGAACCGTGGGCGCGCCACGTGCGCAAGGAAATCCCGAACGACGCGGCGCGCGTGGCGCAACTGAAGGCCGGCCAGCTCGACCTGATCTCGCGCGTTCCCGCCTCCGACGTGGCCGCGCTCAAGCGCGACCAGAACCTGCGCGTGGAGACGGTCGACACCGTGTACGTGTTCAACATCGAGCTCGACCAGCGCGAATCGCCGCCGGCCGGCCAGATCACCGCGAAGGACGGTTCCGCGCTTCCCAAGAACCCGTTCCTCGACCAGCGCGTGCGCGACGCGATCGACATGGCGATCGACCGCAAGACGCTGGCCGAGATCTCGATGGAAGGCCTGGGCAAGCCGTCGCACCAGATGGTCACCGCGTCGATCTTCGGCTTCAACAAGTCGCTGGGCGAGCGCAAGTACGACGTGGCCGCCGCGAAGAAACTGATGGCCGAGGCCGGCTACCCGAACGGCTTTCGCGTGAACTTCGCGTTCACGCAGGATCGCCTGCCGGGCGACCGCCAGGTCGGAACGTCGGTCGCGCAGATGCTCGCCGCGATCGGCATCGAGGCGAAGGCGAACGCGCAGCCGGCGCCGGTGTTCTTCCCGGCGCGCACCCGCGGCGAGTTCTCGATGTCGATGTCGGGCTGGGGCACGCTCACCGGCGAAGCGCACTACACGCTCTCCTCGCTCGCGCACTCGAACGACAAGGAAGTGAAGATGGGGGCGTTCAACGTCCTCAATTACAAGAACCCCGAGATGGACAAGGTCCTGCAGGACGCGGCGGTGGAGATGGACGACGCCAAGCGCCGCGCGCTGCTCGAGCGGGCGAACGCGCTGGTGCTCCAGGATCGCCAGCGCCTGCCGCTCGTGTCGGTGGGCTCGGCCTGGGCCATGCAAAAGAGCAAGGTGAAGATCAGCCCGCGCGTGGACGAAGACACGCTGGCGATGGACATCAAGCCGGCCAACTGAGCGATTCGCGCGACGGTGCTTTCGCCAGGCGCGGCGAGATGATCGCGATCGGCATCCACGGCGGCTGCGGCACGCTGCCGGTGGAGATGATGAGCGAGGCGCAGTGGGGCGAGGCGCGCGCTCATCTCGCCGATTCGCTGCGCGCGGGCTGGGCGGTGCTCGCGCGCGGCGGCGCCGCGCTCGACGCGGTGCAATCGGCCGTGGTCGTGATGGAAGACAGCCCCTATTTCAACGCCGGTTACGGCGCGGCGATGAACAGCGAGGGCGCGCACGAGCTGGACTCGGCGATCATGGACGGCGCGAGCCTGCGCGTGGGCGCGGTGTGCGCGGCGCGCGCGATCCGCAACCCGGTGCGAGGCGCCCGGCTCGTGCTCGAAGACGGCGCCTGCGTGCTTCGCACCGGGCCGGCCGCCGACGAGTTCGCCCGCGCCGGCGGCCTGGAGGTCGTCGCCAACGACTTCTTCACGACCCGGCGCCAGGTCGACGCGCTGGCCAGGCTCAAGGAGCGCGCGGCGCTGGGCACGATCGCCGCCGCGAGCGAGGCCGAGAAGCACGGCACCGTGGGCGCGGTCGCCCTCGACGCCGACGGCAACCTCGCCGCCGCCACGTCCACGGGCGGCTTCAACAACAAGCCGCCGGGCAGGGTGGGCGACAGCCCGATCGCAGGCGCGGGAACCTACGCGCGCAACGGCGTTTGCGCGGTCTCCTGCACCGGGCAGGGCGAGGTCTTCATTCGTCGGGTGGCCGCCTACGACGTGGCGGCGCGGATGATGTACGCCGGGGCCACGCTCGGCGAGGCCGCCGCTGCCGTGATCGACGCAATGGCGCCGCACGGCATCGGCGCCGGAATGGTCGCGATCGACGCCGCGGGTCGCGTCCTCACGCCGTTCAACACGATCGGCATGTACCGCGGCTGGGTCACCACTGAAGGCGAGCTCACCGTGGCCAGCCACAACGAAGAATTCCGGCTGGGCCGGCTCGAGCGATGAGCGCGCCGGCGGCCGGGGCCAACACGCTGGTCGCGACCGACCCGGCGGACCCGATCCTGGTCTGGGGTGCCGGGGCGATCGGAGGCACCCTCGGCGCGTACTGGGCTCGCGCGGGGCTCGACGTGCTGATGATCGACATCGTCGAGGCGCACGTGCGCGCCTGCCGCACCGACGGCCTCTCGATCACCGGACCGGTCGAGGCGTTCAAGGTGGTCGTTCCGGCGCTCACCGTCGACGAGTTGCGCGCCAGGGGCGGCAGGTTCTCGAGGATCGTTCTGGCGGTGAAGGCGCTCGCCACCGAAGTAGCGCTCGAACAGCTCGCGCCCTTTCTCGCCGACGACGGCTTCGTGCTCTCGGCGCAGAACGGCCTGAACGAGCTGGTGATCGCCGAGCGGGTGGGCGAGCAGCGCACGATGGGCTGTTTCGTGAACTACGGCGTCGACTGGCACGGCCCGGGCGAGATCCTCTACGGCAATCGCGGGGCGGTCGTGGTCGGCGAGGTGGACGGTTCGGTGCGCGAACGCACGCGCCGGATGCACGCGCTGCTCTCGATCTTCGAGCCCGAGGCGGTGCTCACCGACAACATCTACGGTTACCTCTGGGGCAAGCTGGCCTACGGCGCGATGCTCACCGCCACCGCGCTCACGCCCGATTCGATGTCGGCGAACTTCGCCGACCCGAGGCGGCGCGCGGTGTTCGAGCAGCTCGGCTGCGAGGTGATGGCGGTGGCGCACGCGCGCGCGATCGACCCGGTGGGCTTCGGCGAATTCGATCCGCGCGTGTTCTTCCCGGGCGGATCGGCCGAGCGGCGCCGGCGCGCGATCGACTGGCTCGCCGACTACACCAGCCACACGGCCAAGACCCACTCCGGCATCTGGCGCGATCTCGCCGTGCGCAAGCGCAAGACCGAGGTGCACACCCAGATCGGCATCATCGGCAGGCTCGGCCTGGAAGCCGGCGTTCGCACGCCGGCGCTGGGGCTGCTGCTCGCGCTGATCCGCGACATCGAGGAGGGCCGGCGCGAGCAGTCCTTCGCAACGTTCCAGGAGCTGATCACAGCATGCCCACCCGCGACGGCCGGGAAGTAGCGCTCGTCACCGGAGCCGCCCAGGGGATCGGCGCGGCGATCGCGCGCGCGCTCGCGTCGAAGGGCGCACGAGTGCACCTCGTCGACATCGCGGACGTCGCCCCCGACCGCGTTCCCGCCGGCGCCACGACGCATCGATGCGACCTCGGGCGGCGCGATCAGGTCGGGGCGCTGGTGCGCGCGATCGAGGCCGGCGGCGACACCGTCGACATCCTGGTGAACGCAGCGGGCGGCGTTTGCGGCCAGCGCGGCCGCCCGATCGAGCAGATCGACGACGCCGACTGGCACGCGCTGTTCGCGGCCAACGTCGACAGCGCGTTCTGGCTCGCGCAGGCGGTGGCCCCGTCGATGCAGCGCCGCGGCAGCGGACGGATCGTGTTCATCGCCTCGGGCGCGGGATTGCGCCCGAGCCTCACCGGGATCCAGGGGTACACGGCCGCCAAGCACGCGCTGGTCGGACTGACGAAGCAGCTGTCGCAGGACCTGGGGCGTTTCGGCATCCGCTGCAACGCGGTGGCTCCGGGTTTCGTGCGCTCGAATCCGGCCACCGAGCGCCAGTGGGAAGCCTACGGCCCCGAAGGGCAGCGCCGCCTCGTGGAGTCGATCCATCTGCGCCGCCTCGGCACCCCCGAGGACATCGCCAACGCAGTGCTGTTTCTGGTCGGCGACCACGCGTCCTGGATCTCGGGGCAGATCCTGTCCGTGGACGGCGGCCGCTCGTAGCGGCCGTCCGCGAGGGCCTCGCCGCCACCGTGCCGAAGTCGCGCGCCGAAGCCAGACCGCAAACCGTGTGCGTATGATCCGCGCGATGAACCCGAGCACACGCATCCCCGGCCGCCGCTTCCTGCACTCGCCGGGCCCCACGCACGTGCCCGACGAGGTGCTCGACGCGATGCACCGCCAGCCGATGGACCTGGCCGACCCGCGCGTGGACGAGATCATCGCGGCCTGCGAGTCGGGCCTCGAGCGCCTGCTGCGCACCGAGCGCGCGCAGGTGTTCATGTACGCGGCCAACGGCCACGGCGCCTGGGAGGTCGCGATCGTGAACCTGGTCGCGCCCGGCGGGACGATCCTGGTGGCCGGCACCGGCCACTTCTCGGAGTCGTGGGCGACGCAGGCCGAGGCGCTCGGGGTGCGGGTCGTGCGAACGCCGTGGGCCGAGGGCGAGCCGATCGATGCCGCCGCCGTCGAGCAGGCGCTGCGCGCAGACGCTTCGCGCGCGATCGCGGCGGTGTGCGTCGTGCACACCGACACCGCGAGCGGCGTCACCAGCAACCTGGCGTCGATCCGCGCCGCGATCGACGCCGCCGGCCACCCGGCGCTGTTCGTCGTGGACGTGGTCGCGTCGCTCGCGGCCGCGCCCTTCGCGATGGACGCGCTCGGCGTCGACGTCGCGGTGGGCGCCTCGCAAAAAGGGCTGATGCTGCCGCCGGGGCTGGGTTTCGTCGCGGTGGCGCCGGCGGCGCTGGCGATCGCCGAGCGAAACCCGGCGCCGCGCTATTACTGGGACTGGCGCCGGCGGCAGAGCGAGATCTCGTACCGCAAGTTCTGCGGCACGCCGCCGCTGAACCTGCTGATGGGCCTGCGCGCGAGCCTCGAGCTGCTCGAGCGCGAAGGAATCGACGCGGTTCTCGCGCGGCACCGCCTGATCGCCGACGTCGTGCACGCGGCGGTCGAGGGGTGGGGCGAAGGCGGCGCGCTGGGTTTCTTCGCGCGCGTGCCCGAAGCGCGCTCGGTGTCGGTGACCACGATCGCCGTGGGCGAGGGCGTCGACCCCGACGCGATTCGCCGGGTTGCGCGCGAGCGCTTCCAGGTGGCGATCGCGGGCGGCCTGGGCCCGCTGGCCGGGCGCGCGTTCCGGATCGGGCACCTCGGAGACATGAACGTGGCGATGATCCTGGGTTGCCTCGCGGGCGTGCAGTCCGCGCTGCGCGCGCTGGGCGTCGCGCACGGCGGCGCCGGCGTCGAGCGCGCGATCGAGAGAGCGGCGCGCGGCTGAGCGTTCGCGGCGCCGGTCGCGCCGCATCTCGCCGCCCCCGCCGCCGGCGCTCAGCTCAGCGCCACCTCGAACCCGCGCTTCACGGCCGGGCGCGCCATCATCGTCTCGTACCAGCGGCGCACGTTCGGGTACTGGGCGAGGTCGACCTTGTGGCGCTCGTGCCGCCAGGCCCAGGCCACGATCGCGAAGTCGGCCACCGACAGGTTGTCGGCGAAGAACGCGCGCCCCTCGAGGCGCCGGTCCATCACGCCGTACAGGCGGTGCGTCTCCTTCGAGAAGCGCTCGAGCCCGTAGCGGCGGTCGGCCTCGTTGTGCAGCGCGATGAAGTGGTGCACGTGGCCCGGCGCCGGCCCGAAGCCGCCCATCTGGAACATCAGCCACTCGAGCACCGGCACGCGCTCGCGCAAGTCCCTGGGCAGGAACTTGCCGGTCTTCTCGCCCAGGTAGAGCAGGATCGCGCCCGACTCGAACACGCTGATCGGCGCGCCCCCGGGGCCGTCGGGGTCGACGATCGCCGGGATCTTGTTGTTCGGGCTGATCCTGAGGAAAGCCTCGGCGAACTGCTCGCCCTTGCCGATGTTCACGGTCTTCACCGTGTAGGGCAGTTCCATCTCCTCGAGCGCCACGCTGATCTTGCGCCCGTTGGGGGTGTTCCATGTGTACAAATCGATCGCCATCGTGCTTCCTGTTCGGGTTGTTCCGGATTCTCGTTGTCCGCGCGACACTATTGTGCTGGATCGCCTGCGAAGGCGCTCGGCGCGCCCCGCCTGAGGTAAAGTTTCGCGCCCCCCGCTCGCGTGCGCGGGCCGACGAAACACGGGAGACTCAATGCAGACGCAGCAACTCGCGGCAGGGCCCGGCACCGGCCTGGTGAAGTGGTCCGGCGGCACCGAGCACTGGACGCACAAGGGTGACATCCGGCTCTTTCTGTGGCGCAAGCACGCCGCCGCCGGCAAGCCCTTCGCGGGCACCGTCTTGTTCGTGCACGGCTCGTCGATGGCCTCGCAGCCCACCTTCGACCTGCACGTGCCGGGGCGCCCCGACTCGTCGGTGATGGACTGGTTCGCCGCGCGCGGATTCGACTGCTGGTGCATGGACAACGAGGGATACGGGCGCTCGGACAAGCACCGGCCGATCAACTGCGACATCGCCAACGGCGCCGACGACCTCGAGGCCGGCTCGCGATTCATCCTCGAGACCACCGGCGCCAAGCAGCTGCTCGTCTACGGCATCTCCTCGGGCGCGCTCAAGGCGGGGCTGTTCGCCCAGCGCCACCCCGAGCGCGTGGCGCGCCTCGCGCTCGATGCCTTCGTCTGGACCGGCGAGGGCAGCCCCACGCTGGCCGAGCGCCGCAAGAAGCTGCCGCAGTTCCTCGCGATGCACCGCCGCCCGCTCGACCGCGCCTTCGTCCAGAGCATCTTCAGCCGCGACCACCCCGGCACCGCCGACGAGGCCACCGTGAGCGCCTTCGCCGACGCGATCCTCTCGCTCGACGACTCGCTGCCCACCGGCACCTACGTGGACATGTGCTCGAAGCTGCCGCTGCTCGACCCCGCCAAGCTCGACGTGCCCACGATCGTGATGCGCGGCGAGTTCGACGGCATTGCGAGCCTGGACGACCTGATCGAGTTCTTCAAGCGCCTGCCCAACCCCGACAAGCAGTTCGCGGTGATGGCCGGGATCTCGCACGCGAGCTTCCAGCAGAAGAACTACCTGATGGTCTACCACCTGCTGCACGCATTCTTCACCCAACCGGCTCCCACCTACAGGGGATGACAACGTGATCAAGCTCTTCGCACCTTCGTGGTTCGCTCCTTCTTCCGCCGCCCGCTTCGCGCCGCCGTTCGCCGCCTCGTCCGTGGCCGCCTCGCTGCTCGTGGCCGCAACGCTGATGGCGCTGGCCCCGTCCGCGGTCGCGCAGGCCTCCGCTGCCGCCAGCTACCCCAGCCGCACGATCCGGCTGATCGTTCCGTTCTCGCCCGGCGGCTTCACCGACGTGGTGAGCCGCATCCTCTCGCAGCGCCTCACGCTCTCGATGGGCCAGTCGGTCGTGGTGGAGAACAAGGCGGGCGCCGGCTCGACGATCGGCGCCGATTTCGTCGCGAAGTCGGCCCCCGACGGCTACACGCTGCTGATGGTCTCGGCCACGCACGTGATCAGCCCGTCGATCTACAAGAAGCTGCCCTACGACGCGATCTCGAGCTTCACGCCGATCACGAAACTGGCCGACGGCGCCTACGTGATGCTCACGCACCCCAGCGTGCCGGCCGCCAACGTGCGCGAGTTCATCGCGCTCGCGAAAGCCCAGCCCGGCAAGTTCGACTACGCCTCCTCGGGCAACGGCAGCGCGCAGCACCTGGTGGGCGCGCTGTTCGCGAGCACCGCGGGGGTGAACATCCGCCACGTGCCGTATCGCGGCAGCGCGCAGGCCGCGCAGGACCTGGTGGGCGGATTCGTGCACCTGAGCTTCGCGGGGGTGCCCAACGCGCTGGCGCACGTGCCCGCCGGCCGCCTGCGCGCGCTCGCGGTCTCGACCAGGGCGCGCGTGCCGCAGCTCCCCGACGTGCCCACGCTGGACGAGGCCGGCGTGCCCGGGTTCGACGCCACCGTGTGGCTCGCCCTGCTCGCCCCCGCGGGCACGCCGCCCGAGATCGTCGCGAAGATCCACGCGGCGGTGGAAAAGGCGCTGGCGGCGCCCGAGGCGCGCAAGGCGATCCTCGACTCCGGCGTGGAGGTGTCGCTGTCCACGCCCGACGAACTCGGTCGGTTGATGCGTTCCGATCTCGAGCGCTGGGGTAAAGTCGTGAAGGAGACCGGCGCGAAGGTCGACTGACGTCGAGGCGATTTGGATCCGCCGCAACGACCCGCGCTTGTCGAAGGAGCTGGAAGACTAGCTGTTCACGAAGAAGGCGATCGCGCACGAGCGAGCGGCCGATCGCGATTCGACGAGGACCCGCGAATGACCGAGACCAGGCCGTTCAGGCTCACCTATTCAACGATGTTCGACCCGCCGCCCGAACTGCACGAGCGGTTCGACGCGGCGCTCGCGCGCACCCGCGCGCAACTCGGCGCCGCCCACCCGATGTGGATCGACGGGCGCGAGCGCCTCGCCGACGACACCTTCGCGGTGCGCTCCCCGATCGACCGCAACCTGGTGCTCGCGCGCTTCGCGCTCGGCGGCGCGAGCGACGCCGCCGACGCGATCGCCGCGGCCGAGCGCGCCTTCCCGCGCTGGGCCGCCACCCCGTGGCGCGAGCGCCTCGCGATCCTGCGCCGCGCCGCAAAGCTGATCGAGGAGCGCGTCTACGAGATCTCGGCCGCGGTCGCGCTCGAGGTCGGCAAGAACCGGATGGAGTCGCTGGGCGAAGTGCAGGAAACCGCGGACCTGATCGCCTGGTATTGCGACCAGATGCAGGCCAACGACGGGTTCGACAAGACGCTGCCCGACGACCCGCTCGCCGGCTTCACGAGCCGCAACCGCACCGTGCTCAAGCCCCACGGGGTGTGGGCGGTGATCGCGCCGTTCAACTTCCCGTTCGCGCTCGCGGGCGGCCCGGTCGGCGCCGCGCTGGCCGCCGGCAACACCGTCGTGTTCAAGGTGGCGAGCGACACCGCCTGGAGCGGGTGGCTGCTGCTCGAGGCGCTGCGCGACGCGGGGCTTCCCGACGGCGTGGTCAACTACCTGAGCGGGCCCGGGAGTTCGGTGGGCCAGGCGCTGGTCGACGACGAGCGCGTGGC
The DNA here is from genome assembly GCA_036525975.1 of Burkholderiaceae bacterium. Taxonomy (GTDB): domain Bacteria; phylum Pseudomonadota; class Gammaproteobacteria; order Burkholderiales; family Burkholderiaceae_E; genus Quisquiliibacterium. Next base: position 2,177 of record DATCZK010000018.1, on the reverse strand, counting down.
CGGCGTCACGTTCACCGGCTCGTACGACGTGGGGATGTCGATCCTGCGGCGCACCGCGCAGGGCCGCTGGCCGCGCCCTTGCATCGCCGAAATGGGCGGCAAGAACGCGGCGATCGTGAGCCGGCACGCCGACCTCGAGCGCGCCGCCACCGGCATCGTGCGCTCGGCCTTCGGGCTGCAGGGGCAGAAGTGCTCGGCGTGCTCGCGCGTGTACGTGCAGCGCCCGGTCGCGGCCGCGCTTCGCGAGAAGCTCGTGGCACTGACCGAGGCGATCGCGGTCGGCGACCCCACCGACCGCGCGAACTGGATGGGTCCGGTGATCAACGAAGAGGCCTACCGGCGGTACGCGCGCTGCGCCGAGAACCTCGCGCGCCACGGCCAGATCCTCACCGGCGGGCGCGCGCTCACCGGCGGCGGGCTCGAGCGGGGCTGGTTCGTCGCGCCCACGGTGGGCACCGCGCCGCTCGACTACAGCCTGTGGCGCGAGGAGAAGTTCATTCCGATGGTGCTGGTGGGCGAGGTCGATTCGGTGGACGAGGCGATCGCGCGCGCCAACGACTCCACCTACGGGCTCACCGCCGGGTTCTACGGCGCGAAGGACGAGATCCCCGGCTTCCTCGAGCGGATCGAAGCGGGCGTCACCTACGTCAACCGCCCGCAGGGCGCCACCACCGGCGCGTGGCCCGGTTACCAGCCCTTCGGCGGGTGGAAGGGCAGCGGCACGACCGGCAAGGCGATCGGCTCGTACTGGTACATGCCGCAGTACCTGCGCGAGCAGTCGCAGACGGTGGTGGACTGAGCTACAGCGGCTTGCGGATCGCGTGGGCGATCTCGCCGATCACGCCGCGGCGGAAAGCCAGCACGCAGATCACGAAGATCACGCCCTGCACGATCGTGACCCAGGCGCCGAGCTGCGCGAGGTAGTTCTGCATCGTGATGATGATCGCCGCGCCCACCACCGGGCCGAAGATCGTGCCCAGGCCGCCCAGCAGCGTCATCAGCACCACCTCGCCCGACATCGACCAGTGCGCGTCGGTGAGCGAGGCGAGCTGGAACACCAGCGACTTGGTCCCCCCGGCGAGCCCCGAGAGCGCGCCCGAGAGGACGAACGCGATCAGCTTGTAGCGGTCGGTGTCGTAGCCGAGCGAAATCGCGCGCGACTCGTTCTCGCGAATCGCCTTGAGGATCTGGCCGAATGGCGAGTTCACGATCCGCCAGATCAGCACGAACCCCGCGAGGAAGATCGCCAGCACGAACGGGTACATCCCCGCCGGGCCGTCGAGGCTGATGAACCCGAACAGCTTGCCGCGCGGCACCGCCTGGATTCCGTCCTCGCCGCCGGTGAACGGCGCCTGCAGGTAGAAGAAGAAGATCATCTGCGCGAGCGCGAGCGTGATCATCGCGAAGTAGATGCCGTGGCGCCTGATCGCGAGCGACCCCGCGACCCACCCCAGCAGCGCCGCGCACGCCGTCGCGAACAGCACGGCCAGTTCGGGCGTGAACCCCCACACCTTGGCCGAGTGCGCGGCGGCGTAGCCCGCGGTGCCGAGGAACATCGCGTGGCCGAACGACAGAAGCCCTCCGAAACCGATCAGCAGGTTGAACGCGCAGGCGAACAGCGCGAAGCACATCACCTTCATCAGGAACACCGGGTAGATGAACGCTGGCCCCACCGCCAGGATCGCCACCATCACGGCGAACGCCACCAGCTGATGCCGGGGCACCGAGCCGCTGCGCAGCGCCCGCTTCTCCCGATCGCTCATCGTCGTCATCGCGCGCCTATTTCTCGGTGCCGAACAGCCCGGCGGGCTTGATCAGCAGGACGATCGCCATGATCACGAAGATCACCGTGTTCGACGCCTCGGGGTAGAAGACCTTGGTCAGCCCCTCGATCAATCCCAGCCCGAAGCCGGTGACGATCGCCCCCATGATCGAGCCCATGCCCCCGATCACGACCACCGCGAACACGACGATGATCAGGTCGGCGCCCATCTGCGGGCTCACCTGGTAGATCGGCGCGGCCATCACGCCGGCAAGCGCGGCGAGCGCCACGCCGAAGCCGTAGGTGAGCGTGATCATCCGCGGCACGTTCACGCCGAAAGCCTGCACCAGTGCCGGGTTCTCCGTGGCCGCGCGCAGGTAGGAGCCGAGCTTGGTGCGCTCGATCACGAACCATG
>DATCZK010000017.1:0-25232 GCA_036525975.1 Burkholderiaceae bacterium | reverse complement strand
CGCCCAGGTCCGCGAGCTGGCGCGAAGCGAAGGGCCCCGCGATCGCGTGCTCGAGCGTGACCACGGTAATGCCCTCGAGCGGCCTCATCGCGGCGCGATCCGGTCGTGGGGCGCTCCGGCGATCGCGCGGCGCCTTCGCGTTTCGCCGGGCATCAGGGCGCGATCTCCGCGACGGCGTCCATCGTGAGCCACCCTTCGTGGTCGCTCGCCCACAGCCGCACCGTGGTGCCCCCGGGCTCGGGCGTGCCGTGCACGTGAAACGCGTGCAGGTCGAAGGTGGGGCGAATCGCCCTGAATCGATAGGCGAGCACGCGCGCGGCGGGCAGGCGCTCGCGCAGCAGCTCGAGCAGCAGCGTGGCGATCAGCGGCCCGTGCACCACCAGGCCCGGATAACCCTCGACTTCGGTCACGTAGCGCCGGTCGTAGTGGATCCGGTGGCCGTTGAAGGTGAGCGCCGAGTAGCGAAACAGCAGCACGTCGTCGGGCGCCCAGCGACGGGTCCAGGCCGCGCCTTCGGGCGCCGGCGTCGGCGCCGGGGCGGCGGGCTGGGTGGCGGCGGGCTGCGCGGTGCCCGGCGGCGTGGCCGCGGGCTGCGCGGCAGGGCTCGGGGCGTCGCGGTAGACGATGTCGTGATGCTCGGTGAGCGCGGGCGCCTCGTCGCCCTGGCGCGCGATTTCGTGGCGCACCCGCACGAACACGAGCCTGCCGCTGCGGCCCGACTTCTCGCTGATCGACTCGATCGTCGAACGGCGCTCGAGCGCGTCGCCCACCCGCAGCGGCGCGTGGAACGCGAGCTGGCTCCCGGCCCACATCCGCCTGGGCAGCGCCACCGGCGGGAGGAAGCCGCCGCGCGCGGCGTGGCCGTCGGGGCCGAGTTCAGAGCGCCGCGGCGTGGGCAGGAAATACAGCCAGTGCCAAAGCGGCGGCAGCGGCGTTCCGGGAGCAGGGCGCCATGGCGCCTGGTCGAGCGTGGCGGCCAGCGCCGCGCACGGTGCGGCCGTGACGAGGTCGTGTGCGCGCTCGCTGCGTCCGATCCAGTCATCGAGGTTCATGGGCCCGATTACACCACGATGCACGCCGCCGGCGAATCGGCGATCGCGGCGGCGGTGCCTCGCGTATAGTGGATCGGCAACTGTGCGAAAGATCGTGCTCATGGGCGGGGGACACGCCCACCTGATGGCAGCGCCGGTGCTCGCGCGAGCGGTGCGGGCGCGCGCCGAGATTGCGCTGGTCGCGCCGGCGGAGCACCTGCTCTACTCGGGAATGATGCCCGGCTGGATCGCCGGCCAGTACCGCTTCGAGGACTGCGCGATCCACCTCAAGGCGCTGTGCGAGCGCCACGGGGTGCGCTGGATCGAGGACCTGATCGTGGACATCGACTTCACCGCGCGCGTTGCGATCGGCGCGCGCGGGCGTTACCACTTCGATCTGGCGTCGATCAACGTGGGAAGCGCGAACGTGCTGGGCGAGATCGGTCCGGACGCGCCGCTGGTGCTGGGGGCGAAGCCCTTCGCCGAATTCCAGTCGGCCTGGCGCGAGCGCGCCGCTGCGACGGCGGCGCGCGGGGGCGGGAAGGCGGTCGTGGTGGGCGGCGGCGCAGCGGCGGTGGAGATCGCGTTCGCGCTGCGAAGGGCCGTGCCCGATGCCACGGTCACCCTCGCGACCGCAGGCACCGCCGTGCTGCAGGAGATCTCGCCGATCGCCGCCCGGCTCGCGCTTCGGTCGTTGCGCGCGCGCGGGGTGGAGGTCTTGTTCGGGCATCGCTACGTGGGCGCCGCGAGCGGGGCCGTGCGGTTCGACGCGCTCGCGCCGATCGCCGCCGACCTCGCGATCGTGGCCACCGGCGCGCGCCCCCCGCCGTGGCTGGGCGAGGCGGGATCCCGGCACTCGGTGTCGGTGGCGCCCGACGGCGGCCTCGCGATCCGCTCCGACCTGCGCTCGGTGTCGCACGCCGCGGTGTTCGCGGCCGGCGACTGCGCCACCTTCGTCGATCGCGCCGTGCCCAAGTCGGGCGTGCACGCGCTGCGGCAGGGTCCGGTGCTGGCGCGCAACCTCGCACTCGCCCTCGGTCTCGAGCGTGCCGCGGAACCCGCGCGCGCGCGGGGCCCGGGCGCCTCGCGAACCGCCCCGGGCGCCCGGCCTGGGCGTTTCGTCCCCAGGCCCTGGACGCTCGCGCTACTCAATCGGTGCGACGGCAGCGCGATCGGCGCATGGGGCCCGGTCGGTTTCGCCGGCCGGTGGGCATGGCGCTGGAAAGACCGCATCGACCGCCGGTTCATGGCGCGTTTCGGGCAGGATCCCGGGGCGCCGGTAGACTCGGGCCGATAATGTAAGGGACGCCCGAAGCCACGCACCAATCGCACATGCACGACGTCCTCCCGCTGATCGCCAAGACCGACTTCCCGCCGCTGCGGCGCCGCGCGCCGTCGACGCTGCAGGTGAACCTCGGCTACCTGTGCAACCAGTCGTGCGTGCACTGCCACGTGAACGCCGGCCCGCACCGCACCGAGTCGATGGACTCCGACACGGTCGACCTGGTGCTCGCGTATTGCGCGCGCCATCGCATCGGCACGCTCGACCTCACCGGTGGGGCGCCCGAGCTCAACCCCAACTTTCGCTCGCTGGTCGCGCGCGCGCGCGCAGGCGGCATCCGCGTGATCGACCGCTGCAACCTCACCGTGCTGTTCGCCGCGGGGCAGGACGGCCTCGCCGGGTTCCTCGCCGGGCAGGGCGTGGAGATCACCGCGTCGCTGCCCTGCTATCTGCAGGACAACGTCGACGCGCAGCGGGGCAAGGGCGTGTTCGCCCAGAGCATCCGGGCGCTGCAGTTGCTCAATCGCCTCGGTTACGGCAACGCCGAGGGCGGGTTGCCGCTCAACCTCGTCTACAACCCGCAGGGCGCCTCGCTGCCGCCGGAGCAGTCCGAGCTCGAGCGGCAATACCGGCGCATGCTGGGCGAGCGTTTCGGCATCCGCTTCACGCGGCTGCTCACGCTGGCGAACATGCCGATCCAGCGCTTCGGCTCCACGCTGGTCTCCAAAGGCCAGTTCCAGCCGTACATGCAGCTGTTGCGCTCCGCGCACCGCGACGAGAACCTCGAGGCGGTGATGTGCAAGGACCTCGTGAGCGTCGACTGGCAGGGCTACGTCTACGACTGCGACTTCAACCAGATGCTGGGCCTGCCGCTCAGGCGGGTCGATCGCGCCCGCAGCCACCTGCGCGACCTGCTCGACGAAGACCTCCGCGGCAACCCGGTCGCGGTGCGCGACCACTGCTACGGCTGCACCGCCGGGCAGGGCAGCTCGTGCGGTGGCGCGCTCGCCGCCGCGGGCGGCTGATCCGGTGCGCCCGGGTCGCGACTGCCCTGCCGACTACGGCCTCGGGCCGCGGGCCTTCCGCGACCAGCCCGAGCTGGCGGCCGAGGTCGTGTACGTGGTGGGGGGGCTGTACGGCAACCCCGTGGCGCTCGACGCGATCGAGAGCCTGTTCGAGGGCGAGCGCACGCAGGCCAAGCGCATCGTGTTCAACGGCGACTTCCACTGGTTCGACCGCGATCGGGCGCAGTTCGCCGCGATCGAGTCGCGCACGCGCGCCCACCACCGCCTGCGCGGCAACGTCGAGACCGAACTCGCGCGTGGCGATGACGCCGCCGGGTGCGGGTGCGCCTACCCCGAGCAGGTCGACGAGGCCACCGTGGAGCGTTCGAACCGGATCCTCGCCGCCCTGAAGGAGGCGGCCCGCGCCAGCGGCTGTGCGGCTGCGCTGGGTGCCTTGCCGATGGTCGCGCGGGTGCGGGTGGGCGATTGCGGGGTTGCGATCACGCACGGCGACGACCTCTCGCTGGCCGGGTGGCGGCTGTCGCGCGAGCGCGTTGCGCGCAGCTGGCGCGACGGGCTGGCCGACTCGCTGCGCGCGATCGGTGCCCAGCTGGTCGCGAGCAGCCACACCTGCGAGCCGCTGGTGAGCGTGTACGAACAGGGCTGCGAGGTGCTGGCCGCGGTCAACAACGGAGCGGCCGGAATGGCCAACTTCGCCGGCTCCGCGTCGGGGCTGATCACGCGCATCGCGCTCGGTTCCGCGCCGCTGCCAGCGCGGGCGCGCAGCGTCCACCGCATCGCGGTGGCGGGCGCCGACGTGCGGGCGATCGAGGTGCCGATCGATCTCGGCGCGTGGCTCGAGGTGTTCGACCGCCAGTGGCCGCCGGGGTCCGACGCGGCGTTGTCGTATCGCCGGCGTGTGGCCGGGGGAGCGCGCCTGCAGCGCGAGCGGCTGCGCGTGGACCCGGCGCGCGCAGCGGCCTGCGCGTAGCGGCGCGCGCTTTGGGAGCACGGCGATGAGTCGACGCAGGGCCGCGCTTCTGGTCTTGATCGTCGCGGCCATCGTCGCGTTCTTCGCGTTCGACCTCGACCGGTACTTCACGCTCGACGAGGCGAAAGCGAGGCAGATCGAGTTCGCGCAGCTGTTCGCCAGTGAGCCGTTCGCGGTGGGCGCGCTCTACTTCCTGGCCTACGTGATCGTCACGGCGCTCTCGCTCCCCGGGGCGGCGCTGATGACATTGCTCGCCGGCGCCGTGTTCGGCCTGTGGTGGGGCACGCTGATCGTCTCGTTCGCCTCCACGATCGGCGCCTCGCTCGCGTTCCTGTCGTCGCGCTTCCTGTTCCGCGACGCGGTGCACAGGCGCTTCGGCGACAAGCTGGGCGCGATCAATCGCGGCGTCGAGCGCGAGGGCGCGTTCTATCTCTTCACGCTGCGGCTCGTGCCGGCGTTTCCGTTCTTCCTCGTGAACCTGGTGATGGGTCTCACGCCGATCGGGCTGCGCACCTTCTTCTGGGTGAGCCAGGTGGGGATGCTCCTCGGAACGATCGTCTACGTGAACGTGGGCACCCAGCTCGCGCGGCTCGAGTCGCTCGGCGGCATCGTCTCGCCGACGCTGCTCGCCTCGTTCGCCGCCCTGGGGCTGCTGCCGCTCGCGGCCAAGAAGGCGGTCGACCTGGTGAAGGCGCGGCGCGTCTACGCGCGCTGGGCACGCCCCGCGCGATTCGATCGCAACCTGGTCGTGATCGGCGCGGGCAGCGCCGGGCTGGTGAGCGCGTACATCGCGGCGGCCGTCAAGGCCAAGGTCACGCTCATCGAGCGTCACAAGATGGGCGGGGACTGCCTGAACACCGGTTGCGTGCCTTCGAAGGCGCTGATCCGCAGCGCCAAGCTGCTGCATCAGGCCCGCCACAGCGAGGCCTACGGCATTCGCTCGATGCGCGCCGAGTTCGACTTCGCCACCGTGATGGAGCGGGTGCAGCGGGTGGTGCGCGCGATCGAGCCGCACGACTCGATCGCGCGTTACACCGGCCTGGGCGTGGAGTGCCTGAGCGGCGAGGCGAAGATCGTCTCGCCCTGGGAGGTCGAGATCTCGCAGCCGGGGGGCGAGAAGCGCAGGCTCACCACGCGCAACATCGTGATCGCCGCCGGCGCGCGACCGATGGTGCCGCCCATCCCGGGCATCGACGACGTGGGCTATCTCACCTCCGACACCTTGTGGGACCTGCGCGAGCTGCCCCGGCGGCTGCTCGTGCTGGGCGGCGGGCCGATCGGGTGCGAGCTCGCGCAGTGCTTCGCTCGCCTGGGCTCGAAGGTCACGATCGTGGAGATGCTGCCGCGGCTGATGACGCGCGAGGACGAGGACGTGTCCGCGGTCGTGGCCGACGCGTTTCGCGCCGACGGCATCGACGTGCGGGTGGGCCACAAGGCGCAGCGCTTCGAGGTGCGCGACGGGCAGCGCGTGATGGTGGCCGAAGCCGGGGGGCACGCGGTGGAGCTGGAGTTCGACGCGCTGCTGTGCGCGCTGGGCCGCGTGGCGAACACCACCGGCTACGGGCTCGAGGAACTGGGCGTGCCGGTCTCGCGCACGCGCACCGTCGAGGTCAACCGGTACCTGCAGACGAACTACCCGAACATCTACGCCTGCGGAGACGTCGCCGGCCCGTACCAGTTCACCCACACCGCCGCGCACATGGCGTGGTACGCGTCGGTGAACGCCCTGTTCGGGCGGTTCCGCCGGTTCAGCGTCGACTACTCGGTGATTCCCTGGGCCACGTTCACCGACCCCGAGGTCGCGCGCGTGGGAATCAACGAGCAGGAGGCGCGCGCGAAGGGGGTCGACTTCGAGGTCACGCGCTACGGCATCGACGACCTCGACCGCGCGATCGCGGACGAGGCCGCGCGCGGCTTCGTCAAGGTGATCACCCGCCGCGGCAGCGACAGGATCCTGGGCGCGACGATCGTGGGCGAGCACGCGGGCGACCTGATCACCGAGTTCGTGAGCGCGATGAAGCACGGGTTCGGGCTGAACAAGATCCTCGGCACGATCCACATCTATCCCACGCTGGCGGAAGCGAACAAGTTCGTCGCCGGCGAGTGGAAGAGGGCGCACGCGCCGCAGGCGCTGCTGCGCTGGGTGGAGCGCTATCACGCGTGGCAACGCCGATGAAAGCCGCGTTTTTCAGCGCCGCGCCGATCGCGCCCGCGCCGATGCCGCGAGCCCCGCGGCCGGGGTTCGCGCAACGCGCGCGGGCGTGTCTCGCGGGCGCGCGCCGCGCGCTGTTCGCGACCGCGCTCGCAGCGCTGGTGGTCGCGCCGTGCGCGGCGGCCGGTGCCTTCGATCACGGCTATTCGGGCTGGGACGCCACGCTGCGAAAGCACGTGCGCTGGAACGCCGCGGGCGTGGCCTCCACGGTGGACTACAAGGCGCTGGCGGCCGAGCGCGCGGAGTTCGCGAAGGTGCTCGCGGCTTTCTCGGCGGTTACCCGGGCGGAGTTCAACGGCTGGAGTCGGCCGCAGCGGCTCGCGTTCCTGGTCAACGCCTACAACGCGTTCACGATCGAGCTGGTCCTCACGCGCTATCCCGACCTTCGCTCGATCCGCGACCTCGGGTCGATCTTCCAGAGCGCCTGGAAGAAGCCGTTCTTCCGCCTGCTGGGCGAGGAGCGCACGCTCGACGACATCGAGCACGGCATGATCCGCGTGCCCGGGGCCTACGACGACCCGCGCATCCACGTGGTGGTGGTGTGCGCGTCGGTCGGCTGCCCGGCGCTGCGCCCCGAGGCGATCGTGGCCGAGCGGCTCGACGCGCAATTCGACGACAGCATGCGAAGGTTCCTCTCCGACCGCAGCCGCAACCGCTACGACCCGGCCTCGGGCAAGCTCGAGGTGTCGAAGATCTTCGACTGGTACAGGGAAGACTTCGAGCGGGGGGATCGCGGGATCAGCTCGCGCGAAGCGCTGTTCGCCCGCTATGCCGAGCAGCTCGCCGACGACCCCGAGGCCCGCAGGATCTTGCGCGAGGCGGCGGCGCCGATCTCGCTCCTCCCCTACGACTGGGCGCTCAACGACCGGCGCTAGCGCCGGTGCAACGGCGCGCGCCGCACCCCAGCCCCCCTTGCCGCCCATGCAGGTCGCCGTCATCGTCCCGGTGCTCGACGAACAGGACTCGATCGTTTCGTGCCTCGCCCCGCTGCTGGCGGAGGCGGCGCAAGTGATCGTGGTCGACGGCGGCAGCAGCGACGACACCGTGGCGCGGGCGCGGGCGGCCGGGGCGATGGTTGTGGACGCACCGCGCGGGCGCGCGGCGCAGATGAATGCCGGGGCGCGGCACGCCGGGCACTTCGGCGCCGCGGTGTTCGTGCACGCCGACACGCGGCTTGCGCCAGGCTGGCGCAGCGCGGTCGAGGCGGCGCTGGCGCGGGGGCGCCACTGGGGGCGCTTCGACGTGCGCCTCGACAGCGCGCGCCCGCTGCTCGGCGCAGTGGGGCGGATGATGAACCTGCGCTCGCGCATCACCGGAATCTGCACCGGCGACCAGGCGATCTTCCTGTCGCGCGAGGCCTGGGCATCGTGCGGCGGGTTCCCCGAGCAGCCGCTGATGGAGGACGTGGAGCTCTCGCGCCGCCTGCGCCGCCGCCACGGCGCGCCCGCCGCGCTGCGCGCGCGCGTCACGGTGTCGGCCCGTCGCTGGGAGAAACACGGCGCGTGGCGCACGATCGCGCTGATGACGCTGCTGCGATCGATGTACTTCGCCGGCGCATCGCCTTCCACCCTGCACCGGCTGTACTACGGGCGCGGACGGGCTCCGCGGTGAGCCGCGCCGAACGCCAGCGCGCGGTGCTCGTGTTCGCGCGCGTGCCGAAGCTCGGCGAGGTCAAGACGCGCCTCGCGCGCGCCGTGGGCGCGGCCGAGGCCCTGCGGGTGCACCGGGCGCTGCTCTGGCGAACCCTGGCGGTGGCAGCCTCGGCGGCCGGGGCGCGGGTGCAGCTGTGGATCGAGGGCGACGACCGCGACGGCGAGTGCGCGCGCCTGGCGGGCGCGTTCGGCGCCGAACTCCGCTGGCAGCCGGGCGGCGATCTCGGCGCGAAGATGGATGCGGCGATCAACGGCGCGCTGGCGGGCTCGATGCTGCCCGTGATCGTGGGCAGCGACTGCCCGGTGCTGGAGGCGGCCGATCTGGAGCGGGCCTTCGAGTGGCTGGGCGCGGTGGACGCGGTGTTCGCGCCCACCGAGGATGGCGGCTACGCGCTGGTGGGCGCGATGCGCTCGATCACGCCGGCCTTCGCCGGCGTGGGCTGGGGCGGCGCCGGCGTGATGCGGGCCACGCGCGAGCGGCTGGTCGGGGCGGGGCTAGGCTGGCGCGAGTTGCGCGTGCTGTGGGACGTGGACGACGAAGCGGGGTATCGGCTCTGGCTCGGGGAGCGAGCCCCCGGCTGAGCGACGCGCGCGTCGCGAACGGCGCGGCGGCTCAGGCGCGGGCCGGCGCGAGCTCGGACTGCGCCGGGGCGAACATGGCTTCGATCGGGATCGGCACGCCGATCAGCTCGCCCTGGATGTATTCCACGCCGAGGATGCGCAGCCGGTCGTAGATGTCCTGGCTGTGAACGTGTTCGGCGATCGTGCGCACGTTCAGGCGCCGCGCCACGCGCACCGTGGAGAGCACGATCTCCTCGTCGATCGGGTTCGTGACGAGATTGCGGATGAACGAGCCGTCGATCTTGAGGTAGTCGAGCGGAAAACGCTTCAGGTACTCGAAGGTGGCGAGCCCGGTGCCGAAGTCGTCGAGCGCGATGCCGAACCCCTCAGACTTCAGGTCGTCCACCAGCCGCGACGCGGCGCTGGGGTTGCGGATCGCCTCGCTCTCGGTGATCTCGAACACGATCTTCTCGGGCGGGATCGCGTACAGCGCGCGCTGCTCGCGGATGAAGGTCGCGATCGAGCCGTCGCTCATCGTCAGGCCCGAGAGGTTGATCGAGCACTTGTGGGTTCGCGCGAGCGCATCCTGGTTGGTTGCGAGCCAGGCGAACACCTTCTGGATCACGCCGCGATCGAGCGTCACGGTCATCTGCGCCTGCACCGCGAGCGGGAGGAACTCGGGCGGGCGGATCAGCGTGCCGTCGCGATCGCGAAGCCGGGTGAGCACCTCGAACGAGAGCGTGCCGCTGGGCGCCTCGGGGTCGACCATCGGCTGGGCATACACCTCGAGGCGCTGCTCGCGGATCGCCTCGCGCACGTGCTCGATCTTGCCCTGGTGCGAGCGGCGCGCGTCGATCATCGTCTGCGACAGCGGCTCGACGAACAGCTGCGGGTCGCGAACGCTGGCCGCGATCGCCATCGCGTCGGACATCGACAGGAGGCAGTCCTCGCCGTTGATCAACACGCTGCGGTCGATGAGCAGGCCGCCCACGCTGGCCTGTATCCGGATGCTGCCGTGATCGGCCTTGTAGACCTGTCCGTTGAGCTGCGAGTAGACCTCGCGCGACAGCGTGCGCACCTGCGCCACCGTGTCCGCCGTGACCAGGATCGCGAACCGGCCCGACGAGAGCCTCGCCGCCCGCACGGCGCCGGGCTGGCGCGCGAGCAGCAGCGCCACGCTCTGCTCGAGTTGCAGGGCCTGTATCGGCCCGCACAGATCGTGGATCGTGTCGAAGTTCCCGATGTGGATGCCCACCAGGCCGTAGTTGGGGCGGTTGGGCGAGGCCAGCCGCTCGCCCAGGTCGGCGAGCAGGCCCCGGTCGTTGAGCAGGCCGGTGGTGAGGTCCTGGCGAGCCTGCTCGGCCGCGCGGGCGAGCGCCTGCCTTCGATCCGAGGCCACCGACTGGAGAAGCAGCGCGACCACGACCGCGCACAGAACGAGAACCCCCGCCTCGAGGGCGAGCAGAGCGTCAACGGCCTGTTTGGACTCGAACGCGCGCGCCGCGAGCACCAGCAGCGCGGTGGCGAACAGCGTGAGCGCGGTCGCGCGCTCGGGAAGGCGCACCGAGGTCCACGCCACGATCGGGAAGTAGAAGAAGAGCAGGGCGTTGGCGTAGAAACGCTGCTCGAACCCCGACAACAGGAAGCTCGCGGCGACCACCCCGAGCGTGAGCATGATCGCCGACGCGTCGAACAGCGATGCGCGCGCGACGGCGCCGTCGGCGGGCTCGCTGTCGCGCTCGCTCGCCCACGCGAGGAGCGCGGGCGCGACCAGCAGCATCCCGAGCGTGTCGAACAGCCACCAGCCCATGAACAGGTGCGCGCCGTGAACCTCGGCGAGGGTGCCGGTGAGGCGCATGCCGGCCAGCGCGAGCAGCGCGTCGAGCGGGGCCGCGAGCAGCGCGACCACGATCATGAACCGAAGCACGTCGTCGAGCCGGTAGTCCGCCGGCTTCCAGGTGCCGAGCTTGCGCATGACCGTGATCGCCGCGGCCGCTCCCGCGGCGCTGGAGGCGAAGGCCGTGAGCGCCAGAACCACGCTGGCGAACTCCAGCAGCGCCCAGGCCGCGGCCCCGGTCGCGGCGGCGAGCACCCAGCGCGTGCCGTAACGCCAGCCGAACGCGAGCGCGATCGCGGCGCCTGGCCAGAGCACGAGCTGCGTCGGGCTGCCGAATGCAAGCCAGCCCGCAAGCGTGCACGCAACGAACGCGCTCGCCGCCACGAGCAGCGCGCGCGGCATCAGGCCGAGTGCGGAGGCGGTCTTCTGGTTCGAGGGGAGCAAGGGATCAACGTGCGTGCGGGTTGTGCTGGCGGTGCCGGCGCCGAGGGGCAGCGAGCAGTGTAATCCCAAAGGAGCCCCGCGACACAGCCAGAACCCGCCGCGCCGCGGGGTTTTCGCGACGGGCGGCAGGCGGCGCGATCGGGCGCGATCGCGCGGGGAAGCGATCGCGCCCCTGCGCTCAGGCGGCGATCAACTGGCGCAGCACGAACGGGAGGATGCCGCCGTGACGGAAGTAGTCGACCTCGATCGCGGTGTCGATCCGCAGCAGCAGCGCGGCCCGGCCGACCGACCCGTCGGCGCGATGGATCGCCAGCGTGACCTCCTGCTGCGGGCGCAGATCTTCGTCCAGCCCTTCCAGGTCGAAGGTCTCGTTTCCGGTGATGCCGAGCGTCTCGACGCTGTCCTTGCCCTTGAACTGCAGCGCCAGCACGCCCATGCCGATCAGGTTGGAGCGGTGGATGCGCTCGAAGCTGCGCGCGATCACCGCCTTCACGCCGAGCAGCTGCGTGCCCTTCGCGGCCCAGTCGCGCGACGAGCCGGTGCCGTACTCCTCGCCCCCGAACACCATCGTCGGCACGCCGTCGGCGATGTAGCGCATCGCGGCCTCGTACACCGACATCTGCTCGCCGCTGGGCTGGTGGATCGTCAGGCCGCCCTCCACGCGCGAGCCGTCGGCCTCGGGCGGGATCATCAGGTTCTTGATCCGCACGTTGGCGAAGGTGCCGCGCATCATCACCTCGTGATTTCCGCGGCGCGACCCGTAGCTGTTGAAGTCCGCCTTCAACACGCCGTTTTCGCTCAGCCACTTGCCCGCGGGAGACGACTCCTTGATCGATCCGGCCGGGGAGATGTGATCGGTGGTGATCGAGTCGCCGAACACGCCGAGCGCGCGCGCGCCGCGGATCGGGGCCGCAAACGCCGACGGCGCGAGGTCGAAGCCGTCGAAGAACGGCGGCTCGGCGATGTAGGTCGACTTCGGCCAGTCGTAGACCTGGCCCTTGACGCCCTTTACCCCTTCCCAGAGCTTGCCGGGCTTGCTGTCGACCTGCGCGTAGTTCGCCTTGAACGCCTTCGGGTTCATCGCGTGGCGCATCAGCGCCCCGACTTCGTCGCTGCTCGGCCACAGGTCGCCCAGCCACACGTCCTTGCCGTTGCGGCCCTTGCCCACCGGCTCGGTCATCAGGTCGACGTTGACGTTCCCGGCCAGGGCGTAGGCCACCACGAGCGGCGGCGAGGCGAGGAAGTTCGCCTTCAGGTTCGGGTGGATGCGCGCCTCGAAGTTGCGGTTGCCCGAGAGCACGGCGGCGCAGACGAGCTCGTTCTTCGTGATCAGCTCGTTGAACTCGGCGGGCAGGTCGCCGGCGTTGCCGATGCACGTCGTGCACCCGTAGGCGGCGACGTTGAATCCGAGCTTCTCCAGGTAGGGAAGGAGCCCCGCCTTCTCGAGGTATTCGGTCACCACGCGCGAGCCCGGGGCGAGCGAGGTCTTGACGTTCCTGCCGACCTTCATCCCGGCTTCGACCGCGCGTTTCGCCACCAGCCCGGCCGTGAGCAGAACGCCGGGGTTCGAGGTGTTGGTGCACGAGGTGATCGCCGCGATCAGCACGTCGCCGTTGCGGATCTCGGCGCCGCTCGCGGCGCGATAGACCTTGCCCAGCCGCTCGGCGGGCTGGTTGAAGCCGTTCTCGGCCACCGGCTTGCTGAACAGCTCGGTGAAGGTCTTCTTCATGCTGCCCAGCTCGATGCGGTCTTGCGGGCGCTTGGGGCCGGCGAGCGAGGGCGACACGCTCGAGAGGTCGAGCGAGACCACGCGCGTGTAGTCGAGCTCTCCCGCGGCCGGAATGCCGAACAGGCCTTGGGCCCGGAAGTACGACTCGAAGGCGTCGATCTCGGCGCGGGTGCGGCCGGTGCCCTCGAAGTAGTCGATCGTGCGCTGGTCCACCGGGAAGAAGCCCATCGTCGCGCCGTATTCGGGCGCCATGTTGGCCACGGTGGCGCGGTCGGTGAGCGCGAGGCTCGCGGTGCCCTCGCCGAAGAACTCGACGAACTTCCCGACCACCTTCTCCTTGCGCAGCATCTCGGTCACCCGCAGCACGAGGTCGGTGGCGGTGACGCCCTCGCGCAGGCGCCCCTTGAGCTCCACGCCGATCACGTCCGGGGTGAGGAGGTAAACCGGCTGGCCGAGCATCGCGGCTTCCGCCTCGATGCCGCCCACACCCCAGCCGACCACGCCGATGCCGTTGATCATCGTCGTGTGGCTGTCGGTGCCCACGAGCGTGTCGGGATAGACGACGCCGTCCTTGCCCTGGTGCACGCCGCGCGCCAGGTACTCGAGGTTGACCTGGTGCACGATGCCGAAGCCCGGGGGGACCACGCCGAAGGTGTCGAAAGCCTGCATTCCCCACTTCATGAACTGGTAGCGCTCCTTGTTGCGGGAGAACTCGAGCTTCATGTTCAGGTCGAGCGCCTTGTTCGAGCCGAAGTGGTCGATCATCACCGAGTGGTCCACCACGAGATCCACCGGCACGAGCGGCTCGATCGCCTTCGGGTTGCGATTCATCCGCTTGGCCACGCTGCGCATCGCCGCGAGGTCGGCCAGCAGCGGCACGCCGGTGAAGTCCTGCAGCACGACGCGCGCCACCACGAACGGGATCTCGTCCACGCGCCTGGCGCCGGCCTTCCAGTTGGCCAGCTGCTCGACGTGGTCGCGGGTGACCTTCAACCCGTCGCAGTTGCGCAGCACCGACTCGAGCACGATCCGGATCGACACCGGCATGCGCCTGACTGCAGGGAACTTCTTCGCCAGCTCGGGCAGCGAGTGCATCTTCGCTTGCTCTCCGGAGCGGAGCTTGAACTTCTTAAGGGTCTTGAACGGGTCGTTGCTCATGGCTTACCTCGGGTAATCGCGGTCTTGTCGGGGGGTGCTTCAGGGTTTGGATTGCTTGCGGCGCTGTCGCGGCGGGCTCTGGGGGGCGGGCGAGGGCTCGGCCCGGAACGTGTTGTCGACCATGTTCAGCGTGCCCATTCCCGGCACCACGACGTCGCCCGGCCTCTGGTCCGGGGCGCAGGGGCCGAGGTAGCGCGCGACCACCGCATCCTTGTCCTCGCGGCGCACGCCGCCCAGCGGCGGGTCGTAGGTGACGAGCGTGTCGATCCGGTACTCGGTTTCGAAGTCGCCCGAGGCGATCGCGCGGCTCACGACCACGCTGCGCGATTCCTTGCACACCGACTCGGCGAGCCACGCCTGGCCCGCGCGCCTGAACGCGCCGAGCGAGCACGCGCCGCGCTCGCCGACGCTGCGGTCGAGGTGCGCGTCGCGCGAGTCGGTGTTCCGGCCCACGCAAAAGCGCGTGGGCGGGAGGCCCGAGGCCTCGGCCGAGACCCCGCGCACCTCCCACAGGCCGGGCTTGCGCCTGGGGTGGTCTTCGTCGGCGCGCGCGCCGGAGCAGGCGAGGGCGAGGGCGAGGGCCGCGAGCGCGAACGCCGCGGCCGGGGCGATTCGGGACGGCGAGGCGCCGGAGCGCGCGGCCGGCAGCAGCGGGAGGCGAGCGCCGGGCATGCCGATCAGATCTGATAGAGGTCCACGTACTCGTTCACGGGCATCGACTCGAGCCGCTTCTGGTCGAGCGAGACGTCGAGAATCGCCTGCTGCTGCTTGGCCGGGAAGCGCCGCGCGAGGTTGATCCGGAACTTCTCCTCGAGCAGCGGAATTCCCTCCTTGCGGCGTCGCTTGTGGCCGATCGGGTACTCGCACACGACTTCCTTGAGTTTCTTGCCGTCGTTGAATTCCACGGTGAGCGCGTTGGCGATCGAGCGCTTGTCGGGGTCGTGGTAGTCCTTCGTGAACTGGCGGTCCTCCGCGCAGACGATGCGCTCGCGCAGCGCGTCGATGCGCGGGTCCGCGGCCACCTTGTCCTCGTAGTCCTCGGCGGTGAGCCGGCCGAACAGGATCGGCACCGCCACCATGTACTGGATGCAGTGGTCGCGGTCGGCCGGGTTGTTCAGCGGGCCCTTCTTGTCGATGATCCGGATGCACGCCTCGTGCGTGCGGATCGTGATTCTCTTGATGTCGGCCTCGGTCTTGCCGAGCCGGGCCAGCTGGCGGTGGAGGTCCATCGCGCATTCCACCGCCGTCTGGGAGTGGAACTCGGCCGGGAACGAGATCTTGAACAGCACGTTCTCCATCACGTAGCTGCCGTAGGGGCGCTGGAACTTGAAGGGCTTGCCGCCGAACAGCACGTCGTAGAAGCCCCAGCTCTTCGCGGTGAGCACCGACGGATAGCCCATCTCGCCGGTCTTCGCGATCAGGGCCAGGCGAACGGCGCGGCTGGTGGCGTCTCCGGCCGCCCAGCTCTTGCGCGAGCCGGTGTTGGGCGCGTGCCGATAGGTGCGCAGCGACTGGCCGTCGACCCAGGCGAGCGAGACGGCGTTGATCATCTCGTCGCGCGACAGGCCCAGCATCTGCCCGGCCACCGCGGTCGAGGCCACCTTCACCAGCACGACGTGGTCGAGGCCGACCTTGTTGAACGAGTTCTCCAGCGCGATGCATCCCTGGATCTCGTGCGCCTTGATCATCGCGGTGAGCACGTCGCGCATCGTGAGCGGCTTCTTGCCCGAAGCGATCGCGTTGCGGCTCATCCAGTCGGCCAGCGCGAGGATCGCGCCGAGGTTGTCCGAAGGATGGCCCCATTCGGCGGCGAGCCAGGTGTCGTTGAAGTCGAGCCAGCGGATCATCGCGCCGATGTTGAATGCCGCCTGCACCGGGTCGAGCTGGAACTGCGTGCCCGGAACCTTCGCGCCGTTGGGCACGACGGTGCCAGGAACGATCGGGCCGAGCAGCTTCGTGCACGCCGGGTACTCGAGCGCCTCGAGGCCGCAACCGAGCGTGTCGATCAGGCAGTTGCGCGCCGTGTCGTAGGCGAGCGCGCTCGAGATCTTGTACTTGGCGACGTAATCGACGATGTCGACCAGAACCTTGTCCGGCCGAGGCCTCTGGTTCGAGATGTGCGCACCCATGGGTTGAATGTTCCTGTTTCTACGGAGGGGGGGAGGTCAGTGCCGGCCGGGGGTCAGTGCCTGCATTCGTTCGCCAGCTGCCTGCCCTTGCGGGTGTCGAGCAGCATCGCCTTGCCGATGATCACGAGCCAGACCATGCCCTCGGACACGTTCTCGAAGCGAAGCGCCCCGGTGCGCGCCTCCACGGCCAAGAAGTCGTGGTCGCGCCCGGCCCAGTTGAGCACCAGCGACTTGCCGTCGGCAGCGACCCTGCGGATCGTGACGCTGCGGCTCAGTTCGCACCGGTACAGCCCGGCGAGCAGCGCCATCGGCTTGTCGCCGGCGTCGACGGCGCTTCCCGGCGGCGCGATGCCGAGCCCCGCCGGAGGCGTCGCCCGGGCGCCAAGACTGCCTTCCGAGACGACGCTCGGCACGCTCGACGGCCCCCCGGAGGCCGCGGGCGCCGCGGCCGCGGGGGGTGCGCTTGCGGCGGGAGCTTCCGGGGGTGCGGTGGCGGCCGTTACGGGCGCTGCGGCCGGCACCGCGCGCGCGGGATCCTGCGCGGACCCGGCCACCGCCTGCGCCGCGATCGCCGCCGCATTCCCCCCCGGCGCGGGAAGCGCCGCTGCCGGCGCGCGCGCGTCCTGCGCGCGCGCCAGGTGCGGTGCCACCGCCCAGGCAACCGCCACCGTCACCGAGAAGATCAGTCGCGCGCTCATGCCGGCCCTCCTTGACGCCGCCGCCTCGTCCACAGAGTACTACCCAAACGCGCTCCGCTGCCAAGCCGCACGCCTACTTGCGCCGCTCGATCGGCACGAACTTGCGGTCTTCCGGACCGACGTAGTTCGCGCTCGGGCGAATGATCTTGTTTTCGATGCGCTGCTCGATCACGTGCGCGGCCCAGCCGCTGGTGCGCGAGATCACGAACAGCGGCGTGAACATCGCGGTCGGCACACCCATCATGTGGTAGCTCACCGCGCTGAACCAGTCGAGGTTGGGGAACATCTTCTTGGCGCTCCACATCGTCGACTCCAGGCGCTCGGCGATGTCGAACATCTTCATGCTCCCGGCCTTCTTCGACAGCGATCGCGCGACTTCCTTGATGATCTTGTTGCGCGGGTCGGCGATCGTGTACACCGGGTGGCCGAAGCCGATGATCACTTCCTTCGCCTCGAGCCTCTTGAGCACGTCGGCCTCGGCGTCGTCGGCCGAGTCGTAGCGCTTCTGGATCTCGAAGGCCACCTCGTTGGCGCCGCCGTGCTTCGGGCCGCGAAGCGCGCCGATCGCGCCGGTGATCGCCGAGTGCATGTCGGCGCCGGTGCCGGCGATCACGCGCGCGGCGAAGGTCGAGGCGTTGTACTCGTGCTCGGCGTACAGGTTGAGCGACGTGTGCATCGCGCGCACCCAGGCCTTGTCGGGCTCGCGGCCGTGCAACAGGCGCAGGAAGTGCCCGCCGATCGAGTCGTCGTCGGTCTCCACGTCGATGCAGCGCCCGTTGTGGCTGTAGTGGTACCAGTACAGCAGCATGGAACCGAGCGAGGCGATCAGGCGATCGGCGATGTCGCGCGCCCCGGGCGCGCCGTGGCCGTGCTTTTCGGGCAGGTGGCAACCGAGCGCCGATACGCCGGTGCGCATGACGTCCATCGGGTGGGCCGAGGCCGGGAGCGTCTCGAGCGCATCCTGCACGCCGGCGGGCAGCCCGCGCAACCCGGCGAGTTTCGCCTTGTACGCGGCCAGTTCGGCGCGGGTGGGCAGCTTGCCGTGGATGAGCAGGAAGGCGATTTCCTCGAACTCGCACACGCCCGCGATGTCGACGATGTCGTAGCCGCGGTAGCGCAGGTCGTTGCCGGTGCGCCCCACGGTGCAAAGTGCCGTGTTGCCCGCGGGCACGCCGGAGAGCGCGACCGACTTCTTCGCTTTCGGGGCGGCGGCTTGCTTGTTCTCGGTGGCCATTGTGTTCTCCCTGGTCAGAGTTTGCGTCTGGCGCGCGCTCGCCGCGCGCCCCTACCCGGCACGCTCGAACAGCGCGTCGAGCTTGCGTTCGTAATCCCAGTAGCCGATCGCGTCGTAGAGTTCCTGACGCGTCTGCATCATCGGCACGACCGACTGCTGGCTGCCCTCGCCGCGCAGCGTCTCGTACACGGTCTGCGCGGCCTTGTTCATCGCGCGGAAAGCCGACAGCGGATAGAGCGCGATCGCCACGTCCGCCGAACGCAGTTCCTCGGTCGTGAACAGCGGCGTGTTGCCGAACTCGGTGATGTTCGCGAGCACCGGCACCTTCACCGCGGCCGCGAAGCTGCGGTACATCCCGAGCTCGGTCATCGCCTCGGGGAACACGCCGTCGGCGCCGGCCTCCACGCACGCCACGGCGCGCTCGATCGCGGCGTCGAGCCCCTCCACCGCCAGCGCGTCGGTGCGCGCCATCACGAAGAAGGCCGGGTCGGTGCGCGCGTCCACCGCCGCCTTGATCCGGTCGACCATCTCGCCCAGGCTCACGATCTCCTTGTTGGGGCGGTGACCGCAGCGCTTCGCGCCGACCTGGTCCTCGATGTGCATCGCCGCCGCGCCCGCCTTGATCAGCGACCGGGTGGTGCGCGCGACGTTGAACGCCGAGGCGCCAAAGCCGGTGTCCACGTCCACCAGGAGCGGGAGCGCGCAAACGTCGGTGATGCGGCGCACGTCGGTGAGCACGTCGTCGAGGTTCGAGATCCCGAGGTCGGGCAGGCCGAGCGAGCCCGCCGCGACGCCTCCGCCCGAGAGGTAGATCGCGCGAAATCCGGCGCGCTGGGCCAGCAGCGCGTGGTTCGCGTTGATCGCCCCCGGAACCTGCAGCGGGGCTTCGGTCGCGAGCGCTGCCCTGAATGCCTGTCCTGGGCTCATGCGGGTCTCCTGTGAGGAATTGTCATCGATCGAAGAAAGCCTGCGCAACCTCGGCCGGCATCGCGGCGCCGGCCGCGCGCGCGCGGCGCAGCACCGCCCACCAGAAACGGTAGCTCGCCCTGTCCTCGAGCCGGCCGGCGTGCCTGATCGGGCCCCAGTCGGCGGCGCGCGCCGCCAGCAGGATCTCGCCGGCCAGAGCCACCTGTTCGGGCGCGGGCGTGAGCGCCGCCACGATCGATCGCACCTGCGAGGGGTGGATGCTCCACATCCGGGTGAAGCCGAACTCGGCGAGCGCGCGGGCCGCGTCGCGGCCGGCGGCCTGCGGGTCGTCGATGTCGGTGCAGACCCCGTGCGAGGGCACCTTCGCGCAGGTGTGGGCCGCGACCGAGATCTCGGCTTTCGCGCGGCGCACGATCGGGTGCTCGAACTGGCCGGGCGAGGTCATCGCCGAAGTCGGCACCGCGCCGTCGAATCCGCTCACGTAGTCGAGCGTGCCGAACGACACGCACTCCACGCGCGGGTGGGCGGCGATCTCCCAGACCGCGCGCAGCCCGGCGTGCGTCTCGATCAGCGCGTGCACCGGGATCTCGCGGCGCAGCGACGCGCGCGCGGCGCAGGCATCGATCGCGGCCACCACGCGCTGCACGCTCGCGTGCGAATCGACTTTCGGGATCGTGACGAACGCGAGCCGCTCGCCGCCGGCGCGCACCACCGCTTCGATCTCGTCGTGCCAGGCGGGGTGGGCGGGGTCGTGGATGCGAACGCCCAGGCGCGCGTGCGCGTTCTCGGCGCTCGCGAGCACGTCGCCGATCATCGACGCGTGCTCGCGCTCGCGGCCGACCTGCGCGCCGTCCTCGCAATCGGCGGTGACGTCGAACACGGGCCCGAGTTCGCGCTGCAGCGCGAGCGACTTGCGGATCAGCGCCTCGGTGCCGGCGTAGTGATCGCACACGGGCAGCACGCGGGGCGCCGCCTGCGCTGCGAACAGAACCTGCGAAGGATGCGCCGCGGGCATTCGGGCCGCGTTGCTGGCGTGGTGGCCGGGCTCGCGATCAGGCGAGCAGGTGCTTGACGCCCTCGCGCTCCTCGAGCAGCTCCTTGAGCGTGAGATCCATCCGCTCGCGGCTGAACGCGTCGATCTCCAGATCGCGCACCCGCTCGTACCTGCCGTTGGCGCAGGTGACCGGAACGCCGTAGACGATCCCCTCGGGGATGCCGTAGGAACCGTCCGAGGGAACGCCCATCGTGACCCACTTGCCGGAAGTGCCGAGCACCCAGTCGCGCATGTGGTCGACCGCGGCGTTCGCCGCCGACGCCGCCGAGGACAGGCCGCGCGCCTCGATGATCGCGGCGCCGCGCTTGCCCACGGTGGGGATGAAGGTGTTGCGGTTCCAGTCGTCGTCGGAGACCAGCTTGGCGACCGAATCGCCGCCCGCGGTCGCGAAGCGGTAGTCGGGGTACATCGTGGGCGAGTGGTTGCCCCAGACGATCATCTTCTCGATCGACTCGATCGGCCGGCCGATCCTCGCCGCCACCTGCGAGAGCGAGCGGTTGTGGTCCAGGCGCAGCATCGCGGTGAAGTTCTCGCGCGCCATCCCGGGCGCGGAGGACATCGTGATGTACGCGTTCGTGTTGGCCGGGTTGCCCACGACCAGCACCTTGCAGTGGCGCTTGGCCACTTCGTCGAGCGCCTTGCCCTGCACCGTGAAGATCGCGCCGTTGGCCTCGAGGAGGTCCTTGCGCTCCATGCCCTTGGAGCGGGGGCGGGCGCCCACCAGCACCGCGCAATCGGCGTCGCGGAACGCCACCCGGGGGTCGTCGGTGACGACGATCCCGGCGAGGAGCGGAAACGCGCAGTCCTCGAGCTCCATCACGACGCCGCGCACGGCGGCGAGCGCCGGCGTGATGTCGAGCAGCTGCAGGATCACGGGCTGGTCCTTCCCGAGCATGTCTCCGTTTGCGATTCGAAACAGCAGGCTGTAGCAGATCTGGCCGGCCGCACCGGTTACTGCAACGCGCATCGCGGGCTTTGTCATCTCGGGGCTCCTCGGGGAGTTGGGGTTCGTGAGCGGGCCGTCATCGGGGCACAGCCGCGGCCGACAGCCGTCTGCCGGTCGACCGGCCCGCGACGGAAACGCCCAAGTGTAGGGAGGATTTGTGCAGTGTGTCAAGCCGCCTATATAACTTATATAAGACATAAAACATTGCCTGGAAAGCGAGCTTGTGATGCAATCGGCACATGAAGACCGGATCCGGCGCGCAACCGGGGCAAGGCCCCCGATTCAGCCCCCTGTACAGGCAGATCAAGGCGCTGCTCACGCGCAGCCTGCAAGGCGGCGAGTGGCGCCCGGGCGACCCGATCCCGAGCGAGGCCGAGCTCGCCGCGCGCTACGGCGTCAGCCAGGGCACCGTGCGCAGGGCCGTCGAGGAGCTGGCGGGCGAGAACGTGCTGGTGCGCCGCCAGGGGCGCGGCACCTTCGTGGCCACCCATCACGAGCCGAGGGCACAGTTCCGTTTTCTGAGGCTGCGCCCCGATCGTGGCGCCGAGCCTGGGCAGATGTCGAGCCGCATCCTCGAGTGCAGGCGGCAGCGCGCCCCGGTGGAGATCGCGCGCGCCCTGCAGTTGCGCACGGGCGAGGGCGTGATCGTGATCCGGCGCGTGCTCTCGTTCGACCGCGTGCCGGTCGTGCTCGACGAGATCTGGCTGCCCGGCTCCACGTTTCGCGGGCTCACTGCGGAGCGGCTGCGCGCGTACGAGGGGCCGCTGTACGGGCTGTTCGAGACCGAGTTCGGCACGCGGATGATCCGCGCCTCGGAGCGCCTGCGCGCGGTCACCGCGGACGCCGCGGCGGCCGGGGCGCTCGAGGTCGCGGCGGGTTCCCCGCTGCTGCTCGTGGAGCGCGTCTCGTACACCTACGAAGACCGTCCGGTGGAGGTCCGGCGCGGCCTGTACTGCACGCGGGCGCACCACTACTTCAACACGCTCGGCTGAGCGGCGAGGGCGCGATTGGTGCGCCGCGGAAAATTCGTTCAGAATAGGGCACGTGAGGCGCCGCGCTCGCACGCGGGTGCACGGCTGCGCTGCACGACAACGATTCGAACGGGGGATTCATGCCTGATCTCGCCTCGAGGGAAGCCCGCGGGGAACGGCCGCAGTTTCGCAACATCAGCCCGGCAGACCTGGCGAGGTACAAGCTGCCGCTGCCCGGGATCGTGTCGATCCTGCACCGGGTGAGCGGGGCGGTGCTGTTTCTCGTGGGGCTGCCGTTCGTGCTCTACCTGTTCGAACAGAGCCTCACCTCGGAGCTGAGCTTCCAGGTCTACCGCTCGGTGGTCTCGCACTGGTTCGCCAAGCTCGTGCTGCTGGGCCTGATCTGGGCGTACCTGCACCACTTCTGCGCCGGCATCCGCTACCTGCTGCTCGACGTGCACGTGGGCGTGGACAAGGCGTCGGCCAAGACCACCGCCTCGGTCGTGATGGGCGTGAGCCTCGCGATCACCGCGGTGATCGCGCTCAAGCTGTTCGGGGTGTTCTGAGATGACGACCAGACGCGTCGTCGTCGGCGCCCACTACGGGCTCAAGGACTGGCTCGTGCAGCGGGTGTCGGCGGTCGTGTTGGCGGCCTTCACCGTGGTGCTGCTGCTCGCGCTGCTGTTCACGCCGGAACTGAGCTACGCGGCCTGGGCGGGGCTGTTCGCGTCGCTGTGGATGAAGGTGCTCACGCTGGTCGCGCTGATCGCCCTCGCGTGGCACGCCTGGATCGGCGTGCGCGACATCTTCATGGACTACATCAGGTCGGCCGCGCTCCGGCTGGCTCTCCAGGTGGCCACCATCGTCACCCTCGTCGCCTACGCGCTGTGGGCGGTCATCATCCTGTGGAGGGTCTGAGGTGGCGGACGTGCTCAACCATCTGGCGAACAACCTCCCGCGGCGCAAGTTCGACGCGGTGATCATCGGCGCCGGCGGTTCGGGCATGCGCTGCTCGCTCCAGCTCGCCGAGGCCGGCCTGAGCGTCGCGGTGCTCTCCAAGGTGTTCCCCACCCGCTCGCACACGGTGGCCGCGCAGGGCGGGATCGGGGCTTCCCTGGGGAACATGAGCGAGGACAACTGGTACTGGCACATGTTCGACACCGTCAAGGGGTCGGACTACCTCGGCGACCAGGACGCGATCGAGTTCATGTGCCGCGAGGCGCCCAAGGTCGTCTACGAACTCGAGCACTTCGGGATGCCGTTCGACCGCAACCCCGACGGCACGATCTACCAGCGCCCGTTCGGCGGGCACACCGCCAATTTCGGCGAGAAGCCGGTGCAGCGCGCGTGCGCCGCCGCCGACCGCACCGGCCATGCGCTGCTGCACACCCTGTACCAGCGCAACCTGCGCGCCCGAACCCAGTTCTTCGTCGAGTGGATGGCGCTGGACATCGTCCGCGACGCCGACGGCGACTGCTGCGGCGTCGTGGCGCTGGAAATGGAGACGGGGGAGGTGTCGATCCTCGAGGCGAAGGTCACCGTGTTCGCCACCGGCGGCGCCGGGCGGATCTTCTCCGCCTCGACGAACGCGTTCATCAACACCGGCGACGGGCTGGGGATGGCCGCGCGGGCGGACGTGCCGCTGGAGGACATGGAGTTCTGGCAGTTCCACCCCACCGGCGTGGCCGGCGCCGGGGTCCTGATCACCGAAGGCGTGCGCGGCGAGGGCGGGATCCTGCTCAACAAGGACGGCGAGCGATTCATGGAGCGCTACGCGCCCACGCTCAAGGACCTCGCGCCGCGCGACTTCATCTCGCGCTCGATGGACCAGGAGATCAAGGAGGGCAGGGGCTGCGGTCCGGACGGCGACTACGTGCTGCTCAAGCTCGATCACCTCGGTGCCGAGACGATCACCAAGCGCCTGCCCTCGATCCGCGAGATCGCGATCAAGTTCGCGAACGTGGACCCGATCCGCGACCCGATCCCGGTCGTGCCCACGATCCACTACCAGATGGGCGGAATTCCCACCAACATCAACGGCCAGGTCGTGGCGCCGCGCGACGGCGACCCGAACGCGGTCGTGGGCGGGCTCTACGCGATCGGCGAGTGCGCGTGCGTGTCGGTGCACGGGGCGAATCGCCTGGGCACCAACTCGCTGCTCGACCTCGTGGTGTTCGGCCGCGCGGCCGGCAACCACATCGTGGGCGCCGGCTACGAATCGGCCGGACACAAGCCGCTGCCGGCCGACGCCGGCGACGCCACGCTCGCGCGCCTGGCGCGCCTGGACGGCGCTTCGTCGGGCGAGGGCGTGCAGGACGTGGCCAACGAGATCCGGCGCACGATGCAGAAGCACTGCGGCGTGTTCCGCACCGCCGATCTGCTCGCCGAGGGCGTGGAGCGCATCATGGAGCTCGACCGGCGCGTGGGCCAAGTGCGCATCGACGACAAGTCCAGGGTGTTCAACACCGCGCGCATCGAGGCGCTGGAGCTGGAGAACCTGATCGAGACCGCGAAGGCCACGGTCGTGTCGGCCGAGGCGCGCAAGGAGAGCCGGGGCGCGCACGCGCACCGCGACCATCCGCAGCGCGACGACGAGAACTGGATCAAGCACTCGCTCTGGTATTCGAGAGGCAACAGACTCGACTACAAGCCGGTGAACATGAAGCCGCTCACCGTCGACACGTTCGTGCCCAAGGCGCGCACCTTCTAGAATCCGCGAGACAGCCCCACAACCCGCGCAGACCAGAGCGACGAGAGAGCCTCACAGTGAACCCACGGAGCGCCAGCCGATGAACGAAGCCGCACAAGCACCGGTTGCAATGCCTGCGAGGGCAGACCAGGGCACGCGCGTGCTGAGGTTCTCGATCTACCGCTACGACCCGGACAAGGACGCGCGCCCCTACATGCAGGACCTGCAGGTGGAGCTGCTGCCCACCGACAAGATGCTGCTCGACGCGCTGATGCGCATCAAGCACGCCAACGACGACTCGCTGGCGTTCAGGCGCTCGTGCCGCGAGGGCGTGTGCGGCTCCGACGCGATGAACATCAACGGCAGGAACGGCCTGGCGTGCATCACGAACCTGCGCGAGCTCTCCGAGCCGATCGTTCTGCGCCCGCTGCCCGGCCTGCCCGTGATCCGCGACCTGATCGTGGACATGACGCTGTTCTTCGAGCAGTACAACTCGATCCGCCCCTACCTGATCAACGACACCCCGCCGCCCGAGAAGGAGCGGCTGCAGTCTCCCCAAGAACGCGACGAGCTCAACGGGGTCTACGAGTGCATTCTGTGCGCCTGCTGTTCGACACAGTGCCCGTCCTTCTGGTGGAATCCGGACAAGTTCGTCGGTCCGGCCGGGCTGCTCCAGGCCTACC
>DATCZK010000016.1:0-12837 GCA_036525975.1 Burkholderiaceae bacterium | reverse complement strand
CCGCCCGCCTCGGCGCCGACTTCGCGCTCGCCTCGGCCGAACTGGCGAGCCGCTGCGCGGCCGCGGCCGGCGTGCCGCTGTTCAGGCAGGTGCCTTCATCGGCCTGCGAAGGCCCGAACTGGATGCGCGACGCGGGCCGGGGCGACACCCACGGCATCGTGATCGCCGCGGCTTGCCCGGACGGCGCGCACCCTCAGGGTTGATCGGCGCCCACGGGCGGGTCGCCCTCCTGCCCCGGCTCGTCGGCCGGCGCACCCGCGATCGCGTAGGCGTCGCTCGCCCATGCGCCGAGGTCGATCGTCTTGCAGCGCTGCGAGCAGAAGGGCCGCCAGCGGTTGGACGGCGCGAAGACCGTCTCGCGCCGGCAGCGCGGGCACTCGACCGTGGGTGCGCCGCGCCGCGCCGTGGATTTCATCGGGCGAAGCTGCGCTCTCGGGCAACGCTCAGAGGTTGCACAGGCCCAGGTCGAACTCCACGCTGCCTTCGAAGGGCTTCGGGCGCATGTCGCCGTCTTGCGAGGTGAAGCGGATCCAGAGCAGGTACTTGTTGGCGCTGATTTCCGGAATCGCGCCCAGCGCCGGGTCGAGGCGAACCTGCACCATCTGGTAGGTGCGCCCGCCGAGCGGCTGCTGGTAGCCGCCCTGCTGCGCGGTGTAGGCCTGGCGTTGCGCGCTCTCGCGCAGCAGCTTGAGCACGATCGACAGGCTGTCGTGCAGCGGCCTGAACGGCAGTGCCCAGTTGCCGATGTCGCGCCTGCGCGATTCGGGCGAGCGATGCTGCCAGGCGTAATAGGAGGGCAGGTCGAACTCGCAGGCGCCGCCGGCGATGATCGTGCGGCTGCGAATGCTCATCAGCCACTCGTTGTCGCGCATGTGCTGTCCGGTCTTGCCGGTGAGCGCGCTCAGCCCCGCGAACGCCTCTTCGATCTGGCCGAGAATGCCCTCGAGCGCGGCGTGCGAAACGTCGGGGTTGTTGCGGTACTGCGCGAGGGCCTGGCGCTGCCGGTCGAGTTCCTGCAGGAGGTCGGACTTCAGGTCGGCGCGCGCCGCGATCTCGAGCACGTCGAACAGCGTCGTGAGCGCGACGTGGTGGTCGAGCGGGTGATCGCGCCCGGCGAACAGGTCGAGGCGCTCGAACAGATCCTCGAGTCGCAGCAGCGTGCGGATGCGTTCGTTGAGCGGATATTCGTAGAGGATCAATCCGACGGTTCCCGGTCGGTCAGCCAGCAGGTCGGGGCGCTGACATTTTGAAGCAAAGCATATCCGATGACAAACGGCGAGGCTGCGCGCGCGGGGCCGGGCGTCAACCGGCCAGGGCGAGGTAGCGGCGATGCAGTTCGTCGACGCGCGCCGGCAGCGCGTCGGGCGCCCCGCCGTTGTCCACCACGTCGTCGGCGGCGGCCAGCCGCGCTTCGCGCGACGCCTGCGCTGCGAGGATCGCGAGCACCTGTTCGCGCGCCAGCCCGTTTCTGCGCATCACCCGCTCGAGCTGAACCTCGACCGGGCAGTCCACCACCAGCACCCGATCGAGCCACGACTGCCAGGTGCCCGACTCCACCAGCAGCGGCACGACCACGATCGCGTAGGCCGCGCCCGCCGCCGACTCGATCGCGCGCATCGTGCGCGCGCGGATCATCGGGTGCAGGATCGCTTCCAGTCGCCGGCGCGCGTCGGGGTCGCCGAAGGCGCGCGCGCGCATCGCCGCTCGGTCGAGGCTGCCGTCGGGCGCGATCGCGCCCTCGCCGAATTCGGCGCTGATCGCCTCGATCGCGTCGCCGCCGGGCGCGGTGAGCTCGTGCGCGATCCGGTCGGTGTCGACCAGCGGCACGTCGCGCTCGCCGAACAGGTTCGCAACGGTCGTCTTGCCGCTGCCGATGCCGCCGGTCAGGCCGACCAGGAGCCGGGGTCGCTTGCTGGGGTTCATCCTGGGCGAAACGATAACAGGCGCGCGCCTTTGCGGTGCCGCGCCCGCGCCCGCGCGCTCAGGCGATGCCGAACAGGCCCGAGAGGGGTTTCCCGAGGTACAGCGCGAGCAGCCCTGCGCCCGCGAGGTAGGGGCCGAAGGGGATCGGCACTTCGCGGCCGTGCTTGCGAAAGACGATCAGCGAGACGCCGACGGCCGCGCCCACGACCGAGGCGAGCAGGATGATCGACGGCAGCAGCTGCCAGCCGAACCAGGCGCCCAGCGCCGCGAGCAGCTTGAAGTCGCCGTACCCCATGCCTTCCTTCCCGGTCACGAGCTTGAACAGCCAGTAGACCGACCACAGCAGCAGGTAACCGGCGATCGCGCCGATCACCGCGGAATCGAGCGGCGCGAACACGCCCCACAGGTTGAGCGCGAGGCCCAGCCACAGCAGCGGCATCGTCATGCTGTCGGGCAGCAACTGGGTGTCGAGGTCGATGAACGCGAGCGTGATCAGGAAGAAGGTGAGCACCATCGCGGCAACGCCCTGCACGCTGGCGCCGTAGCGCCAGGCCGCGAGCGCGCACAGCACGCCGCTCATCAGTTCCACCACCGGGTAGCGGGGAGAGATCGCGCTCCCGCACGCCGAGCAGCGCCCTCGAAGCACCACCCAGCTCACCAGCGGGATGTTCTCGAGCGCGCCGATCGCGTGCCCGCACGACGGACAGCGCGAGCGCGGCGTGACGAGGTTGAAGCGCTCGCGCTCGGCCAGGGGCTCGCCGCGCAGTTCGTTCGCCTGGTCCTGCCACTCGTTCTCCATCATCTGCGGCAGGCGCGCGATGACGACGTTGAGGAAGCTCCCGATCACCAGACCGAGCACCAGCGCCGAGCCGATCGCCAGCGGCGCCGACTCGGCGAAGATCGACAGGCCTTGCATCGCCCGAGTGCGGCGCGCAGCCGGTCAGACCACCTGGCCGAGCTTGAAGATCGGCAGGTACATCGCCACCACGAGCCCGCCGATCACGACCCCCAGGACGACCATGATGAACGGCTCGAGCAGGCTCGACAGGCTCGCGACGGCCTCGTCGACCTCGCGTTCGAACACGTCGGCAGCGCGCGAGAGCATCGCGTCGAGCGCGCCCGACTCCTCGCCGATCGCGGACATCTGCAGCACCATGTTGGGGAACACCTGCGAGTTCTGCATCGCGATCGTGAGGCTGGTGCCCGTGGACACCTCCTGCTGGATCTTCTTCGTGGCGGTGAGGTAGACGTAGTTGCCCGACGCGCCCCCCACGGAATCCAGCGCCTCCACCAGCGGGACGCCGGCGGCGAACATCGTCGACAGCGTGCGCAGCCAGCGGGCGATCGTGGCCTTGCGCACGATCTCGCCCAGCACCGGCAACTTGAGCAGCATCCTGTCGACCATCATCTGCACTCTAGGCGAACGCCTCCAGGCCTGCAACAGGAAGTAGATCGCGAATCCGATGGAGCCGAAGATCAGGTACCAGTGATCGACGAAGAAGTCCGACATCGCGATCACGAACTGCGTGGGCGCGGGAAGACCGGCGCCGAAGTTCTCGAACACCTCCTTGAACGCGGGCACCACGAACAGCATGATCACGGTCACGACCACCGCGGCCACCGTGAGCACCGCGCTCGGGTAGAACAGCGCCGACTTGATCTTGCCCCGGATCGCCTGCATCTTCTCCTTGTAGGTGGCGAGGCGATCGAGCAGGTCGTCCAGGATTCCGGCCTGCTCGCCGGCGCCCACCAGGTTGCAGTACAGCGAGTCGAAGTACAGCGGGTACTTGCGAAACGCCTGCGACAGCGCGGTGCCGGTTTCGACGTCGGCGCGAATGTCGGTGAACAGCTTCGTCACCGCGGCGTTCGCGCTCCCCTTGGCCACGATGTCGAACGACTGCAGCAGCGGCACCCCGGCCCGCAGCATGGTCGAGAGCTGGCGGGTGAATATCGCGATGTCCTTTTCCCTGATCTTGCCGCCGCGGCGGGCGCGCCGCTTCTGAACCCGCGTGACGAGGATGCCCTGGCGGCGCAGCGTCGAGTTGACGATGGCCTCGCCGCCCGCGCGCATCTCGCCGCGAATGGTCTTGCCGGCGCGATCGCGCCCCTCCCAGCTGAAGGTGAATTCACGCACGGGGTTGCGTGCAAGTGCCGTGGTTGCCATGTTCGTGCCTTTCCTTCGTGCGCCGTGTTCGCGTCTATTCGTTCGTTACGCTGAGCACTTCCTCGATCGAGGTCACGCCCTGCATCACCTTGAGCAGCCCCGAGCGGCGCAGGTCGCGCACGCCCTCGCTCCTGGCCTGGTCGGCGATCTGCATCGAGTTGCCGTTGGCCAGGATCAGCCGCTGCATGTCCTCGCTGATCGGCATCACCTGGTAGATGCCCACGCGGCCCTTGTAGCCGCTGTTGCCGCACCGCTCGCAGCCCACCGCGCGCAAGGGCCGCCAGTCGCCGGCGAGGTCCTCGTCGGTGAAACCCACCTTGATCAGCGCGTCCTCGTCCACGTCCAGAGGCGCCTTGCAGGTGCACAGCCGCCGCGCGAGCCGCTGCGCGGTGATCAGGATCACCGACGAGGCGATGTTGAACGACGGCACGCCCATGTTGGCCAGTCGCGTGAGCGTGGTGGGCGCGTCGTTGGTGTGCAGCGTGGAGAGCACCATGTGCCCGGTCTGCGCGGCCTTGATCGAGATGTCGGCGGTCTCGAGATCGCGGATCTCGCCCACCATGATCACGTCCGGATCCTGGCGCAGGAACGAGCGCAGCGCGGCCGCGAACGTGAGGCCGGCCTTGTCGTTGACGTTGACCTGGTTGACCCCGGGCAGGTTGATCTCGGCCGGATCCTCGGCGGTGGAGATGTTGATCCCGGGTTCGTTGAGCAGGTGCAGGCAGGTGTACAGCGACACGGTCTTGCCCGAGCCCGTGGGGCCGGTGACGAGGATCATCCCGTAGGGGCGGTGGATCGCGTCGAGCAGCATCTGCTTCTGGTCGGGGTCGTAACCGAGCGCGTCGATGCCCAGCTTGGCCGACGACGAATCGAGGATCCGCATCACGATCTTCTCGCCGAACAGCGTCGGGAGCGTGGAGACGCGGAAGTCGATCGCGCGGCCAGGCCCCACGACGAGCTTCATCCGCCCGTCCTGCGGCACGCGCTTTTCCGAGATGTCCAGCCGCGAGATCACCTTGATGCGCGAGGCGAGCTTTTCCTTGATCGCGAGCGGGGGCTGCGCGAAATCGCGCAGTTCGCCGTCGACGCGCATGCGTATCCGGTAGAACTTCTCGTAGGGCTCGAAGTGAAGGTCGGACGCCCCCTGGTTGATCGCGTCGAGCAGAATCTTCTGGAGGAACCGCACGACCGGCGCGTCGTCGACCTCGGAGTTGGCGTCCACCTTGGTCTGCGTGTCTTCGCTGGCCATGTCCAGGTCGAGTGCGTCGTCGACCAGGGCCGCGAGCTGGTCGCTGGCGCTGCGGCCGAGCTTTTCCACCAGCTTCACCAGCTTCTCGTGCTCGACCACGATCGGGTCGACCTGCGCTTCGGTCTGGAACTTGATCCGGTCGAGCGTCTGCAGGTCGGTCGGATCGGAGATCGCGACCGAGATCCTCGCGCCGCGTTTGCCCAGGGCCACCACGCGGGTTTCGGCCGCGAGCTTGCGGTCGACCAGGTCTGCGGGGAGGTTGGCCACGTCGACCGAATCGAGGTCGAGCATCGGATGGCCGAAGGTTTCGGCGGCGAAGCGCGCGAGCTCGCTCGAGGCCACCGGCCCGTTCGTGACCAGCTCGTCGATGAAGCGCTGCCCGGAGGCGTCGGCCGCCCTCTGGATCGTCAGCGCCTGGTCCGGGCGCACGACCCTGTGCTGCACGAGCGCGCGTGCGAGGCCCGCGAGCACGGTCTGCTCGGTCGCATGCGTTGGCATTGTTGCAACGCCCATGTTCATGGTTCCCTGATGGTCTCCCGGTCCTGGTGCCGCCCATGATGCGACGTGCGCGGCAACCGGCAAACAGGGGTATCGGTCGCCTGCGACGAGTGGCGGAGTCCGGGGCGACGAACGGCGCCCGGGGTGCGATTTACGTCACTGAATGGCCGTCGGCGTGCTCGTTGCGGGCGTGCGGCGCGCCCAGCCGGCGCACGCGCACGCTGCGGATCGTGCGGTCCTGGATCTGCACGACCTCGATCGCAACGTCGCCGAAGCGCACGCTCACCTCGCCCTCGGGCAGGTCTTGCAGCGTTTCGAGCACGAGCCCGGTGAGCGTGCGCGGGCCGTCGAGCGGGAAGCGCGTGCCCAGCCGGCGGTTGAGCTCGCGCAACAGCACCGTTCCCTCGAGCGCGAGTTCGCCGGTGGCGCTCCACGCGAGCGCCTCCACGCCCCCCGGTGCGGTGGTCGTGAACTCGCCGATGATCTCCTCGATGATGTCCTCGAGCGTAACCAGCCCCTGCACCTCGCCGTACTCGTCGACAACGAGCGCGAGGCGCTGGCGGTTCTCCTGGAAATACTGCAGCTGGGTGAACACCGGGGTGCCGCTGGGCACGTAGTAGGGCTCGCTCAGCAGCTCGCGCAGCTCGTCGGTGTCGAACTCGTCGCGCGAGAGCAGCGACAGTGCGCGGCGCACGTGCAGAACGCCCACCGCCTGGTTCACGTCGCCCTCGTGCACCGGCAGCTTGTTGTGATAGCAGGTGGCGAGCTGCTCGCGGATCGACGCGTGCGAGCCCGAGATGTTGAGCGACTCGATCCGGTTGCGCGGGATCATCACGTCGTCGACCGTGATCGACTCCAGGTCGAACAGGTTGAGCACGATCGATCGGTGCTTCTGGGGCATGAACCCGCCGGCCTCGAGGACGATCGTGCGCAGCTCCTCGGTGGAGAGCCTCGCCTGCGACTGCTGGCCCGGGCGCACGCCGAACGCGCGCAGCAGGCGGCCTGCGATCAGGTTCACCGACCAGACCGCGGGCGCGCTCAGGCGCATCAGCGGGCGCAGCACGAAACTGGCGGGCAGCGCCACGCGCTCGGGGAAGGTCGCGCCGATCACCTTCGGCGTGATCTCGCAGAACACGATGATCAGCAGCGCCACCGAGGCGGTGGCGATCAGGATCGTCTTGTCGTTGTTGCCGAACTGGCGTATCGCCAGCGCCGTCACGATCGCGGTGAGCGCCGTGTTCACCAGGTTGTTTCCGAGCAGGATCGTGCCGAGCAGCTTCTCGGTATCGCGCAGCATGTCGGCCGCCAGTCGCGCGCCTCGGCGGCCCTGGCGCACGAGGTGTCCAAGCCGGTAGCGGTTGATCGCCATCATGCTGGTCTCGGCGATCGAGAAGAACGCCGACGCGAGCAGCAGCGTCACCAGTACCACCAGGTGCAGCCAGAGGGGGATCTCTTCCACGGTCTCGAGCGGTCTCCAGGATGGGGTTGTCGCGTAGCGTAACCGATCGCCGGTCGCGGGTTGCTACACTGCTACGATCAGTGCAAGGGGAGAGCGCGATGGGTGCAGGAAGCGGCGGTTCGAAACCGAAGCCGGGCGGGTTGCGATCGCGGCAGTGGTTCGACAACCCCGAGAACCTCGGCATGACCGCGCTCTACCTCGAGCGCTACCTGAACTTCGGCCTCACGCTCGACGAGCTGCGCGGCAGCGGCAAGCCGGTGATCGGGATCGCGCAGACGGGCAGCGACCTCTCGCCGTGCAACCGCCACCACGTGGAGCTGGCCTCGCGCGTGCGCGACGGCATCCGCGACGCCGGGGGGATCCCGATGGAATTCCCGGTGCACCCGATCCAGGAAACCGGCAAGCGCCCGACCGCGGCGCTCGACCGCAACCTCGCCTACCTGACGCTGGTCGAGGTGCTCTACGGCTATCCCCTGGACGGCGTGGTGCTCACCACCGGCTGCGACAAGACCACGCCGGCAATGCTGATGGGCGCCGCCACCGTGGACATCCCGTCGATCGTGCTCTCGGGCGGGCCGATGCTGAACGGCTACTACGGCGGCGGCCTCTCCGGCTCGGGCACGATCGTCTGGTTCGCGCGCCAGGAGCTCGCCGCCGGGCGCATCGACTACGACGAGTTCCTCAGGATGGTGGCCTCGGGCGCGCCCTCGGTGGGGCACTGCAACACGATGGGCACCGCGCTGTCGATGAACAGCCTCGCCGAGACGCTGGGCATGTCGTTGCCCGGCTGCGCGTCGATTCCGGCGCCGTACCGCGAGCGCGGGCAGATGGCCTACGCCACCGGGCGGCGCATCGTGGAGATGGTGCACGCCGACCTGCGGCCCTCGAAGGTGATGACGCGCGAGGCTTTCGAGAACACGATCGTGGCGGCGAGCGCGCTGGGCGCGTCCACCAACTGCCCGCCGCACGTCACGGCGATCGCCAGGCACATGGGCGTGCCGCTGGATATCGGCGACTGGGACCGGATCGGCTACGCGATCCCGCTGCTGGTGGACCTGATGCCGGCGGGCCGGTTCCTGGGCGAGGAGTTCCACCGCGCGGGCGGCGTGCCCGCGGTGATGCACGAGCTGCTTCGCGCGGGCAAGCTGCACGAGGGCGCGCTCACCGTGTCGGGGCGCACGATCGGCGACATCTACGGGAAGACCCAGGCCTCGGACCGCGAGGTGATCCGCGCCTACGAGAGCCCGCTGCTGCCCGAGGCGGGGTTCGCGGTGCTCACCGGCAACCTGTTCGACTCGGCCGTGATGAAGACCTCGGTGATCTCGCCCGAGTTCCGCAAGCGCTATCTCGAGCGCGAAGACGACCCGGGCGCCTTCGAGGGGCGCGCGATCGTGTTCGAGGGTCCCGAGGACTACCACCACCGCATCAACGACCCGTCGCTCGCGATCGACGCCGACTGCATCCTGTTCATCCGCCACGTGGGGCCGGTGGGCTACCCGGGCGCGGCCGAAGTGGTGAACATGCTGCCGCCCGACGAGCTCGTGCGCCAGGGCATCACGCTGCTGCCCTGCGTGGGCGACGGCCGCCAGTCGGGCACCTCGGGGAGCCCGTCGATCCTCAACGCCTCGCCCGAGGCCGCGGTGGGCGGCGGCATGGCGCTGCTCGAGACGGGCGACCGCGTGCGCATCGACCTCACGCACCGCCGCGCCGACATCCTGATCGACGACGAGGAACTGATCCGCAGGCGCGCCGCCTGGAAGCCGCCGCTCATCGTGAACCAGACGCCGTGGCAGGAGATCTACCGCCGCCACGTCACGCAGCTGCAGGACGGAGGCTGTCTGGATTTCGCGATCAACTACCAGCGCATCGACGCCACGCACGGCGTGCCGCGCGACAACCACTGAATGGCCCGGCAGGGGGGGAGCGTGCTTCGCGGCGGCCCGCCGTTGAACCCGATGCGGGCCACGCGCTCGTCGTGCGCCCGGATCGCGCGTTGCGCGTTGCGGGAGGCGCGGGTTTTGGCAATAATCGGCGTTCCGTTCGGGGCGACGATTCCCGGGCCAAAGCGGGACCTGCCAGCCAGCCTTCGATGAGCAGCGAATACATTCTCGAGACCAAGAGCCTGGTCAAGGAGTTCCGCGGCTTCGTCGCCGTGGACGACGTCAGCTTGCGGATTCGCCGCGGCCGGATCCATGCGCTGATCGGGCCCAACGGCGCGGGCAAGACCACCGTGTTCAACCTGCTCACGAAGTTCCTGATCCCCACGCGGGGCACGATCCTGTTCAACGGCCACGACATCACCGGCGAGAAGCCCGCGCAGGTGGCGCGCCGCGGCATCGTGCGCTCGTTCCAGATCTCGGCAACGTTCCCGCACCTGACGGTGCTCGAGAACGTGCGCATCGGGCTGCAGCGCGGCCAGAGAAGTTCGTTCCACTTCTGGCGCGCCGGGCGCACGCTCGACGCGCTGAATCCGCGCGCGCTCGAACTGCTCGAGACGGTCGGGCTGCGCGAATTCGCCGACGAAGTCACCGTGGAGTTGCCCTACGGGCGCAAGCGC
This sequence comes from Burkholderiaceae bacterium, assembly GCA_036525975.1. Lineage (GTDB taxonomy): Bacteria > Pseudomonadota > Gammaproteobacteria > Burkholderiales > Burkholderiaceae_E > Quisquiliibacterium. Next base: position 2,987 of record DATCZK010000016.1, on the reverse strand, counting down.
GCGCTGGAGATCGCCACCACGCTGGCAACCGACCCCGAGCTGATGCTGCTCGACGAGCCCACGCAGGGCATGGGGCACGAGGACGTCGAGCGCGTCACCGACCTGATCCGCAAGGTCGCGCAGAACCGCACCGTGCTGATGGTGGAGCACAACATGAACGTGGTCGCGCGAATCGCCGACACGATCAGCGTGCTCCAGCGCGGCCAGGTGATCGCCGAGGGGCCGTACGAGCAGGTCTCCGAGAACCCGCAGGTGCTCGAGGCATACATGGGCACCGCCGGGGGCGAGCTCTCCGGCGCCCAGGCGCATTGAAGGGCCGATGATGTCAGCCAGCAACGGCGTCGAATACCTGCGGATCAGCGACCTGCACGCGTTCTACGGCGAATCGCACATCCTGCACGGCGTGGACCTCGTCGTGAACCGCGGCGAGGTCGTCACGCTGCTGGGGCGCAACGGCGCCGGGCGCACGACCACGCTCAAGGCGATCCTCGGGCTCACCGGTCGGCGCAGCGGATCGATCATGATCAACGGCGTCGAGGCGGTGAACCTGCCGGCGCACCAGATCGCGAGGCTCGGCATCGGCTATTGCCCCGAGGAGCGCGGGATCTTCGCCAGCCTCTCGTGCGAGGAGAACCTGCTGCTTCCGCCGAAGGTGAGTTCGGGCGGAATGGAACTCGACGCGATCTACGCGATGTTCCCCAACCTCGAGGAGCGACGGGCGAGCCCCGGGTCCAGGCTCTCGGGCGGCGAACAGCAGATGCTCGCGGTCGCTCGCATCCTGCGAACCGGCGCGCGGTTGCTGCTGCTCGACGAGATCTCCGAGGGCCTCGCCCCGGTGATCGTGCACGCGCTCGCGAAGATGATCCACGGGCTGCGCGAGCACGGTTTCACGATCGTGATGGTGGAGCAGAATTTCCGGTTCGCCGCGCCGCTGGCGGACCGGTTCTACGTGATGGAGCACGGCCGCATCGTCGAAGGCTTCGCGGCCGGCGAGCTCGATGCGAAGATGCACATGCTGCACGAGTACCTGGGAGTTTGAACGCAGGCGGCGCGGGGCAGATCAGGAGGGGGTGTCCACCGGATTTCCGGGGACCGCGATTCGAACGATTTACAAGGGAGAGGATCAGATGAAACGCAAGCTTTCCGCAGCACTGGCATCGGCCGCGCTGGCCGCCTTCGCGGGCCAGGCCGGCGCGCAGATCTCCGACGGGGTGGTCAAGATCGGCGTGCTCAACGACATGTCGGGCCTGTACGCCGACATCGCCGGGCCGGGTTCGGTCGTGGCCGCCAAGATGGCGGTCGAGGACTTCGGCGCGGCACGCAAGGGAATGAAGGTGGAGATCATTTCGGCCGACCACCAGAACAGGGCCGACGTGGGCTCGAGCATCGCGCGCCAGTGGTACGACTCCGACAAGGTCGACGTGATCGTCGACGTGCCCACCTCGTCGGTGGCGCTGGCGATCAACCAGGTCACGCGCGACAAGGGCAAGGCTTTCCTCGTCTCGGGCGCCGCCACCGCCGACCTCACCGGCAAGGCCTGCTCGCCGAACACGATCCACTGGACCTACGACACCTGGATGCTGGCCAACGGCACCGGCCAGGCGATCGTGAAGACCGGCGGCGACAGCTGGTTCTTCCTGACCTCCGACTACGCGTTCGGCCACGCGCTCGAGCGCGACACCGAGGCGGTGGTGCTCAAGAACGGCGGCAAGGTCCTGGGCAAGGTGCGCCACCCGCTGAACAACCAGGACTTCTCCTCGTTCCTGCTGCAGGCGCAGGCCTCGAAGGCCAAGATCATCGGCCTGGCCAACGCCGGCGGCGACACGACCAACTCGATCAAGCAGGCGGCCGAGTTCGGCATCGTCAAGGGCGGGCAGAATCTCGCCGGGTTGCTGGTGTTCCTCACCGACGTGCACTCGCTGGGCCTGGAGAAGGCGCAGGGCCTGATCTTCACCGAAACCTTCTACTGGGACCTCAACGACAGCACCCGCGCCTGGTCCAAGCGCTTCTCCGCACAGCACGGCGGCAGGGCGCCGTCGATGGTGCAGGCCGGGGTGTACTCGGCCGTGCTGCACTACCTCAAGGCGGTGGAGGCGGCCAAGACCGACGACGGCACGAAGATCATCGCGCAGATGAAGTCGATGCCCACCGACGATCCGCTGTTCGGCAAGGGCACGATCCGCGCCGACGGGCGCAAGCTGCACAACGCGCTGCTGGTCGAGGTGAAGAAGCCCTCCGAATCCAAGGGCCCGTACGACTACTACAAGGTCCGCGCGACGATCCCGGCGAACGAGGCCTTCCGGCCGCTCAACGCCGGCGACTGCCCGCTGGTGAAGTAGGCGTTCGCACCGGCTGAGGGCCGGCCGGCCCGGCCCCTCGCGGGGCCACCCGGCCGGTTCCCAGCCGAGGGCGAGGGCGAGGGCGAGGGCGAACGCAAGCGACGATGGAAATCTTCGGCATTCCGACCCAGGCGCTGTTCGGACAGCTGCTGATCGGGCTGATCAACGGCTCGTTCTACGCGCTGCTCTCGCTCGGGCTGGCCGTGATCTTCGGCCTGCTGAACATCATCAACTTCACGCACGGCGCGCAGTACATGATGGGCGCGTTCGTGGCCTACCTGCTGCTGAACAAGGCCGGAATCGGCTACTGGTGGGCGCTCGCGATCGTGCCGCTGGTGGTGGGCGCCACCGGCATACTGATCGAGCGGCTGATGATCTCGCGGCTGTACAAGCTCGACCACCTCTACGGGCTGCTGCTCACCTTCGGGCTGGCGCTGATCATCCAGGGGCTTTTTCGCAACGAGTACGGTTCGTCGGGCCAGCCGTACCCGATCCCGCCGGAGCTGGGCGGCGGGCGCAACCTCGGCTTCATGTTCCTGCCGAACTATCGCGGCTGGGTGGTCGCGGCTTCGATCGTGATCTGCTTCGCGACCTGGTACGTGATCGAGCGCACGAAGCTCGGCTCGTACCTGCGCGCGGCCACCGAGA
>DATCZK010000015.1:0-12053 GCA_036525975.1 Burkholderiaceae bacterium | reverse complement strand
ACCGCGCGCCGCCCCGGCCACGACACGCCGGCCACGACACGCCGGCCACGCCCCGACTGCGACACGCCCTCCCCGATTCGCCCCGACGTCGAACGCCGATTCGACAAAGCGTGTATCGGGAAGCGACTCGAATCGGCGTTCGGCGGCGGGGCGCAGTGTGCCCGAGCGGCGGGGCGCAGCGTGTCCGAGCGGCGGGGCGCAGTGCGCCCGAAGAGCGGCGGGGCGCAGCGTGCCCGAAGAGCGGCGGGGCGCAGTGCGCCCGAAGAGCGGCGGAGCGCAGCGCCCCCGAGCGGCGGGGCGCAACGCCCGCTGCTGCGCCGCACCAATAGAGCGCCGTTTCTAATAAGCGCCCGTTCCGCCCGAATCGATTTGACATCGCCCCGGAAGCCAGAAATAGTACGATCGTTCGAAAACGAAGGAGTGCAATGCGCAAGGGGGAGCAGACGCGGGCGGCGATCGTGGACACCGCGCTCGAGCTCGCGGCCCGGGACGGCCTCGAGGGCCTGACGATCGGCGGGCTCGCCGAGCGCATGCAGATGTCCAAGAGCGGCGTGTTCGCGCACTTCGGCTCGCGCGAAGACCTGCAGATCGCGCTGCTCAAGGCCTACGAGCGGCGCTTCGTCGACGACGTCCTGGTGCCGGGCCTCAAGGAGCGCCGCGGGCTGGCGCGGCTGCGCGCGATCTTCGGGCGCTGGGTGGAGCGCACCGCGATCGAGGCCGCGAGCGGCTGCATCTGGATCTCGGGCGCCACCGAGTACGACGACCGCCCGGGCGCGGTGCGCGACGAGCTGGTTGCGATGGTGCGCTCGTGGCAGCGCGAGCTGATGCGCGCGATCGAGCAATCGGTGCAGACCGGCGAGCTGCGCGCCGGCACCGATCCGGCCGAACTGGTGTTCTCGCTCTACGGAATCATCCTGGTGCTGCATCACGACGCGCGCCTGCTCGAGAGCCCGGACGCGGCCGCGCGCGCGCGCGGCGCCTTCGAGCGAGCAGTGACCGCCTACCTCGCGGAGAAGCCGCGATCGAAGGCCGGGCACAACGCCGTGGCCCCCTCCCGAATCCGCCGAAATCAACCCGAAGGATAGAACAAAGATGGTCGACTACACCCCCCCGCTTCGCGACATCCAGTTCGTGCTGCACGAGCTGCTCGAAGTGGAAAAGCACTACGCCGCGATGCCGGCGCACGAAGAGGTCTCGGCCGAGCTGATCGACCAGATCGTGGAAGAGGGCGGGAAGTTCTGCGCCCAGGTGCTCTACCCGCTCAATCGCAGCGGCGACGAGGAGGGGTGCACCTGGATGGGCGACGGCGTCGTCACCACGCCCAAGGGATTCCGCGAGGCCTGGCAGAAGTTCGTGGCCGGGCAGTGGCCGTCGCTGTCTTGCGACCCGGCCTACGGCGGGCAGGGATTGCCGCACACGGTGCAGACCGCGTTCCAGGAGATGATGAACGCGTCGAACCAGGCGTTCACGATGTACCCGGGCCTGACGCACGCCGCGTACCAGTGCCTGGTGCGCTACGGAACGCCGGAACAGAAGGCGCTCTACCTCCCGAAGCTCGTCTCGGGCGAGTGGACCGGCACGATGTGCCTGACCGAAGCGCACTGCGGCACCGACCTCGGCATGCTGCGCGCGCGCGCCGAGCCGCGCGCCGACGGCAGCTACGCGATCACCGGCTCGAAGATCTTCATCTCCTCGGGCGAGCACGACCTGTCGGAGAACATCGTGCACCTGGTGCTCGCGCGCCTGCCCGACGCACCCGAGGGCTCGAAGGGCATCTCGCTGTTCGTCGTGCCCAAGTTCGTGCCCGACGCCGAGGGAAGGCCGGGCGAGCGCAACGCGGCGAAGGCCTCGCGCATCGAGGAGAAGATGGGCATTCACGCGAACTCCACCTGCCAGATCGAGTTCGACGGCGCCACCGGCTGGATCGTGGGCGAGCCCAACCGGGGGCTGATGGCGATGTTCGTGATGATGAACGGCGCGCGCCTGGGCGTTGGCCTGCAGTCGCTGGGCCTGATGGACGCGGCCTACCAGCAGTCGGCCGCCTACGCCAAGGAGCGGATGCAGGGCCGTGCGCTCACCGGCCCGAAGGCTCCCGACAAGCCGGCCGACCCGATCATCGTGCACCCCGACGTGCGGCGGATGCTGCTCACGCAGCGCGCGTACACGGAAGGCTGCCGCGCGCTCGCGTACTGGATCGCGTTCATGATCGACCGCTACGAGCACGACCCCGACGAGGAGGTGCGCAAGGAGTGCACCGACCTCGTGACGCTGCTCACGCCGGTCGTGAAGGCCTTCATCACCGACAACGGGCTTGAGTGCACGGTGCTCGCGCAGCAGGTGCTCGGCGGCCACGGCTACATCCGCGAGTGGGGCATGGAGCAGTACGTGCGCGACGCGCGCATCAACACGATCTACGAGGGCACCAACGCGATCCAGTCGCTCGACCTGCTGGGGCGCAAGGTGCTGGGCGACAACGGCGCGAAGCTGCGCAAGCTGGGGGCGCTGATCCGAACGATGGTGGAGGAAGACGGCACCGACGAGGCCATGGCCGAGTTCGTGAACCCGCTCGCCGACCTCGCCGGCAGGATCGAGAAGCTCACGATGGAAGTGGGGATGAAAGCCCTGCAGAACCCGGACGAGGCCGGCGCGGCGGCGGTGGACTACCTGCGCGTGATCGGGCACCTGGTGCTGTCGTACCTGTGGGCGCGGATGGCGAAAGTGGCGCTCGCGAAGGCCGACCAACCCTTCTACGCCGCCAAGCTGTCGGTGGCGCGCTTCTACTTCGCGAAGCTGCAGCCGGAAACCGCGGCGCTGATGCGTACGGTACGCTCGGGCGCGAAGCCGCTGATGGAGCTGGACGCCGAGTTGTTCTGACGCGCGCGCCGCGCGCTGCAGTGCACCGGTATCGACCAGACGGATTCTTCAAGGAGACCACGATGGCTGCAAACACGAGATCGAAGACCCTCCCGCTCGCCGTTGCCGCGTCGCTCGCGATCGCCGCGGCGCTCGGGGCGGGCGCAGCGCCCGCCCGCGCCCAGGGCGCCGCCTCGCCGGTGGGCCTTTGGAAGTCGATCGACGACGAGACCAAGCAACCCAAGTCGCTGATCAGGATCGTCGAGGCCGGCGGCATCTTCAGCGGCAAGGTCGAGAGAATCCTCACCGACAAGGCCGACGCCAAGTGCGACAAGTGCACCGACGAGCGCAAGGACAAGCCGGTGCAGGGCATGACGATCATCACCGGCATGAAGAAGGAGGGCGACGCCTGGGGCGGCGGCGAGATCCTCGACCCGAACAACGGCAAGGTCTACCGCAGCCAGATGACGCTGGTCGAGGGCGGCAAGAAGCTCGAGGTGCGCGGCTACATCGGCATTCCGCTGCTGGGGCGCACGCAGACCTGGGTCCGGGAGGAGTGACGGTGTCCAATTTCAATGTGCGGCGCGTCGCGGTCCTCGGCGCCGGGGTGATGGGCGCCCAGATCGCGGCCCACCTGGTCAACGCCAGGGTCGACGTGGTGCTGTTCGACCTGCCCTCGAAAGACGGGCCGAAGAGCGCGATCGCGGCCAGGGCGATCGAGTCGCTCAAGAAGATGAGCCCGGCGCCTCTCGGCCACGCCGACCTCGCCGCGTTCATCCGGCCGGCCAACTACGAAGACGACCTCGGGGAGCTGCGCACCTGCGAGCTGGTGATCGAGGCGATCGCCGAGCGCACCGACTGGAAGCACGCGCTGTACGCCAAAGTCGGCCCGCACCTCAAGGCCGACGCGATCCTGGCCACCAACACGTCGGGCCTGCCGGTGGCGAAGCTGGCCGAGGGCGTGGATCCGGCGATCAAGCCGCGCTTCTGCGGCGTGCACTTCTTCAACCCGCCGCGGTACATGCACCTGGTGGAGCTCGTCGCCACCCACCAGACGCAGGCCGACGTGCTCGAGAGGCTCGAGGCCTTCCTCACGACCACGCTGGGCAAGGGCTGCATCCGCGCCAAGGACACGCCGAACTTCATCGCCAACCGCATCGGAACCTTCGGCCTGTTCGCGACCGCCGCCGAGGCCGCGAACTTCGGCCTGGCGTTCGACGTGGTCGACGACCTCACCGGCGAGAAGATGGGGCGCGCGAAGTCGGGCACCTATCGCACGGCCGACATCGTCGGGCTCGACACGATCGGCCACGTGATGAAGACGATGCAGGAGAGCCTGCCGGGCGACCCGTTCGCCAGGCTCTACGAGACGCCCGCCGTGTTCAGGACGCTGATCGACAGGGGCGCGCTGGGGCACAAGAGCAAGGCGGGCTTCTATCGCAAGGACGGCAAGGCGATCCTGCGCTTCGACCCGGCCAAGGGGGATTACGTGCCCGCCGGCGGCAAGGCCGACGAGACCGTGGCGCGCATTCTCAAGAAGAAGGACCCGGCCGAGCGTCTGAAGCTGCTGCGCGAGTCGCCCAACCCGCAGGCGCAGTTCGTCTGGGCGCTGCTGCGCGACAACTTCCACTACGCCGCGTGCAAGCTCGAGGAGATCGCCGACAACGCGCGCGACGTGGACCTGGCGATGCGTTTCGGTTTCGCCGCGGCGCAGGGGCCGTTCGAGGCCTGGCAGGCCGCGGGCTGGCAGCAGGTGGCGCAGTGGGTGCAGGCCGACATCGACGCGGGCAAGGCCCTGGCGAGCGTGCCGCTGCCGGCGTGGGTGTTCGACGGCCCCGTGGCCGAGCGCGGCGGCGTGCACCAGCCCGAGGGTTCGTGGTCGCCGGCGCGCCGTGAATTCGTCCCGCGCCCGAGGAACGCGGTGCACAACCGCCAGCTGTTCCCGGTCGTGCTCGCGGGCGAGAACGCCGCCACGGGCCACAACGCAGGCAACACGCTGTTCGAGGACGAGTCGATCCGCCTCTTTACGCTGGACGGCCGCGGCGTGGACGACGTGGTCGTGGCGTCGTTTCGCACCAAGGTGCACGCGATCGGCCCGGGCGTGATCGCCGGGCTGCTGCGCGCGGTGGAGATCGCCGAGCGCCAATACCGGGGGCTCGTGATCTGGTCGCCGGACGACCCGTTCTCGTACGGAGCCGACCTGCAGGCGATGCTGCCGGTGTTCATGTCGGGGGGCGCCGCGGCGATCGGCGAGGCCGAGAAGCAGTTGCAGGACGCGATGCTGCGGTTGCGCTACGCGCAGGTGCCCACGATCGCCGCGCTCGCGCACATGGCGCTGGGCGGCGGGTGCGAGCTGGCCGTGCACTGCGCGCGGCGCGTGGCGCACATCGAGACCTACATCGGCCTGGTGGAGGTGGGCGTGGGGCTGATCCCGGGCGGAGGGGGCCTGTCGTACGGCGCGCGCCGCGCCGCCGAGCTGGCCGCGTCGGCGCCCGACGCGCCGCTGCTGGACTTCCTCAAGCGCTTCATGATGGCCGCGGCCACCGCGCAGGTGTCGCGCTCGGCGATCGAGGCGCAGTCGATCGGCTACCTGCTCGACTCCGACCCGATCGTGTTCAACCGCAACGAGCTCCTGTACGCGGCGATCCGCGAAGCCAAGGCGATGAGCGACGCCGGCTATCGCCCGCCGCGGCGCACCCCGTTCAGGGTGGCGGGAAGGAGCGGCGTGGCGACGATCAGCGCCCAGCTCGCGAACATGCGCGACGGCGGCTTCATCACCGCGCACGACTACCACCTCGGCCGCACGATCGCCGAGGTGATGTGCGGCGGCGACGTGGAACCCGGATCGCTGGTGAACGATGAGTGGGTGATGGCGCTCGAGCGCAAGGCCTTCACCAGCCTGCTCGACAATCCCAAGACCCAGGAACGGATCATGGGAATGATGCAAACCGGCAAGCCGGTGCGCAACTAGCGCGCGGCGAGGAGAAATCGAAGATGGGCAAGCAAGTACAGGACGCGTACATCGTCGCGGCCAGCCGCACGCCGATCGGCAAGGCGCCCAGGGGCATGCTGCGCCACGTCCGGCCCGACGACCTGCTCGTGCACGCGATCCGCGCGGCGCTGGCGCAGGCGCCGGGGCTCGACCCGGCCGTGATCGAGGACGCGATCGTCGGCTGCGCGATCCCGGAGGGCGAGCAGGGGCTGAACGTCGCGCGCATCGGCGTGCTGCTCGCGGGGCTGCCCAACACGGTGGGCGGCGTCACGGTGAACCGCTTCTGCGCCTCGGGGCTCACCGCGCTGGCGATGGCGGCCGACCGCATCCGCGTGGGCGAAGCCGAGGCGATCATCGCGGCCGGCACCGAGTCGATGAGCATGGTGCCGATGATGGGCAACACGCCCTCGATCAACGCGCGCGTGTTCGAAGGCGACGAGAACGTGGGCATCGCCTACGGCATGGGGCTCACGGCCGAGAACGTGGCCAAGAAGTGGAAGGTCACGCGCGAGGCGCAGGACGCGTTCGCGCTCGCGTCGCACGAGAAGGCGATCGCGGCGCAGGAGGCGGGCGAGTTCGCCGACGAGATCGCGCCGATCGAGGTGCTCGAGCGCGTGCCCAACCTCGCGAGCGGCGAGGTCGACGTGCGCACCCGCACCGTGTCGCTCGACGAGGGGCCGCGCGCCGACTCCAGCGCCGAGGCGCTCGCGAAGCTGCGCCCCGCGTTCGCGTCGCCCAAAGACCCCACCGGCAAGGCCACCGGCATGGGCAGCGTCACCGCGGGCAACAGCTCGCAGACCTCCGACGGCGCGGGCGCGTTGCTGGTGGTGTCCGAGCGCGTCGTGAAGCAGTTCAACCTCCAGCCGCTGGCGCGTTTCGTGTCGTTCTCGGTGCGCGGCGTGCCGCCGGAGATCATGGGCATCGGCCCGAAGGAGGCGATTCCGGCGGCGCTGAAGCTGGCGGGGCTCACCCAGGACCAGATCGACTGGATCGAGCTCAACGAGGCCTTCGCCGCGCAGGCGCTCGCCGTGATCGGCGACCTGGGCCTGGACCAGGCCAGGGTGAACCCGATGGGCGGCGCGATCGCGCTGGGCCACCCGCTGGGCGCCACCGGGGCGATCCGCGCGGCCACCGTCGTGCACGCGTTGCGCCGTCGCAACCTGAAGTACGGCATGGTGACGATGTGCGTGGGCACCGGGATGGGTGCGGCCGGCATTCTCGAGCGGGTGTGAGTCCGGGCTTGCCTCTGGCGCCCGCGGGGAGGGCGCCGCCGTCGGGCGCGTTGCGGGTCTCGGACGCGAAGGCGCCCGGCGAGCGCGTGGAGATCGCCGCGAGCGACGGCGGCCGCGTCGTCGCGCACCGCTTCCACGCCCGCTCGCCATGCGCGCGGGTCGTGATCGGCGCGGCGCTGGGCGTGCGCCAGGACTTCTACTTCGACTTCGCGCGCCACCTCGCCGAGCGCGGGCTGAGCAGCTGCACCTTCGACTACCGCGGCGTGGGTCACGGCGCGCCGCGTTCGCTGCGTGGTCACCCGGCCACCCTCGCGCACTGGGTGCTGGACTACGACGCGGTGCTCGCGAGCGCAGCGCGCCCGGGCGAGCGCTTGCCGCTGTTCGTGGTGGGCCACAGCCTCGGAGCGCAGCTACCCGCCATCACGGCGAGCAGCGGGAAGATCGCCGGGATGGTCGCGGTCGCAGGCGGAGGCGGATACTGGCGCGGCCTCTCGCCTCGCGCGCGCCCGTTCATGCTGGCGATGCTCAACGTGGCCGCGCCGGTCTCGATCCCGATCGCCGGCTATTTCCCGGGCGCGAAGCTCGGGATGATCGGCGACCTGCCCGGCGGCGTGATGCGGCAGTGGCGGCGCTGGTGCCTCGACCCGGAGTACCTGGTGGGCGCGGAGCCGGGCGCGCGCGAGGCCTATGCGCGGGCGCGTTTCCCGATCCTGTCGCTCGCGATCGCCGACGACTGGATGATGCCCGAGCGCAACATCGAGTCGCTGCACGTGCACTTCGGCACGCGCAGCCGCGAGGCGCGGCGCATCACGCGCGCGATCGCCGGCGGTCCGGTGGGCCACACCGGTTTCTTCAGGCGACGGTATCGAGAGACGCTGTGGCCGATCGCGAGCGACTGGTTGCTCGAGCGGGCGCGGGCGGCGGGACGCGAGCGCTCGCAGGCGACGAGCGCGACGGTCGCGGCGCGGCCGCGCGCGAATTCAACCAGTGCGAAGTACAACGAGTCTCAGGGGGATGCAAAATGAGCATTGCAGTCAACGTGGCCGAGGGCGTGATGTCGATCGCCTTCGATCGCCCGGAAAAGAAGAACGCGATCAACGCGGCGATGTACGGCACGATCGCCGACGCGATCGAGCGCGCGGGCGAGGATCCGGCGGTGCGCTGCGTGCTGTTTCACGGCAGCGACGCGGTGTTCACCGCAGGCAACGACGTGACCGACTTCCTGCAGAACCCGGCGCAGGGGGAGCAGAGCCACGTCGTGCGCTTCCTGCGCGGCCTCGCCACCTGCCCCAAGCCGATGGTGGCGGCCGTGAACGGCGCGGCGATCGGCGTGGGCACGACGATGCTGCTGCACTGCGACCTGGTCTACGCCGGCGAGTCGGCAGCTTTTTCCACCCCCTTCGCGCAGCTCGGCCTGTGCCCGGAGGCGGCGTCGAGCCTGCTGCTGCCGGCGCTCGCCGGCTACCAGCGCGCAGCCGAGAAGCTGCTGCTCGGCGAGCCCTTCGGCGCGCACGAGGCGCGCGAGATGGGGCTGGTGCTGCGGGTGCTGCCCGACGCCGAGACGCTGGCGTTCGCGCGGGCGCAGGCGGCCAGGCTGGTGGCGCTGCCCCCCGCGGCGCTGCGCGCAACGAAGCGCCTGATGAAGCGCGCGAGCGTGGAAGCGGTCGCAGCGCAGATGACCGAGGAGCTCACCGAGTTCGCGGTGCGCCTTCGTTCGCCCGAGGCGCGCGAGGTGTTCACGGCCTTCCTCGCGAAGAGGAAGCCCGACTTCTCGAAGTTCGAGTGAGCCCCCGGCTCGCCCGCCGCGCGGTCCGATGAAATCCGACACGATCCTCGCGCTCGCCGCGCCGCTGCTGCTCGTGCAGGGCAAGTACGTGCGCCGCGTGACGCCCAAGCTGCCCGAAGCCGCCGGGGCGCGCGTGGGCGAGCGCACGCTGCGCGACACCGGCGGCGAACGGGCGGCGCTGCGCGTGCTGATCACCGGAGACTCGTCGGCCGCCGGCGTGGGCACGCGGCACCAGGACGAAGCGCTGCCGGGCCAGCTCGCCGACGCGCTCGCCGCGCGCGGGCTCGCCGCCCGGCTCGGATGGCAGGTGATCGCGCGAAGCGGGATCGACACGCGCGAGCTGGCGGCAATGCTCGAGGCGCATCCGCCGGCGCCCTTCGACGTGGCGGTGATCTCGATCGGCGTGAACGACGTGACCGGCCGGCGCGCGATCGGCGACTGGCTCGACGACCTCGGGCGCGTGCAGGCGCAGCTTCGATCGACCGAGCGGCACGGCGCGCTGGTCTTCTCCGGCATGCCCCCGATGCATCGTTTCCCGGCGCTGCCGCAACCGCTGCGCGCCTACCTCGGCGAGCGCGCGCGCGAGTTCGACGCCGCGCTCCGGGCGTGGGTTGGAACGCGCGAGCGCGCATCGTATGCGGGCATCCCGGATTCCGACGACCTGTCGCTGGTGGCGAGCGACGGATTTCACCCCGGCCCGGGCGCGTATCGCGTCTGGGCCGAGCAGATCGCAATCGAGATCGGCCGCTTCGCCGGCCGATCGCAACCCGAACCCACGAGGACACCATGACCCTGAAAGACCGCACCCTGTTCATCTCCGGCGCGTCGCGCGGGATCGGCCTCGCGATCGCCACGCGCGCCGCGCGCGACGGCGCCAACGTCGTGATCGCCGCCAAGGGCACCGAGCCGCACCCGAAGCTTCCCGGCACGATCTTCACCGCCGCCGCCGAGATCGAGGCCGCCGGCGGCAACGCGCTGCCGCTCGCGGTGGACATTCGCGACGAGAACGCAGTGGCCGGGGCGGTGGCGCAGGCGGTCGAGCGCTTCGGCGGCATCGACATCCTGGTGAACAACGCGAGCGCGATCAGCCTCACCGACACGCCCAACACGCCGATGAAGCGCTTCGACCTGATGTTCGGCGTGAACGTGCGCGGCACCTATGTCTGCACGCAGGCGTGCTTCCCGGCGCTGGCGCAGTCGGCCAGGGCAGGGCGCAACCCGCAGGTGCTCACGCTCTCTCCGCCCCTGAACCTCGACCCGAAGTGGTTCGCGCCGCACGTGGCCTACACGATGGCCAAGTACGGGATGAGCCTTTGCGTGCTGGGCCACGCCGAGGAGTTCCGCAAGCACGGCATCGCGGTCAACGCGCTGTGGCCCAAGACCGTGATCGCCACCGCCGCGCTGCAGGCGATCGGCAACGTGCCGGTCAACCTGTGCCGCAAGCCCGAGATCCTCGCCGACGCGGCGCACCTGATCCTTTGCGCCGACGGGTCCGATCCGGCCAACACCGGCAACTTCCACATCGACGAGGACGTGCTGCGCCGGGCGGGCGTGGAGGATTTCGACCCGTACGCGGTGGCGCCGGGCACGAAGCACCTGCTGCCCGACCTGTTCCTCTGATTCAGGCGCCCGCCGGCGGCGACGCCGGGCCGGCGCGCACGCCCGGCGCGCGGCCCCGCGAGGGCGAACGAGGCGGCAGCAACCGCAACACGAGGAGCCGAGCCATGGAAGAATTCCTGATCTACGCGCAGAAGGGCGCGGTCGTGACGCTCACGCTGAACGACCCCGACGCGCGCAACGCGCTCTCCACGCAGGCGCAGTGGGACGCGGTGGTCGACGCCTGCGAGCGCGTGCAGCGCGACCTGGGCGTGAAGTGCGTGGTGCTCACCGGCGCGGGCAGCGCGTTCTGCGCCGGGGGCAACGTCAAGGACATGAAGAACAGGGCCGGCATCGCCGCCGGCACGCCCTACGAGATCCGCGAGGGCTACCGCAACGGCATCCAGCGCATCCCGCTCGCGCTCCACAACCTCGACGTGCCCACCATAGCCGCCGTGAACGGCGCGGCGATCGGCGCGGGCTGCGACCTCGCCTGCATGTGCGACATCCGCATCGCCTCGGAGCGCGCGAAGTTCGCCGAGAGCTTCGTCAAGCTCGGCATCATCCCCGGCGACGGCGGCGCCTGGCTGCTGCCGCGCGTGGTGGGCATGTCGAAGGCGGCCGAGCTCACCTTCACCGGTGAGACGATCGACGCCGCGCAGGCGCTCGCGTGCGGGCTCGTTTCGCGCGTCGTGCCACCCGAGTCGCTGATGGCCGAGGCGACGGCGCTCGCCGAGCGCATCGCCGCCAACCCGGGGCCCGCGCTGCGGATGGCCAAGCGGCTTCTGCGCGAAGGACAGCACGCGCGCCTGGACACGCTCCTGGAGATGTCGGCCGCGATGCAGGCGCTGGCGCACCACACCCCCGAGCACGGCGCCGCGATCGACGCGTTCCTGGCCGCGATGAAGCGCTGAGCGCGGGCCCGCCCCGACGGGCCCCTCGCGTTCCCCGGTTCGCCCCGATGTCGAACGCCGATTCGACCAAGCGCGGTCGGCCGACTACATCGCCGGCAGCGGCCGCTTGGCCCCGTTCGCGTCGATCGCCACGTAGGTGAGCGTGGCCTCGGTCACCTTCACCACCACCGGCGCATTCGGGTTGCGCTCGACGATCACCTCCACGTGCACGGTGACCGAGGTGCGCCCCACCTTCTCGATGCGCGTGTAGAACGACACGACGTCGCCGATCGAGATCGGCTGCTTGAACTGGAACGCGTTCACCGCCACCGTGGCCACGCGCCCGCGCGCGCGCTGCGCCGCCGTCACGCCGCCCGCGATGTCCACCTGCGACATCACCCAGCCGCCGAAGATGTCGCCGTTGGAGTTCACGTCCGCGGGCATCGGCGTCACGCGCAGGATCAGCTCGTGGTCTTCGGGCTTGTGGATCGATTCCATCGGCTTGCGCTCCGCGGTTCGTGCGTTGCTGCCTAGTTTCGCACGCCGCCGCGCGCGGCGCGGCGCGCCCGCCCGGCTCGCCGCCGCGCCCGGCCCGGTGCGCCCGTTTCGCACGCCCCTGCTAGCATCCGCCGATGCGCGCCCGCCGCCACGCTTCCGTGCCATTCGACGGCCCCGCCGCGCCGGCGCGCCGGCCCGGCGAC
>DATCZK010000014.1:0-31360 GCA_036525975.1 Burkholderiaceae bacterium | reverse complement strand
CCGGCGGGCGGGGCAGCGGGCGCGGATCGCGCCGGGGCTGCGGCGGGCGAGGCTGGGCAGGCCGCCGCGGGGCAGGGCAGGAAATTGGTGTTCGCGCTCGACGAGGTCGATCGGGCGCGACTTGTGCCGGAAGTGCAGTTTTAGGAGAACGGGCGATGAGCCGTGAGGTCTTGCTGTTGGTCGATGCGCTGGCGCGCGAGAAAAACGTGCAACGGGAGGTGGTGTTCCAGGCTCTCGAGAGCGCGCTCGCCTCGGCGACCAAGAAGCGCTTCAAGGAGGAGGTCGACGCCCGCGTGTCGATCGATCGCATGTCGGGCGACTACGAGTCGTTCCGGCGCTGGCAGGTCGTGCCCGACGGCGAGCTCGAAGACCACGACCTGCAGATCATCCTGTCCGAGGCGCAGAAGCAGATCTCCGACATCCAGGTGGGCGATTTCGTCGAAGAGGAGCTCGAACCCGTGGAGCTCGGGCGCATCGGCGCGCAGGCCGCCAAGCAGGTGATCCTGCAGCGCATCCGCGACGCCGAGCGCGAGCAGATCATCGCCGACTTCATGCAGCGCGGCGAGTCGATTCTCTCGGGAACGGTGAAGCGGCTCGACCGCGACGGCGCGGTCGTGGAGTCGGGCAAGGTCGAGGCGCGCCTGCCGCGCGACCAGATGATCCCCAAGGAGAACCTTCGCGTGGGCGACCGGGTTCGCGCGTTCGTGCTCGAGGTCAACCGCGAGGGCCGCGGCCCGCAGCTGATCCTCTCGCGCACCTCGCCCGAGTTCATCAAGCACCTGTTCGCGATGGAAGTCCCCGAGATCGAGCAGGGGCTGCTCGAGATCAAGGCGGCCGCGCGCGATCCCGGCGTGCGCGCCAAGATCGGCGTGTTCACCCGCGACCGGCGCATCGACCCGATCGGCACCTGCGTGGGCGTGCGCGGCTCGCGCGTGCAGGCCGTCACCGGCGAGCTGGCCGGGGAGCGCGTCGACATCGTGCTGTGGTCCGAAGACCCGGCGCAATTCGTGATCGGCGCGCTCGCGCCGGCCAACGTCGCCTCGATCGTGGTCGACGAAGACAAGCACAGCATGGACGTGGTGGTCGACGAGGACAACCTCGCGCTCGCGATCGGCACGGGCGGGCGCAACGTGCGGCTCGCATCGGATCTCACCGGCTGGCAGATCAACATCATGTCGGCCGAGGAATCGCAGGAGAAGTCCGAGAGCGAGCGCAGCGCGATTCGCGAGCTGTTCATGGACAAGCTCGACGTCGACGAGGAGGTTGCCGACATCCTGATCGACGAGGGCTTCACGAGCATGGAGGAGATCGCCTACGTGCCGATCACCGAGATGCTCGAAATCCAGTCCTTCGACGAGGACACCGTCAACGAGCTGCGCAATCGCGCGCGCAACGTGCTGCTCACCGAGGCGATCGCGACCGAGGAGAAGATCGAGAAGACGGCCGACGACCTGCTCACGCTCGAGGGCATGGACCACGACCTCGCGGCGCGGCTCGCCGATGCCGGGGTGCGCACGCGCGACGACCTGGCCGAGCTGGCGGTAGACGAGCTGGTGGAGGCCACCGCAATCGACGAAGCGCGCGCCAGCGAACTGATCATGAAAGCGCGAGCCCACTGGTTCGCCGACGAGGAAGACGCGCCGGCGCCGGGCGCCGACGCACCCGCCGCCAGCCAGTCGGCTTGAGCCGAACCAAGCGGGCCCCGGGGGAAGGATGACGATGACGACTAGCAACACAGTTGAAGGTTTCGCCAGCGAGCTGAAGGTGCCGGCGGAGGTGCTGCTCGAGCAGCTGCGCGACGCGGGGGTGAAGAAGAAGCTGCCGAGCGACGCGCTCTCCGAGGGCGACAAGGAGCAGCTGCTCGCCGCGCTGCGCCGCGCGCACGGCGGCGAGGAAACCGCCAAGCGAAAGATCACGCTCACCCGCAAGCAGACCTCCGAGATCAAGCAGGCCGACGGCACGGGCAAGGCCCGCACGATCCACGTCGAGGTGCGCAAGAAGCGCGTGTTCGTCAAGCGCGACGCCCCCGATATCGCCGGCGTGTCGGCGCCGGTGGAGTTCGAGGCGGCGCCGGTGATCGACGAGGCGCAGTTGCGCCTGCGCGAGGAGGAGGAGCGCCGCCAGCGCGAGTTGATCGAGCGCCAGGCGGCCGATCTGCGCGAGAAGCAGGAGCGGCTCGAGCAGGAGCGCCAGCGCGAGACCGAGGCGGCCGCCGAAGCGAGCCTGCGCGAGCAGCAGGCGCGCCGCGAACAGGAGAAAGCCGCCTCGCTGCAAGACGACACCGACAGCGGCGACGCGCGGCGCATGGCGCAGGAAGGCGCCAAGGCGGCCGCGGAGGCGGCCCGCAAGGCGCAGGAAGACGCCGACGCGCAGGCGAGCTCCCGCCGACAGGTGGAGCGTGAAGTCGCCGAGATCAACCGCGCGATGACCGCGCAGCGCAAGCCCCAGCCCAAGCCCGCCGAGGTCGACGCCGCCAAGGCGGCGGCCACCTCCGGCACGCTGCACCGGCCCGCGGCCCCGGCCACCGCCAAGGCCGGCGCGCCCGCGGCCGACTCGCCCGAGAAGAAGCACGTCAAGTCGGAGAAGCTCTCGTCGAGCTGGCACGAGGAAGGCGCCAAGCGGCGTGCGCTCAAGACGCGCGGACCGAGTGGTGGCACCGGCTGGCGCGGCCCGCGCGCGGGCGGGCGACGCAGGGGAGGGCACGGCGGCGACGAGCACGCCCCGGCGCCGGTGTCCGCCGAGCACGTCGTGCGCGAAGTGCACGTGCCCGAGACGATCTCGGTGGGCGAGCTCGCGCACAAGATGTCGGTGAAGGCTGCCGAGGTGATCAAGCGGCTGATGCAGCTGGGCCAGATGGTCACGATCAACCAGGTGCTCGACCAGGAAACGGCCATGATCGTGGTCGAGGAAATGGGCCACCAGGCGGTGGCCGCGAAGCTCGACGATCCGGAGGCCTTCCTCGAGGACGTGGTCGCGACCAACGAGTCGGAAGAGATGCCGCGTCCGCCGGTGGTCACCGTGATGGGCCACGTCGATCACGGCAAGACCTCGCTGCTCGACTACATCCGTCGCGCCAAGGTGGCGGCGGGCGAGGCCGGCGGCATCACCCAGCACATCGGCGCGTACCACGTGAAGACGCCGCGCGGCGTCGTCACCTTCCTCGACACGCCGGGTCACGAGGCGTTCACGGCGATGCGCGCGCGCGGCGCCGCCGCCACCGACATCGTGATCCTCGTTGTGGCCGCGGACGACGGCGTGATGCCGCAAACGATCGAGGCGATCCACCACGCCAAGGCCGGCAACGTGCCGATGGTCGTGGCCATGAACAAGATGGACAAGCCCGAGGCCAATCCCGAGAAGGTCAAGCAGGAGCTGGTCGCGCGCGAGGTCGTGCCCGAGGAGTTCGGGGGCGACGTGCCGATCGTGCCGGTGTCGGCCAAGACGGGCCAGGGCATCGACGACCTTCTGGAGAACGTGCTGCTGCAGGCCGAGGTTCTCGAGCTCAAGGCGCCGAGCGAGGGCGCCGCGAAGGGGCTGGTGATCGAGGCGCGCCTGGACAAGGGCCGCGGTCCGGTGGCCACCGTGCTGGTGCAGTCGGGCAAGCTGCAAAAAGGCGACATCGTGCTCGCGGGCTCGGTGTTCGGGCGCGTTCGCGCGATGGTCGACGAGCGCGGCAAGGCGGTCACCGAGGCGGGCCCCTCGATCCCGGTCGAGATCCAGGGCCTCTCGGAGGTGCCGGCGGCCGGCGAGGAAGTGATCGTGCTCGGCGACGAGCGCAAGGCGCGCGAGATCGCCAACTTCCGTCAGGGCAAGTTCCGCGACGTGAAGCTCGCCAAGCAGCAGGCCGCCAAGCTCGAGAACATGTTCGAGCAGATGGCCGAGGGCGAGGTGCAGACGCTTTCGATGATCGTGAAGGCCGACGTGCAGGGCTCGCAGGAGGCGCTCACGCACGCGCTGCAAAAGCTCAGCACCGACGAGGTGAAGGTGCAGGTCGTGCACGCGGCGGTGGGCGGCATCACCGAGTCCGACATCAACCTCGCCACCGCGTCCAAGGCGGTCGTGGTCGGGTTCAACGTGCGCGCCGACCAGCAGGCCAAGCGCCTGGCCGAGACCAACGGCATCGACATCCGCTACTACAACATCATCTACGACGCGGTCGACGAGGTGAAGGCGGCAATGACCGGCATGCTCTCGCCCGAGCAGAAGGAAGAGACGCTGGGGCTGGTGGAGATCCGCCAGATCTTCCGCGTCTCGAAGGTGGGAACGATCGCCGGGTGCATGGTGCTCGAGGGTCTCGTGCGCCGCGGCGCGAAGGTGCGCCTGCTTCGCGACCAGACCGTGATCTGGACGGGCGAACTCGACTCGCTCAAGCGCTTCAAGGACGACGTGCGCGAGGTGAAGGAGGGCTTCGAGTGCGGCCTGTCGCTGAAGAACTACGACGACATCAAGGAAGGCGACCAGCTCGAGGTGTTCGAAGTGAAGGAGGTTGCGCGCACGCTGTAAGTGCGCGTTGCGCCCGTCGTGTTGCGATCCCCGAGGAGCACATCCTGATGCGGCGCTCGCGCTCGCCCGCGGGCGGCCGCGCCCCGCGCGTGACCCAGCAGGTGCACCACGAGCTGGCGGAACTCGTGCGCACCGAGGTGAAGGACCCCAGGGTGGGGCTGGTGACGATCACCGGCGTGGAGATGACGCCCGATTACGCCTACGCCACGGTCTACTTCTCGGTGCTGCCCGACGACGAGGAAACGGTGTCGCACACGCTCTCCGGTTTGCAGCGCGCCGCGGGTTTCCTGCGCACCCAGCTCGCGCGCAGGGTGCGCATTCACACGACGCCGCAGCTTCGTTTCCGGCACGACCGTTCGGTCGAGCGCGGAATGACGATGTCGCGGCTGATCGACCAGGCCAACGAACGGCACGCCGACGACTGACGGTCGGTTGCAAAGCCCCGGGGCGATCCCGGCGCAGGATCTAAACGACGCAATGAACACCCAAGGCTCGCGGCGGGTACCGGTCGACGGCGTGCTGCTGCTCGACAAGCCGCGCGGACTCACTTCGAACGACGCGCTGATGCGCGCCAGGCGCCTGCTCAACGCGCGCAAGGCCGGGCACGGCGGCACCCTCGATCCGATGGCGAGCGGGCTGTTGCCGGTGGCGTTCGGCGAGGCCACGAAGTTCGCCGGCCACGCGCTCGAGGCCGACAAGCGCTACCTCGCCGAGATCACGTTCGGCCTGCGCACCGCCACCGGCGACGCCGAGGGCGAAGTGCTCGAGCGCCGCGGCGTCGAGGTGGACGAGGCGCGGCTGCGCGCGGTGTTGCGGCGCTTCACCGGCCCGATCGACCAGGTGCCGCCGATGCACTCGGCGCTCAAGCGCGAGGGAAAGCCCCTCTACGCCTACGCACGCGAGGGAATCGAAGTGGAGCGCGCGGCGCGGCGGGTGCTGGTTCGCGAGCTCGACCTGGTCGCGCTCGAGGGGGTCGACGGCGTCGCGCCCGGCGAGCCGGGGTCGGTGCGCGCGCGCGTGCGCGTGACCTGCAGCAAGGGCACTTACGTGCGCACGCTCGCCGAGGACATCGGCGCGGCGCTGGGCTGCGGAGCCCACCTCTCGGCGCTGCGCCGCGAACGCGTGGGCGCGCTGCGCGTGGACGATGCGCTCACCCTCGAGCAGCTCGAGGCGATCGAGCCCCGATCGCGCCAGGCGCGCCTCGCGCCGGCCGACTTCCTGGTCTCGGGGTTGCCGCTGGTGCGTCTCTCGCCCAGGCTCGCCGAGCGCGTCCTGCAGGGCCAGCGCGTGAGGCTGGAGTCGCCGGCCGCACGCGACGACCAGGGGCCCTCGGGCGACGACCAGGCCCGCTCGAGCGACGACCAGGGCCCCTCGAGCGACGACCAGGCCCGCTCGAGCGACGACCAGGCCGCCGATCCCGACAGGGGCGCGCTCGTGCGCGTGTACTGCGGCGACCGGCTGCTCGGGCTCGCCAGGCTCGACGACGGCCTGCTGGTCGCGCACAGGCTGGTATCGACCATCACCGAGGCAGGCGTCGCGTCGACGCCGCCCAACCTTTCGGACGAATCGAAGCAATGAAGTCACAGATCCGCAACATCGCCATCATCGCCCACGTCGATCACGGCAAGACCACGCTGGTCGACCAGCTCCTGCGGCAGTCCGGCACGTTCAGGGCCAACCAGCAGATGACCGAACGCGTGATGGACAGCAACGACCTCGAGCGCGAGCGCGGCATCACGATCCTGGCCAAGAACTGCGCGGTCGAGTATCGCGGCACGCGAATCAACATCGTCGACACTCCCGGGCACGCCGACTTCGGCGGCGAGGTCGAGCGCGCGCTGTCGATGGTCGACGGCGTGCTGCTGCTGGTGGACGCGGTCGAGGGGCCGATGCCGCAGACGCGGTTCGTGACGCGCAAGGCGCTCGCGCTGGGCCTCAATCCGATCGTGGTGGTGAACAAGATCGACCGCCCCGGCGCGCGGCCCGACTGGGTCGTGAGCCAGACCTTCGACCTGTTCGACAAGCTCGGCGCCACCGAGGAGCAGCTCGACTTCCCGGTGGTGTACGCCTCGGCGCTGAGCGGCTTCGCGCTGCGCAGCCTGTCCGAACTGCCGGCCCACGGCGTGGAGAACGCCGCGCAGGCGGCGGCAGCGGGGCTGTCGATGGCGTCGCTGTTCGAGGCGATCCTCGAGCGCGTCGCGGCGCGCGAGGACGACGCCTCCGGGCCGCTGCAGATGCAGATCTCCGCGCTCGACTACTCCAGCTACGTGGGCAAGATCGGCATCGGCCGGATCAACCGCGGCACGGTCCGCAGCGGCCAGCTCGTGACGGTGCTCTACGGCGACCCGGCGGCCACCGGGGTCGCTCCGCAGGCGGCGAAGGTGAACCAGGTGCTGCGCTTCAAGGGGCTCGAGCGGGTGGTGGTCGACGAGGCGCAGGCCGGCGACATCGTGGCGCTCAACGGAATCGACGCGCTCGACATCGGGTCCACCGTCTGCGACCCGGCTGCGCCCGAGGCGATCACGCCGCTGAAGATCGACGAGCCCACGATGACGATGGAGTTCCTGGTGAACACCTCGCCGATGGCCGGGCGCGAGGGCAAGTACGTGACCAGCCGCCAGATCCGCGAGCGCCTCGAACGCGAGATCAAGGCCAACGTGGCGCTGCGCGTGGACTTCACCGCCGACTCGGACACCTTCGTCGTGTCGGGCCGTGGCGAGCTGCACCTCACGATCCTGATCGAGAACATGCGCCGCGAGGGCTACGAGCTCGCGGTCTCGAGACCCAAGCCGCGCCTTCGGCAGGCCGCAGACGGCACGCGCGAGGAGCCCTACGAGGTGCTCGCGATCGACCTCGACGACGCGCACCAGGGCGCCGTGATGGAGCTCCTGGGGCGCAGGCGCGGCGAGCTGCTGCTGATGGACCCGGACGGCAAGGGCCGGGTTCGGCTCGAGTACCGGGTGCCGGCGCGGGGGCTGATCGGATTCCACAACGAGTTCCTCAACCTCACGCGCGGCACCGGCATCGCGAGCCACGTGTTCGACGGCTACGGTGCCTGGGCCGGGGAGATCGACGATCGCCGCAGCGGGGTGCTGATCTCGCAGGACGACGGGGCGGCGGTGGCCTACGCGCTGTGGAAGCTGCAGGAGCGCGGGCGCATGTTCGTCAAGCCGGGCGAAGCGCTGTACGAGGGCATGATCATCGGAATCCACACGCGCGACAACGACCTCGTCGTCAATCCGGTGCGCGAGAAGAAGCTCACGAACGTGCGCGCCTCCGGCAAGGACGAGGCGATCGCGCTCACGCCGCCGATCCAGCTCACGCTCGAGAAGGCGGTGGAGTTCATCGCCGAGGACGAGCTCGTGGAGATCACGCCGCGAAGCATCCGGCTGCGCAAGAGGCACCTCAAGGAACACGATCGCAAGCGCGCGATGCGCGAACAGGAAGCCGCCGAACCGGCGGCCTGAGGGCGCGCAGGGCGGATCGAAAAACAACAGCCGGTTGCAGCGCACGATTTTTTTTGATTTTCCCTATTGTTGCGAGAGCAAAGACGCGTCATCCTTGCGCTTGCGAAAATCGGGTGCGATAGCGGGGGTTTCCGGTCCACCGATCGAGCTTTGGTCTACCCACTGACGGAGGGATGAAGATGGCAACAGCAAAGGGCGGCGCGAAGAAGGCAGCGGCCAAGAAGGCCCCGGCCAAGAAGGCTGCGGCGAAGAAACCTGCGGCCAAGAAGGCCGCGGCGAAGAAGGCTCCCGCGAAGAAGGCCGCCGCCAAGAAGCCGGCGGCGAAGAAGGCGCGCAAGCCGAACCCGGCGTTCATGAAGGCGCTCACCCCCAGCGCGGCGCTCGCTGCGGTCGTCGGCAGCAAGCCGCTGCCGCGCACCGAGGTCGTGAAGAAGATCTGGGAATACATCAAGAAGGGCAAGCTGCAGGACGCAGTCAATCGCCGGATGATCAACGCCGACAAGGCGCTGAAGGAAGTCTTCGGCAAGGCCCAGGTGTCGATGTTCGAGATGACCAAGCTGGTCAACAAGCACCTGAAGTAGTCTTTCGTGTCGGGCGCCGCGGCTCTGGCCGCGAGTGCCCGATGCCCGGCCGCGCGAGAGCGGCCGGCTCCGCGGCCGCCTCTGGCGGCCGCTTCGTTTGCGAGGGCGCCCGCCCCGGCGCGAGGGCGGCGGCGCGTCCGGCCCGCAGGCATCGCCCGGGCGCACTGGCGGAGACGTGATGACGCTGCTTCGGGATCTGTCGCTTTCGGCGATCGTCGCGGGATTCGTCGCGGTGCTCGTCGGCTTCACCAGCTCGGCGGTGATCGTGCTGCAGGCGGGCCAGTCGCTCGGCGCCAGCGCCGCGCAGCTCGCTTCGTGGCTGTGGGCCTTGTGCATCGGGATGGGCGCGACCAGCATCGTGCTCTCGCTGCGCTACCGCGCGCCGGTGCTCACCGCGTGGTCCACGCCGGGCGCGGCGATGCTGATCACCAGCGCCTCTGGCGCGTCGCTCGCCGAGGCCACCGGCGCTTTCGTCGTGACCGGGGTCCTGATCGCCGCGAGCGGATTCTCGGGCTGGTTCGAGCGCGTGATGGCGCGCATTCCCCTGTCGATCGCCTCGGGCATGCTCGCCGGGGTGCTGCTGCGCTTCGGCCTGGACGTGTTCGTGGCGATGCAGGCGCAGTTCGCGCTCGTGTTCACGATGTTCGCCGTCTATCTGCTCGCGCGCAGGGTGCTGCCGCGTTATGCGGTGCCGGCGGCGCTGGTTGCCGGCATCGCGGTGGCGTCGCTCGGCGGGCAGCTGCGCATGGACGAAGTCGCGTTCGAGTTCGCGGTGCCGTCGTGGGTCGAGCCGCGATTCACGCTCTCGGCGATGGTGGGCATCGCTCTGCCCCTGTTCGTCGTGACGATGGCCTCGCAGAACGTGCCCGGGGTCGCGGTCGTTCGGGCGGCGGGCTACCGCACGCCGGTTTCGCCGGTGGTCGGCTGGACCGGGGTTGCCACCATCGTTCTCGCCCCGTTCGGCGCCTTCGCGCTGAACTACGCCGCGATCACGGCCGCCATCTGCATGGGGCGCGAGGCGCACGAGGATCCGGCGCGCCGGTACGTGGCGGCAATCGCGGCGGGCGTGTTCTACCTGGCGATCGGCTTGTTCGGGGCGACGGTGGGTGCCGTGTTCGCCGCGTTTCCGCGCGAGCTGGTGCTGGCGATCGCGGGCCTCGCGCTGCTCGGCACGATCGGCGCGGGGCTCGCCACCGCGCTCGCCGACGAACGCGACCGCGAGGCGGCGCTGGTCACGTTCCTGGTCACCGCGTCGGGCGCGAGTCTCGCCGGTGTCGGCTCGGCGTTCTGGGGGCTGGTCGGCGGCGTCGTCGTGCTCGTGGCGATGCGCGCCGGGCGCGGTTGAGCGGGCCCGAGGCGCCGGGCGGGCTCGAGCGCGGGCCCGAAGCGCCGGGTGCGCGACCGCTCAGGTTCTGCGCGAGGGCGCGATCAGGTTCCTCAGGCGGCGCAACGGATCGATCCGGTCGCGGCGCTCGAAGCGCAGCGTGAACGGCGAGCTGCCCCAGTTCGCCGACCCGCTCAGCCGATAGTCGATGCTCGCGTCGCTGCCCAGTCGCAGCCGGCCGAGCGCGTCGAGCAGCCGCGACGTGGGCACGGCGAACACCACCGCAATCTCGATCGACCCCGCGGCGGGCAGCGTCGCGCGGCCCGAAGGCGGCGCGCCCGACGCGAACGGCTCGCCCAGCAGTTCCAGGTCGAAGCGCAGGTTCGTCAGGGGCAGTTCCACGTCGTTCGGGTTTTCCGCCAGCAGCCCGACCCGAAACCGGATCTCGCCCAGGTCGAGCGACGTGACCGCGAGGCCCGTGAACGACACGCGCGGCGACTTCAGGCCGATCGGCGGAACCACGCCGCAGGCTGCCAGCACCGGCGCGACCACCCCGGCCACGAGGAGCGCGCGGCGGCCGCCGCGCGCGTGCCCGCCGTGCGCGTGCCCGCCGTGCTGCGCGTGCCCGCCGTGCTGCGCGTGCCGGGCCGCCGGCATCTCAGAGCCTGCCGAGGCGCTCGATCGCCAGCGCGAGCGTCTCGTCCTTCTTGGCGAAGCAGAAGCGCACCAGGCCCTGGTCGCGGGGCTCGCTGCAAAAGGCCGACACCGGTATTGCCGCCACCCCGATCTCGCGGGTGAGCCACTTGGAGAACTCGGCTTCGCCGAGCGAGGAGACGGCGCGATAGTCGGCGAGCTGGAAGTAGGTGCCCTCGCAGGGCAGCAGCTTGAAGCGCGTGGCGCGCAGGCCGTCGCGAAACAGGTCGCGCTTGCGCTGGTAGAACGCCGGCAGTTCGAGGTAGGGCGCCGGGTTGCGCATGTAGCTCGCGATCCCGTGCTGCGCGGGCGTGTTCACGGTGAACACCAGGAACTGGTGCACCTTGCGAAACTCCGCGGTGAGCGCGGCCGGCGCCGCGCAGTAGGCCACCTTCCAGCCGGTGACGTGATAGGTCTTGCCGAACGACGAGATCACGAACGAGCGCTCCGCGAGCGCCGGAAAACGGCTCGCCGACTGGTGCAGCTCGCCGTCGAAGACCATGTGCTCGTACACCTCGTCGGCGATCACGAGCAGGTTCGCGTCGACCGCGATCGACTCGAGCTCGCGCATGTCGGGCTCGCGCAGGATCGTGCCGGTGGGGTTGTGCGGCGTGTTGACGATGATCGCCCGCGTGCGCGCGGTGATCGCGGCGCGCACGCGATCCCACGGGATGCGCAGCGACCCGTTCAGTTGCACGGGCACCGGCGTTCCGCCGCACAGCTCCACCATCGGCGCGTAGCAGTCGTAGACGGGCTCGATCAGGATCACCTCTTCGCCGGCGCGCACCACCGCGAGCAGCGCCGTGGCGATCGCCTGCGTGGCGCCCGCCGTTACCGTGATCTCGCTGCCCGCGTCGTAGCCGCGCCCGTACAGGCGTCCGATCTTCGCGGCGATCGCCTCGCGCAGCGCCGGCACCCCCGCCATCGGCGGATACTGGTTCGCGCCCGCGCGCATCGCCTGCGTCACCGCGTCCACCAGCGCGGCGTCGCAGTCGAAGTCCGGAAAACCCTGGCCCAGGTTCACCGCGCCGTGCTCCGCGGCGAGGGCCGACATCACGGTGAAGATCGTGGTGCCCACGCGCGGGAGCTTCGTTTCGATCGATGCCGCGGTGCGGCGCGCCTCGTCGGTGCTCATCATTGCTCGCCGTTCAGGGGGTTCCATCGGCCGGTATTGTAGGGGCGGCACCGGCGCCCGCCAGAGCGAGCGCCTCGGGCTGGGCGATCTGCACCCCGAAGCGCGCGCGCGCCCGGCGCGCGAGCGCGAGCACGGCGCGATCGCGCGTGAACAGCCATCGTGCGCGGTGCGCCACCGCCAGGTCGACCAGGTGCTGGTCGTCGGGGTCGGTGCAGCCGAGCGGCGCGCGCGGCGCGCACGGCACGAGCGTGACCAGCGCGTCGAAGCGCCGCACGACGGTGCCCTGCAGCGCCGATCCGGGTGCGAGCGTGACCCGGCCGCGCCGCGACTGCGCCGCGGCCACCTGCCGCCCGAGCGCTTCGCGCCCGGCGACCTCCACGAGCTCGGCGCGCGCGCGCGGGCAGGCGATGATCGCGACCGCACCCGAGGCGTGCGCCGAGGCGATCGGCGCCGCGCGCGGATCGTCGAACGCGAGCCAGTCGAGCCAGACGTTGGTGTCGAGGATCGCCAGCGCAGCGCTCACCGGTGGGTGCTCCGCCTCAGATCACGCGGGGCTCGGCCTCGAGCAGCACGCCGAAGCGCCGCTCGACCGACTCGCGGATGCGCGTGGCGAGCGCCCAGATCTGGGCGCCGCTCGCGCGCCCGTGGTTCACGAGCACGAGCGCGTGTTGCCGGTGCACGCCCGCGTCGCCCTCGCGCGCACCCTTGAAGCCGCATTGCTCGATCATCCACGCCGCCGAGAACTTCAGGCCGCCTTCCCCGGGCCAGTGCGGGATCGCGGGCTCGCGCTCGAGCAGCTGCCCCGCTTGCGCGGCGTCGAGGGTGGGGTTCTTGAAGAAGCTGCCCGCGTTGCCGAGCTGCGCCGGGTCCGGGAGCTTTCGCGTTCGCACCGCGACCACGGCGCGGGCCACGTCCTCGGGCGTGGGCTGCGCGATGGCGGCGCGTTCGAGCTCCTCGCGCAGATCGCGGTAGTCGAATCGGGGCCGGGGCACGCGCGAGAGCAGCAGCCGCACGCCGAGGATCATCCACCGCTCGCCGCCGGGGCGCTTGAAGACGCTGTCGCGGTAGGCGAAGCGGCACGCATCGCGGTCGAATGTGCGGCGCTCGCCGCTCGCGAGGTCGACCGCATCGAGGCTGAGGAAGAAATCCTCCAGCTCCACGCCGTAAGCGCCGATGTTCTGGATCGGGGCCGCGCCGACGGTGCCGGGGATCAGCGACAGGTTCTCCAGGCCGTACAGGCGCTCGGACAGCGCCCAGCGCACGAATTCGCTCCACGACTCGCCCGCTTGCGCGCAGACGAGCGCTTCGCCCGGGCGGCCGCCCTCGAGGGTCTCGCGACCGCGGGTTCGAACGCGCAGGATCGTGCCCTCGAAATCGCGGGTGAAGAGCAGGTTGCTGCCCCCACCGAGCACCAGCCGCGGTTCGCCCGCGGGCACCAGCGCGAGCGCCTCGTCGATCGCCTCGTTCGCGTCGATCGTGATCATCCGCGCGGCGCGCGCCGGCACGCCGAAGGAATTGAGCCGGCCGAGGTCGGCGTCGTGCAGGAGTTCGAGCGCCATCGCTGTCGGTGTGCGCGGCAGGCGGGCGGGGCCGCGGCGATCAGCTCGGCTGGTAGGCCAGCCGCACGTAGATGGGCGCGAACGGTTCGGCCTGGGTGATCTCGATCAGCGCCTCGCGCGCGAGCTCCAGCAGCGCGATGAAGGTAACGACGGCAACCGGCGCGCCGAGCCCGGTGTCGAACAGCTCGCCGAACTCGGCGAAGCGCCGGTGGCGCAGCGTGCGCAGCACGCGCGCCATGTAGTCGCGCACCGACAGCTGCTCGCGCGTGATGTGGTGGTGCTGGGTGAGCCGGGCGCGCCTGAGCACGTCGGCCCAGGCGCCTCGCAGGTCGAGCGCGGTCACCGAGGGGAGGCGCGCGACGCTCGGTTGCTCCACGTGGGCCTGCGCGCGGAAGAAATCGCGATCCACCTGGGGCAGCCGGTCGAGCTGCTGCGCGCCGAACTTGATCCGTTCGTATTCGAGCAGCCTGCGCGCGAGCTCGGCGCGCGGGTCGTCCACTTCCTCGCCCGTGTCGGCCTTCTTCACCGGCAGCAGCATCCGCGACTTGATGTCGATGAGCAGCGCGGCCATCAGCAGGTACTCGGCGGCGAGCTCCAGGTTCTGGCGGCGAATCTGCTCCACGTAGACGAGGTACTGCCGGGTGACCTCGGCCAGCGGTATGTCGAGGATGTTGAAGTTCTGCCGCCTGATCAGGTAGAGCAGCAGATCGAGCGGCCCCTCGAAGGCCTCGAGGAAGACCTCGAGCGCGTCGGGCGGGATGTACAGGTCGTGGGGCAACTCCAGCACCGGCTCGCCATACAGGCGCGCCAGCACCTTGAGGTCGAGTTGCTCGGCCTCGGCGGGCGAGGCCGAGGGCGCGACGACCGGCAGCTGCCCTGCGGCGTCGGCGGCCGGCGGCGCGTCGCTGCCCGTCAGGTGCAAGGTCAGGCCTTGGTCTGGTAGACGTAGGCCGGCTGCGGCAGGCGCGAGGCCTTGTTGCGGCGCAGGGTTTCCTGATCCTGGGGCTTGTCCCACCAGATCTCGCGGCCCTTGCGCTGTTCCTCGGCGATGCCGGGGCGCGCCTGCTTGAGCTCGCGAAGGAATACGGTGATCTCTGATTCGTACATGTGTTGGCTCCAGGCGAATCTTAAGTCAAACGGGTCGCGCGCCCCTCGGTTCAGCGCACGCGCATGCCGACGCCGGCACCCTCGTCGGGTTCGATCAGGAACAGCCCGCCCCCCTTGGCCGGATCGTCGAACGCGGCTGCCAGCACCATTCCCTGCGACACGCCGAACTTCATCTTGCGAGGCGCCAGGTTCGCAACCACCACCGTGTGGCGGCCAACGAGGCTCTCGGGCGCGTACGCCGACTTGATTCCGGCGAACACCGTGCGCGGCGCGCCCTCGCCGCAATCGAGCGTGAGGCGCAGCAGCTTGTCGGACCCCTCCACAGCCTGGGCGTCCACGATCCGCGCCACCCTCAGCTCCACCTTGGCGAAGTCGTCGATCGAGATCGTGGCGGGCCCCGCGGCCGGCGTCGCGGCCGGTGTCGCGGCCGGTGTCGCGGCTGGCGTCGCGGCCGGTGTCGCGGCTGGCGTGGCGGCTGGCGTGGCGGCCGGCGGCGCCTCGAACAGCGCGTCGAGCAGCTTCGGGTCCACGCGCGTGAGCAGGTGCTCGTAGCGCCCGATGCGCGAGGGGGGGCGCATGAAGTCGTCCCACGCCAGTTCACCGGTGCCCAGGAACGCCTCGGCGCGCGCGGCGAGCGCCGGCAACACGGGCTTGAGCCAGACGGTGAGCGCCGCGAAAGCCGCGATGCTCACCGAGCAGACCTGCTGCAAGGCGTCGCGCCGGCTCGCGTCCTTGGCCAGCTCCCAGGGCTTGCACGCGTCGAAGTGCTGGTTCACCCGGTCGGCGTACTCCATCGCGAGGCGCAGCGCCCGCCCGAACTCGCGCCCCTCGAGACACTGCGCGATTTCGCCGCCGAAGCGCCCGGTCTCGAACGCCTGCCACGCGGGCAGGGCGCTCACGTCCACCAGCGCTCCGTCGAACAGCCGCCCCAGGAAGCTCGACGCGCGCGAGGCGATGTTCACGTACTTGCCCACCAGGTCGCTGTTCACGCGGGCGACGAAGTCGTCCGGATTGAAGTCCACGTCTTCGACCCGGGCGTTGAGCTTGGCCGCGATGTAATAGCGCAGCCACTCCGGGTTCATGCCGATCTCGAGGTAGCGCAGCGGCGAGATCCCGGTGCCGCGCGACTTGCTCATCTTCTCGCCGCTCACCGTGATGAAGCCGTGCACGAACACGTTGGTGGGCGCCTTGCGCCCGGCGAAGTGCAGCATCGCCGGCCAGAACAGCGTGTGGAAGTAGATGATGTCCTTGCCGATGAAGTGGTACTGCTCCACTTGCGGGTCGGCCACGAACTCCTCGAAGCTCTGCGCGGTTGCGTGCGCGGCCTGGCCCTTGTCGAAGTGGTTCTTCAGGCTGGCCAGGTAACCGATCGGCGCATCGAGCCAGACGTAGAAATACTTGCCCGGCGCGTCGGGGATCGGGATTCCGAAGTAAGGCGCGTCGCGCGAGATGTCCCAGTCGCCCAGGCCCTGCGCGCCCTGGAGCCACTCGCGCGCCTTGTTCGCCACCTCGGGCTGGAGCCGCCCGTCGAGCGCCCAGCCGCGCAGGAACTCCACGCAGCGTTGCGCCGAGAGCCGGAAGAAGAAGTGCTCCGACTGCCGCAGCTCGGGTCTCGCGCCCGACAGCGCCGAGTAAGGTTGCACGAGCTCGGTGGGCGCGTACACCGCGCCGCAGACCTCGCACGCGTCGCCGTACTGGTCCTTCGCGCCGCACACCGGGCACTGGCCCTTGATGTAGCGATCGGGAAGGAACATGCCCTTCACCGGGTCGTAGAACTGCTCGATCGTCTTCGTTTCGATCAGGCCGGCGTCGCGCAGTTTCAGGTAGATGTCCTGCGACAGCTCGGTGTTCTCGTGCGAGTGCGTGGAGTGCCAGTTGTCGAACGCGACGTGAAACCCGTCGAGGTAGCGCGGCCGTTCCGCCGCGATTCGCGCCACCAGCGCCTCGGGCGCCACGCCCTCGGCCTCGGCCTTGAGCATGATCGGCGCGCCGTGCGCGTCGTCGGCGCAGACGAAGTGCACCTCGTGCCCGCGCATGCGCTGGAAGCGCACCCAGATGTCGGCCTGGATGTACTCCATGATGTGACCGATGTGGAACGACCCGTTGGCGTAGGGCAGGGCGGTCGTGACGAAGAGTCGGCGTTTCATCGGATCGGGGGGGAGGGGTGGGCGCGCGGCGAGGCGGGCAAAGCCGGATTCTACAAGGGTGGTGCCTGCACGGGGGCGCCCTGGGCGCGCCGCCGCGCGCGGATAGCCCTACCGGGTTAGAGGCATCGCGGGCCCGCGTCCTTTAGACTAGCGGCCTTCGCGAAATTCCCCGCATGCCCCACTGCGCGCCGTGGCGCGCGAGAGAAACAAGTCATGAGCATTACCGTTGAACAGGCCTCCGAAGCGCTGAGCGCAATCGTCGACCCCAACACCGGCAAGAACCTTGTCGAGTCGCGCTCGGCGCGCAACATCCGCGTGCAGGACGACAACGTGAGCGTCGACGTCGAGCTCGGATATCCGGCGCGCAGCCAGATCGACCCGATTCGCCAGCAGGTGATCGGCGCGCTGCGCAAGCTCCCGGGCGTGTCCAACGTGAGCGCCAACGTCTACCAGAAGATCGTGGCGCACACCGCGCAGCGCGGCGTGAAGCTGCTCCCGGGCGTGAAGAACATCATCGCGGTGGCCTCCGGAAAGGGCGGCGTGGGCAAGAGCACCACGGCGGTGAACCTCGCGCTCGCGCTGGCCTCGGAAGGGGCGTCGGTGGGCATGCTCGATGCCGACATCTACGGGCCCTCGCAACCGATGATGCTCGGCATCACGGGCAAGCCCGAAACGCTGGACGGCAAGACGCTCGAGCCGCTCGAGGGCCACGGCATCCAGGCCAATTCGATCGGCTTCCTGATCGACGTGGACACGCCCATGGTGTGGCGCGGGCCGATGGTGACGCAGGCGCTCGAGCAGCTGCTGCGCGACACCAACTGGCGCGACCTCGACTACCTGGTGGTCGACCTCCCGCCCGGCACGGGCGACATCCACCTCACGCTCGCGCAGAAGATCCCGGTGACCGGCGCGGTGATCGTGACCACGCCCCAGGACATCGCGCTGCTCGACGCGCGCAAGGGCCTGAAGATGTTCGAGAAGGTGGGCATTCCGATCCTGGGCATCGTGGAGAACATGGCGCTGCACGTGTGCAGCAACTGCGGCCAGGCCGAGCACATCTTCGGGCAGGGCGGGGGCGAGCGCATGTCGAAGGAATACGACGTGACGTATCTCGGCGCGCTGCCGCTCGACATCCGGATTCGCGAGCAGGCCGACTCGGGCAGGCCCACCGTGGTGAGCGACCCCGACGGGCCGATTGCCGAGGTCTACCGCGGGATCGCGCGCAAGGTCGCGGTGCGGATCGCCGAAAAGGCCAAGGACATGTCGTCCAGGTTCCCCTCGATCGTGGTGCAGAACACCTGATCGCTGGCGGCGCGCACCCTCGCGCCGCCGCGCCATCCCCGCAGTGCCTTCGCCGCCGGGCGCCGCGTCGCGTAATATCCAGCCATATACTACGCAGGCGCCACGCAACCGAACCCGCCCGATGAGCGAAACAGCCACCAGCAAGCGCCCCCGATGCGGCGGCGAGGGCGCCCGCCGATCCTTCCTCGCGGCCGCGATCGGCGCCGCGGCGCTGGCGCCGTGGCAAGGGGCGGGCGCAGGCGCGAAACCGGTCCTGGTGCTGGCGGCGGCGAGCCTGAAAGACGTGCTCGAGGCCCTGGGCAAAGCGTTCGCGCGCACCAGCGGCGCCACGATCCGCTACGCATTCGCGGCCACCTCGTCGCTGGTGCGCCAGCTCGAGCAAGGCCTCGAGGCCGACCTGTTCGTGAGCGCCGACCGGCAGTGGATGGATCACGCGGTGCGTCGCGGGCTGGTCGAGCGCGACAGCGTGGTCGAGCTGAGCGGCAACCGGCTGGTGATGGTGGCGGCGCGCGGTTCGGGCGAACCGTTCGCGCTGGGCCGCGGCGCCGATCTCGGGGCCAGGCTCGGCCGGGGCAGGCTGGCGGTGGCCGACGTGCGGGCGGTTCCGGCCGGACGCTACGCGAAAGAGGCGCTCGAGTCGCTGGCGCTGTGGGCGCAGGTCTCCGAGCGCCTGGCGATCACGGAAAACGTGCGCGCGGCGCTGGTGTTGGCCGCGCGCGGCGAGGTTCCGCTGGCGATCGTCTACGAAACCGACGCTCGCGCCGATCCGCGCGTGCAGGTGGTGGCGCGCTTTCCGCCGGCCTCGCACCGCCCGATCCGCTACCCGGCTGCGCTGGTGCGCGGGCACTCCGGCAGCGACGCGATCGCGCTGCTTCGCTTCCTGCGCTCGCCGGCCGCGGCCCGCGTGTTCGGCGAACACGGCTTCGCCACCCCGGGCTGATCGGGCCGGCAACGCAGCTTCGCCGCCAAGGGTCACGCCGCAATGGTTGCGCTCACCCCCGACGAACTCGAGGCGATCGCCCTGAGCCTGAAGGTGGCGGGCTGGGCCACCCTCGGCTCGCTGGCGCCGGCGATCGCCGTGGGCTGGTTGCTCGCGCGCCGCGATTTCCCCGGGCGGCTCGTGCTCAACAGTGTCGTGCACCTGCCGCTGGTGATGCCCCCGGTGGTCACCGGCTACCTGCTGCTGCTCGCTTTCGGGCGGCGCGGGCCGATCGGCGCGTTTCTGGAGCAGGCATTCGGCGTCGTGCTGGCGTTTCGCTGGACCGGCGCCGCGCTCGCCTGCGCGGTGATGGGATTTCCGCTGATGGTGCGCGCGATCCGCCTCGGCTTCGAGGCGATCGACCCGCGGCTCGAGCAGGCGGGGGCAACGCTGGGCGCCTCGCCCGCGTGGGTGTTCGCCACCGTGACGCTGCCGCTCGCGGTGCCGGGGATCATCGCGGGCGCCGTGCTCGGATTCGCGAAGGCTCTTGGCGAGTTCGGCGCCACCATCACCTTCGTCTCGAACATTCCCGGCGAGACCCAGACCATTGCGCTGGCGATCTACGCCTACACGCAGTCGCCCGACGGCGATGCCGGCGCGCTGCGCCTGACGCTGATCGCGGTCGCGATCTCGCTGGTCGCGCTCGCGGTCTCGGAGGTGCTGGCGCGGCGCGCGGCGCGCGGGAGCGAGGCGTGATCCGCTTCGAGGCGAGCCTTCGCCGGGGCGCCTTCGAGCTGGAGGTCGCGTTCGAGACCGCCGCGGGGGCGGTCGCGCTGTTCGGCCCGTCCGGATCGGGGAAGTCCACCGTGCTCGCCGTGATGGCCGGGCTCGCGCGGGCAACGCGCAGCGTGTTCAGCCTCGACGGCGAGTTGCTGGTCGACACCGCGCGCGGCGTCTTCGTGCCGGCGCACCGCAGGCGCGTGGGTTTCGTGTTCCAGGACGCGCTGCTCTTTCCGCACCTCAGCGTGCGCGGCAACCTTCTGTACGCAACGCGCTTCGCGACCCGCCACGCCCCGCGACCGCGGCTCGACGCGATCGCCGAGCTGCTGGGCATCGAGGCGTTGCTCGACCGCATGCCGCGCGGCCTGTCGGGCGGCGAGAGGCAGCGGGTGGCGATTGGCCGCGCGCTGCTCTCGTCGCCGAGGCTGCTGCTGTTCGACGAGCCGCTGGCCTCGCTCGACGACGAACGCAGGCTCGAGATCCTGCCCTTCCTCGAGCGCACGCACAGCGAACTGGGCGTGCCCTTCGTCTACGTTTCGCACGCGATCGACGAGGTTGCGCGGCTCGCCAACCACGTGGTCGTGCTCGATCGCGGGCGCGTCGCGGCGCAGGGGCCGCCGCAGGCCCTGCTCGCGCCCGCGTGGGGCGCCGCGTCGCAGGGGCGATTCTCGGCCGTGTCGGTGGTCGAGGCCACGGTGCGCGAACACGACGAGCAGTATCAGATCACGAAGCTCGAGCATCCCGCGGGCACGATCAGCCTGCCCGGCATCGTCGGCAGGCGCGGCGAGGCCCATCGGGTGGTGATGCGCGCGATCGACGTCGGCCTGGCGGTGCAGCGCCCGCGCGACGTGAGCTTTCGCACCGTGCTGCTCGGGCGGATCGTGGCGATCGACCGCGACGCGGGTGCGCTCGCGCGCGTGGAGCTGGGGCTTCGAGGCGCCGGCACGCTGGTCGCGCTGGTCACGCGGCTGTCGGTGGACGAACTGGGGCTCGACGCCGGCGACGACGTGTTCGCAATGGTCAAGGCGGTGGCGCTCGACGAGCGTGCGCTCGCGCTGGCGCGGGTCCGCAAGGCGGCCATCGGGCGCTGAGGGCGAGGTCGCGCACCACGAGGAGGCCACCGCCACCGGGCCACCGCGACCGGGCCACCGCGACCGGGCCACCGCGACCGGGCCACCGCCACCGGGCATCCGCCACCGGGCATCCGCCACCGGGCCACCGCCACCGGGCCACCGCAGCGCGGTTCGGTCAGCGCGAGGCCGGGTTCACGCGTCGGGCCCGGCGGGCCCCTCGTCGTCGAGCTGGATGCGCGGCAGCAGTTCGCTGAAGTGCTTGGCCACGGCGCGTTGCGCGTCGCGTTCGGCCGCGCGAAATGCCGCCACGAGCTGCTCGCCCAGCGCGGTGAGCTGCGACCCGCCACCGTGGCTGCCGCCGGCAGCGGTCACGATCACCGGTTCGGCGAAGATCCCCGAGAGCGAGTCGATCAGCAGCCAGGCCCTTCGGTACGACATCCCCAGTTCGCGCCCGGCCGCCGCAATCGACCCGGTGCGCGCCACGCCCTCGAGAAGCGCGATCTTGCCCGGACCGATCCGCGCCTGCAGGCTGAACCGCAGCCGGATGCTCACGCTCGTGCTGTCCTTCGTTCTCATCGTGCCGGCATTGTCCCACGGCGCGGGCGCGCCCCGCTGCGCGCGGCCGCCTCTCGTCCACAGGCCCGCCGCCCCGAACCCCGCGGCGCGCGGCGACCTTGATACAGTGTGCCGGTGCGCTCGCTTC
The DNA here is from genome assembly GCA_036525975.1 of Burkholderiaceae bacterium. GTDB lineage: Bacteria > Pseudomonadota > Gammaproteobacteria > Burkholderiales > Burkholderiaceae_E > Quisquiliibacterium. The sequence goes on along the minus strand of DATCZK010000014.1, from coordinate 10,067 downwards.
CGCTCCAGTTCCTGCTGCTCTTCGTGCTCGTGGCGGCGTTCGTCGTTGCGCTGGGCTCGGGCAGCTACCCGCTCACGCCGGCGCAGATTGCAGCGCTGATCGGCGAGCGCTTCGCGGCGAGCACGGCCGAGCCTGCATCGGCGTCGGCCGCGGTGTTCTGGGAAATCCGCGCGCCGCGCGTTGCGGCGGCGGCAATCGTGGGGTCCGCGCTCGCCGCCGCCGGACTCGCGCTGCAGGCCTGCTTTCGCAATCCGCTCGCCTCGCCCGACCTGCTCGGCGTGTCGGCGGGTGCGGCGCTCGGCGCGGTGCTCGGCATGTTTCTCGGCTGGTCGTTGGCCGCGATCCATCTGCTCGCGTTTGCGGGGGGGCTGGTCACGGTCGGGGTCGTGTACCTGGTGGCGCGCCGGCTGGCGCTTCGCGACCGGCTGCTCAGCCTGCTGCTCAGCGGCATCGCGATCGCCAGCCTGCTGGGCGCGCTGATCGCGCTCGTGAAGATCGCCGCCGACCCGCGCGGCCAGCTGCCCGCGATCACCTTCTGGCTGATGGGAAGCTTCGCCGGCATCGGGCCGCGCGAACTCGTCTGGCTCGCGCTCGGCTCGGCGCTCGGTTTCGTGCCGCTGGTGCTGTGGCGGTGGCGCGCCGACGCGCTCGCGCTGTCCGACGACGAAGTGCGTTCGATCGGAATCGCGCCCGCGGGCGTGCGCGCGGCGCTGGTGGGCGGGGCCACGCTGGCCACCGCGGCCTGCGTTGCCGTGTCCGGCGTGATCGGCTGGGTGGGGCTGGTGGTGCCGCACGCGGCGCGCCTGCTGGTGGGCAGTTCGTTTCGCGCGGCGCTGCCCGTGTCGATGCTGCTCGGCGCGACGCTGATGGTGGCGATCGACGCGATCGGGCGCACCGCCGCGGCGATCGAGCTCCCCCCGGGCGTGCTCACCGCGCTCGTGGGCGCGCCGGCGCTGTTCCTGCTGATCGTGAGGGTCTCCGATGAACGGACGCGCTGAATCCGTGCTTCGGGTGGAGGGGCTGCGCTACGGTCCGGGTGGCGAGGCCCTCGGTGGAGCCGTGTCGCTGGAGCTGGCGGCGGGATCGATCCTCGCAGTGCTCGGCGCCAACGGAGCGGGCAAGACGACGCTGTTTCGCACCTTGCTCGGCGCCATGCCGAGCCTGGGCGGCGCGGTGTCCTGGTCGGGCCGAGCGCTGGCCGCGCTCTCGCCCAGCGAACTCGCCCGGAGCGTGGCCTGGGTGCCGCAGCACCCGGGGTCGGGCTTCGACTTCAGCCTCACCGAGTACGTGATGCTCGGTGCGCTCGGGCGCGCCGGCGTATTCTCCTCGCCCTCGAGCGAGGACCGCGATCGGGCGCGCGCCGCGATCGACGACATGGGGCTGGGCGCGCTCGCGGCGCGCCGCCTTTCGCAGCTCTCGGGCGGCGAGCACCAGCTCGCCGCGATCGCGCGCGCGCTCGTGCAGCGCGCCCGCGTCCTGCTGCTCGACGAGCCCGCGGCGAGCCTCGACCTGGCCAACCAGGCGCGCGTGCTCGATCGACTCTGCGCGCTCGCCGACGGCGGGCTGGCAGTGGTCTTCTCCACCCACGACCCCAACCACGCCCTGCAGGTGGCCGATCGCGTGCTCCTTCTGCGTCGCGGCGACGAGCCGCGGTTCGGTGAGCCGAAGCGGTTCCTGAACCCGTCCGACCTGCAATGGGCCTACGCGATCGCGGTGCAGCCGGCCTACGCCGCGAACGGAACGATGGTGATCGCGCGTGCGGCCGTCGCGCGCGATGCCCGGCCTCGCTAGCCCGCGTCGTGCGCGCTCGCGCCATCGGCGCGGCCGCTAGAATACGAGGCTTGCCCCTGCGCGCAGTGCGCGCGAGGGCGCCCCTCCAGCAGACACGAACCGGATCACGCGATGAGCATCAAGTCGGACAAGTGGATTCGCCGCATGGCGGCACAGGGAATGATCGAGCCCTTCGAGGCCGGGCAGGTGCGAAGCGTGGACGGAAAGCGCATCGTCTCGTACGGCACCTCGAGCTACGGCTACGACATCCGCTGCGCCGACGAGTTCAAGATCTTCACCAACATCAACAGCACGATCGTCGACCCGAAGGCCTTCGACCCGAACTCCTTCGTCGACTTCAAGGGCGGCGTGTGCATCATCCCGCCCAACTCGTTCGCGCTGGCGCGCACGGTGGAGTACTTCCGCATACCGCGCAACGTGCTCACGATCTGCCTGGGAAAGTCCACGTATGCGCGTTGCGGAATCATCGTCAACGTCACGCCGCTCGAGCCCGAGTGGGACGGTCACGTGACGCTCGAGTTCTCCAACACCACGCCGCTGCCCGCCAAGATCTACGCCAACGAAGGCTGCGCGCAGGTGATCTTCATCGAGTCCGACGAGGTCTGCGAGATCTCGTACAAGGACCGCGGCGGCAAGTACCAGGGGCAAACCGGGGTGACGTTGCCGCGCACCTGAAGCAGGCACGCGCGCGCATGGTTTCGCGCGCGCACGGTTTCGCGCCCGCGGCGCGGGCGCCGGGCGCGTGGTTGCGCCTTCGGTGGAAAGGCACTATATTTCCGGCATGGCCATCTTCCGCGCCAGCTTCAATGCGTTTACCGCTTCGCCGGCCCTGCCTGCGAAGAGCGGCCTGCTTCTCGCAGCGCTGCTACTGCGCCTCGCGCGCTAAATTCCCCTACCCCCCATCCCCCTGCAGCACCGCGGCCACCCCACGAGGGAGGCAGACCAAGGAGCATTCCGATGTCCGACAAGCTGATCATCTTCGACACCACCCTTCGCGACGGCGAGCAGAGCCCGGGCGCCTCGATGACGCGCGAGGAAAAGCTGCGCATCGCCAAGCAGCTCGAGAAGCTGCGCGTGGACGTGATCGAGGCGGGCTTCGCGGCGTCGTCCAACGGCGACTTCGAGGCGGTGCGCGCGATCGCCGACGCGATCAAGGACTCCACCGTGGCCTCGCTCGCGCGCGCCAACGACCGCGACATCTCGCGCGCGGCCGACGCGCTGGCGGGCGCCAAGTCGATGCGCATCCACACCTTCATCGCAACCTCGGCGCTGCACATGGAAAAGAAGCTGCGGATGACGCCCGACCAGGTGTTCGAGGCGGCGCGGCTCGCGGTGCGGTTCGCGCGCAAGTTCACCGACAACATCGAGTTCTCGCCCGAAGACGGCAGCCGCAGCGACGTCGACTTCCTGTGCCGGGTGCTCGAGGCGGTGATCGACGAGGGCGCGCGCACGATCAACATCGCCGACACGGTGGGCTACGCCGTGCCGGAGCGCTTCGCGGGGTTGATCAGGAGCCTGCGCGAGCGCATTCCCAATTCCGACAAGGCGGTCTGGTCGGTGCACTGCCACAATGACCTGGGCATGGCGGTTGCCAATTCCCTGGCCGGCGTGATGGCGGGGGCTCGCCAGGTGGAGTGCACGATCAACGGGCTGGGCGAGCGCGCGGGCAACACCTCGCTCGAGGAGATCGTGATGGCGGTGCGCACGCGGCGCGACTTCTTCGATCTCGACGTGGGCATCGACACGACCCAGATCGTGCCCACCTCCAAGCTGGTCTCGAGCATCACCGGCTTCATGGTGCAGCCGAACAAGGCGGTCGTGGGCGCGAACGCGTTCGCGCACGCCTCGGGAATCCACCAGGACGGCGTGCTCAAGCAGCGCGACACCTACGAGATCATGCGCGCCGAAGACGTGGGCTGGACGGCCAACAAGATCGTGCTGGGCAAGCTCTCGGGGCGAAACGCGTTCAAGCAGCGGCTGCAGGAGCTGGGCATCGAGCTCGAGTCCGAGACCGAGGTGAACGCGGCGTTCCAGCGGTTCAAGGACCTCGCCGACGCCAAGAGCGAGATCTTCGACGAGGACATCCAGGCGCTGGTGTCGGACCAGTCGGTGCACCAGGAAGCGGACGAGCACTACCGGCTGATTTCGATGGCGCAACACTCCGAGACCGGCGAGCGCCCCCACGCTCGCGTCACGTTCGCGATCGACGGCACCGAGGAGGTGAGCGAGTCCGACGGCAACGGCCCGGTGGACGCCACGCTCAAGGCGATCGAGGCGAAGGTGAAATCGGGCGCCGAGCTGCTGCTGTACTCGGTCAATGCAATCACCACGGGCACCGAATCCCAGGGCGAGGTCACGGTGCGCCTGGGCAAGGGCGGGCGCATCGTGAACGGGGTCGGGGCCGACCCGGACATCGTGATCGCCTCGGCCAAGGCCTACCTGGGCGCGCTGAACAAGCTGCACTCGCGCGACGACCGGCTCAACCCCCAGACCGGGACGATCTGAGCGGCACGCGGCTGCGCGCCCCCGGGCGCGTGCCGGCCGAGCGCTTTTCGTCTATACTTCGCGGGCTTTGCGGCCGAAGCGGCCGCTAGCCAGCGAGGTGGCGCGCAAGATCGCGCCGGCACCGCGTCAACCAGCACGGCCCGCATCCCGGCGAAGCCGCAAGTGAAGGAAAGGGAAATCATGAGCGTTGTAGACATCGACAAGGCGAAAATCGTCGCCGAATTCCAGCGTGCGAAAGGCGACACCGGCTCGCCCGAAGTCCAGGTGGCGCTTCTCACCGCCCGGATCACCGATCTCACCGAGCACTTCAAGGTGCACGCCAAGGACCACCACTCGCGGCGCGGGCTGCTCAAGATGGTGAGCCGGCGGCGCAAGCTGCTCGACTACCTCAAGAGCACGAACGCCGCGAGCTACAAGGCGCTGATCGAGAAGCTGGGGCTGCGCAACTGAGCGCGGCGAGGACGAAACAATCGAGGCCGACCAGGGCGAGCCCGCTGACCAACGAAGGTCGCGGGCTTTTCGTGTTTTCCGCTCTGCCGGCTGGTCGCAGGGGCGAACCGCGCCGCCGGACTCACCGCGCGGGCAATGTTGAAAGGAACAATTCAAGTGTTTGATATCGCAAAGAAAACATTCAGCTGGGGCAGCAACACCGTGACGCTGGAAACGGGCGAAATCGCCCGCCAGGCCAACGGTGCCGTGCTCGTTAACATGGACGACACGGTGGTTCTCGCCGCAGTCACCGCGGCCAAGGCGCCGCGTGCCGGGCAGGATTTCTTCCCGCTCACCGTGGACTACGTGGAGAAGTTCTACGCCGCGGGCCGCATCCCGGGCGGCTTCTTCAAGCGCGAAGGCCGACCCACCGAACGCGAAATCCTGATCTGCCGCCTGATCGATCGTCCGATCCGGCCGCTCTTTCCCGACGCCTTCTACAACGAAGTGCAGGTCGTCGTGCAGGTGCTCTCGCGCAACCCCGAAGTGGACTCCGACATCCCGGCGATGATCGGCGCGTCGGCGGCGCTGGCGATCGCGGGCCTGCCGTTCAACGGTCCGATCGGCGCAGCGCGCGTGGGCTACGTCGACGGCCAGTACGTGCTCAACCCCAGCGCCACCGAGATGGAGTCGAGCAAGCTCGACCTGGTCGTGGCGGGAACCGACCAGGCCGTGCTGATGGTGGAGTCCGAGGCGCACGAGCTGCCCGAAGACGTGATGCTCGGTGCCGTGATGTTCGGGCACGAGCAGATGCAGACCGCGATCGACGCGATCCACGAGCTCGTGGCCATGGGCGGGAAGCCGGAGTGGGACTGGAAGCCCGTCGCCAAGGACGAGGCGCTCATCGCGCGCATCGGCGCGCTCGCCGAGGCGCCCATGGTCGAGGCCTACAAGTCGCGCAACAAGCAGGAACGCACCCACAAGGTTCGCGAGGTGGAGGAGTCGGTGGCCGCGAAGGTGGCCGAGGAGGCCGTGGCCGCAGGCGCCGACGCGCCCGACGCCAACACGGTGAACAACATCCTGTTCGACATCCAGTCGCGGATCGTTCGCGGCCAGATTCTCTCGGGCGAGCCCCGCATCGACGGGCGCGACACGCGCACCGTGCGCCCGATCGCGATCCGCACCAGCGTGCTCCCGCGCGCGCACGGCTCGGCGCTGTTCACGCGCGGCGAGACGCAGGCGATCGTGGCAGCCACCCTGGGCACCTCGCGCGACGAGCAGATCATCGACGCGATCGCGGGCGAGTATCGCGAGCGTTTCATGTTCAACTACAACTTCCCGCCGTTCTCCACCGGCGAGACGGGCCGCTTCGGCTTCACCAAGCGCCGCGAAGTCGGCCACGGCAACCTCGCCAAGCGCGCGATTCGCCCGCTGCTGCCCACCGCCGAGGAGTTCGCCTATTCGCTGCGCGTGGTCTCGGAGATCACCGAGTCCAACGGTTCGTCTTCCATGGCCTCGGTGTGCGGCGGATGCCTCGCGCTGATGGACGCGGGCGTGCCGATCAAGGCGCACGTGGCCGGCGTGGCCATGGGCCTGATCAAGGAAGAGAACCGCTTCGCGGTGCTCACCGACATCCTGGGCGACGAGGATCACCTCGGCGACATGGATTTCAAGGTGGCCGGCACGGACAGCGGCATCACGGCGCTGCAGATGGACATCAAGATCCAGGGCATCACGAGGGAAATCATGCAGGTGGCGCTGGCGCAGGCGCGCGAGGGCCGGCTGCACATCCTGGGGCTGATGAAGAACGCGATCGGCGGTGCCCGCACCGAGCTGTCGGACTTCGCGCCGCGCATGTACACGATGAAGATCAACCCCGAGCGCATCCGCGACGTGATCGGCAAGGGCGGCGCCACGATCCGCCAGATCACCGAGCAGACCGGAACGACGATCGACATCCAGGACGACGGCACGATCACGATCGCTGCCGTGGACGCCGGAGCCGCGAAGAAGGCGCAGCAGATGATCAGCGACCTCACGGCGGAGGTGGAAATCGGCAAGATCTACGAGGGCACCGTGCTCAAGATCCTCGATTTCGGCGCCATCGTGCAGGTGCTTCCCGGACGCGACGGCCTGCTGCACGTCTCGCAGATTGCCAACGAGCGCGTCAACCAGGTGTCGGACTACCTCAAGGAAGGCCAGCAGATCCGGGTGAAGGCGATCGAGGCGGACGACAAGGGTCGCCTGCGCCTGTCGATGAAGGCCGCCGCGGCCGATGACGCGGCCTCCGCCGCGGCGTCGCAGAACGGCTGATTCCGCGGTCTGCGAGCAACGGGCGCCGCGACGGCGCCCGTTTTGTCACCGGCGCGCGACCTGGCCGCGCGCCGCTCGTTCTACCCCTCTAGCGCGCGCCAGCGATCGTCCTCGACGGCGGCCATGCCGTCGGCGAGCAGCTTTTCCAGGTGCGCGAGCAGCGAGCGCGCCGCGACCGGGTAGAGCATCCGGTCCACCTCCTTGTACACGGGCGGCACGAGTTCCTCCACCGTGGCACCGGGCGCGTTGCGCAGCGCCGCGAGCACTTTCGCCTCGCGACCCATGCGGTGCGCGATCAGCTGCCTGATCGCGTCGTGCGCGAAGCCCAGCACCCAGCCGTGCGCGGGCAGGATGTAGTCGAAAGGTTCCGTGAGCAGGCGCTCGAGCGCGACGAGGTAGGCGGCCATGTTGCCGTCGGGCGGGTCGATCACCACCGTGGAGCCGTTGTTGATGTGATCGCCCGAGAGCAGCAGGCGATCCTCCTCGAGCAGGAAACACAGGTGGTTCGAGGCGTGCCCCGGCGTGTGCAGCACGCGCAGCGTGGTGTCGCCCAGCGAGAGACGTTCGCCGTCGACCAGCGTGCGTTCGGGCACGAACGCCCACTCGCTGCGAAAGTGCGGGCCCGAGGGCGCGCCCAGGATCGGAGCGCCGGTGATTTCGCGCAACGGCGCGGCGCCCGGCGCGTGGTCGGGGTGCGCGTGCGTGCACAGGATGTAGCGCAATCCGTCTCCCACCAATGCGGCAATGCGCTCGATGTGCGCGGGCACGTCGGGCCCCGGGTCGATCACCGCGTAGGCTCCGGGCTCCCCGACGATATAGGTGTTGGTTCCGGGCCCCGTCATTCGACCGGGGTTCGGGGCCGTGAGCCGGCGCACGTTCGACAGCAGCTGCACGGGTTGCTCGTGCTGCCAGTCGAGCGAGTGCACGACACGCCCATCGGGCGCCACGAGCTCCAGCTCTCCGTAGGGCAACTCGTGCTCGGAGAAGCGCTCGACCGCGCCGTTGATGCGTCCGGCGCGGGGGCACGAGAGAAAGAGCGGGCGTTCCGTGGTGCAAGCCGCGAGCAGGTCTTGCACGGTGGGGATCCCGGCGAGGCGGCGCAGCGTTCGAATGGTGGGGAAGATCATCTCGAACTCGCCGCGCGCGTGGCGAGCGAGCGCGTCGGCGGGCGCCACCCAGACCGGTTCGAAGGTTTCGCCTTCGTCGGCTACGGGCACCTGGCCCTGCGGCATGCGGGCCACGAAGAAGCGCGCGTCGAAGCGCTTGGGCAGGTCGCGATCGGTGATCCAGTGGCACAGCCACCAGACCTGGTCCACCGCAAGGCGGTATCCGAACTGCCCGATCTGGGCGAGAAAATCGCGGCCGGCGCGCTCCAGTCGCTTCACGTCGGTGCTGTCGGCGAGCGATCCGTCGGCGCGGTAGGCGAGGAGCACGCCCAGCTCCTCGAAGGCCTCGCGTATCGCCGCGATCGAGAATGCCCGCTGTTCATCCGACTGGGTCTCGCGCGCGAGGCTCAGCGCGCCGGCCTCGGGCGAGGCGTCGGCCTGATCCAGCGCGCCGCCCGGGAACACGAACGCGCCCGGCGCAAAACTCGCGGCGCTCGAACGGCGCGTCATCAGCACTTCGAAGCCGCTTTCGGCATCGCGCACGAGGAGCACCGTCGCGGCAGGGCGCGGCGCCACGGGTTCGTTCCACTGGTGAAGCTGTTTGTTCGATCGGGGCATGTCGGTGCGGGTCTTCTAGGAGGCGGATTGCGGTTCGGGGCCAGCGCGCGCAGCGCCGTGGCGCCCGGCGCCCGCGGAGAATGCCGCCGCCCCCTGCAACGGCTCGCCGCTGGCCATCGTGGCGGCGCCGTGCCTGAACTCGTTGGCGAGCGCCTCGTCGAGCGTGAGCCCGAACTGCTCGTAGGCGGAGAGACGGTCGTTGCGCATGCAGGTCTGCGGCAGCGCTGCCAACTCGGCGGCGAGCCGGGTCGCGCTGGCGAGCGCGTCGCCGTCGGGCACCACGCGGTTGGCCAGGCCGAACGACAGCGCCTCGTCACTGCCGAGCGCGCGCCCGGTGAGGATCAGATCGAGCGCGCGCGACAGGCCGATGAGCCGGGGCAGCCGTACCGTACCGCCGTCGATCAGAGGCACTCCGAAGCGACGACAGAACACCCCGAGGATCGCCGACTTCTCGATCACGCGCATGTCGCACCAGAGCGCGAGCTCGAGGCCTCCGGCAACCGCGTAGCCGGAGATGGCGGCGATCACGGGTTTCGACAGCAGCATCCGGGTGGGCCCCATCGGCGCGTTGCCCTGCGGCTCGATCCGGTTGCGCCGCGATTCGTCTGCCAGCGCACGCAGGTCGGCTCCTGCGCAGAAATGCCCGTGCGCGCCGTGGAATACCGCCACGCGCGCCTGCGGGTCGGCGTCGAAGGCCTCGAAGGCGCTGGCGAGGGCCTCGGCGGTTGGCCGGTCGACCGCATTGCGCGCCTCGGGGCGCGAGAGTGTCACGATCGTGACGGGCCCCTGGCGGCAGACCGAGACCTGCGTCACGCTTGCGGCCCCCCCTGGCGTTCGTACCGGTCGCGAAGCGCGGGCGGCAGGGTGAATCGATCTCCGTAGGCTGCGCGCAGCTCAGCGCACCTCTGCGCGAAGCTGGCGAATCCGATCTCTGAGACCAGCGAGGAAGCGCTGCCCAGGCCGTGGGTGCCGGAGCGTCCGAGACGCTCGTTCGCCAGCAACTGCGAATACCTCAGGCGGTCTTCAACGTCGCGCTGGGTGAGCTTTCGCGAGCGGCGCTCGAACTGCTTGAGCCCCGGCCACAACGCGGGCGCCTGATCCGGCCCGTACTCGTAGAACCCGCCGCCCGAAGCGCGACCCATGCGCCTGAAGCCGTGCGACATCTTCTCCACGACGTAAATCGCTTCCTTCGTCAGCTCGCGCGGCGGTTGTACGGGCGCGCCTTCGTGGTCGTGGCCGTGGTCGTGGCCGTGGTCGTGGCCGTGGTCGTGGCCGTGGCCGTGGTCGTGGCCGTGGCCGTGGCCG
>DATCZK010000013.1:0-11988 GCA_036525975.1 Burkholderiaceae bacterium | reverse complement strand
CGCCGGCGAACCCTGCCTGGCCGAGGCATCGATGGCCAAGCTGCACGCCACCGAAGCGGCCGAGAGAATCTGCTCGGACGCGATGCAGACCTTCGGCGGCATGGGGTACGTCGAGGATACGGGCGTCGAGCGCATCTACCGGTGCGTGCGCGGCAGCAAGATCTACGAGGGCACCAACGACATCCAGCGGATCGTGATCGGGCGCGCGCTCGGCAGCTGAGCTTCGCGGCGGAGCGCGAAAGGCTGCGTTCGTGGGGCCCACTCTCGCGGTTTCCTGCGAGAATCCCGGGTTCGGACGGAGGCAAACATGTCGGCAACGGTTCCCCCCACCCAGGCCAGCCCGGACTCCCGAGTCGCGCGCGGCGCGGCCGGCGAGCGATCGGCGCCCGCGCGCATCGACGGCGCGCGCCTCTGGGACAGCCTGATGACGCTGGCGCGAATCGGCGCGACGCCCAAGGGCGGCGTGCGCCGGCTCACGCTCACCGACCTCGACCGCCAGGGGCGCGATCTCGTGGTGGGCTGGCTGCGCGAGGCCGGCTGCGAGATCCGGATCGACGCGATCGGCAACGTCTTCGGCATTCGGCGCGGGCGGCGCGGCAACGGCTTGGACGCCCAGGGGATGCCGGCCGCGGACCCTGCGGATCGCCCGGTGGCGATCGGCAGCCATGTCGACACCCAGCCCTCGGGAGGCAAGTTCGACGGCAACTACGGCGTGCTCGCCGGACTGGAAGTGGTGCGCGCGCTCAACGATGCCGGAGCGCAGACCGAGCGACCGGTCGCGGTGGCGATCTGGACCAACGAGGAAGGCACGCGCTTCACGCCGGTGATGATGGGCTCGGGCGTTTACTGCGGGGCGTTCACGCTCGAGCACTGCCTGGCCCAGCGCGATCGCGACGGCGTGAGCGTGGGCGAGGCGCTGGCCGCGATCGGTTACGCGGGCAGCGCCACGGCGCCGCGATTCGCCGCCTACTTCGAGCCCCACATCGAGCAGGGCCCGGTGCTCGAGCGCGAGGGCATGACGATCGGCGCGGTCGAGGGCGCGCTCGGCCAGCGCTGGTTCGACGTCGTGGTCACCGGGCAGGACGCGCACGCCGGCCCGACGCCGATCGAGATGCGCCGCGACGCGCTGCTGGCCGCATCGCGGCTGGTGATCGAGGTGCGCCGGATCGCGGCGGGCTCGCCGGACTACGCGCGCGGCACCGTCGGGCAGATGTTCGTGCACCCGAACTCGCGCAACGTGATCCCGGGCCGGGTGGAGTTCAGCGTCGACCTGCGCAACGCGAGCGAGGCCACCCTCTGGGCGATGGCCGAGCAGCTCCGAGCGAGCGTGCAGCGCATCGCCGCCGAGGACGGCGTCGAGGTCACGATGCGCGAGGTGGTGCACTTCCCGCCCTGCGCCTTCGAGCCGAGACTGGTGAGCGCGATCGAGGCCAACGCGCGCGCGCTGGGCCACCCGGTGATGCGCCTCGCGAGCGGCGCCGGCCACGACGCGGTCTACGTGGCGCGCACCTGCCCGTGCGCGATGATCTTCGTGCCCTGCGAGGGCGGCATCAGCCACAACGAGATCGAGAGCGCGACGCCCGAGGATCTCGCCGCGGGCTGCGCGGTGCTGCTCGCCTCGGTGCTGCAAGCCGCGAACTGAGCGGCTGCGCCGTTGCGCGCGCCGTTTGCGGGAAAAGGCGACCGGACCCCGGGCATGGCATGGGCGGCCGCGCGAACGCGACGCCGCTAGCCCGCACGCAGCGCCGCTGGCCAGGATGCGCGACGAAACGAGGAGGAGACGATGAGCATCGCATGGAACACCCTTACCGAGCTCGCGGGGCTGGTCGGCCGAGGCGAGGCGTCCTCGCTGGAGATCACCGAGGCGCTGCTCGATCGCATCGGGCGCGCCGACGGCACGCTGCACGCGTTCATCGAGGTCTACGGCGACGAGGCGCGCGCGCTGGCCCGCGCGGCCGACCAGGCGCGCGCGGCGCGCCTTCCGCTGGGGCCGCTCCACGGGCTGCCGATCGCGCTCAAGGACCTGCTCGACATCGAGGGACGCGTGTGCACGCTCGGCTCCAAGCACTTCGAGAAGCGCGTGGCCGTCGAGACCGCCGCGACCGTCGAGCGGCTGCTCGCCGCGGGGATGGTGCCGCTGGGCAAGGTGCGCCTGACCGAGTTCGCGTTCGGCGGCTGGGGCACGAACCCGTTGATGGGCACGCCGCGCAATCCCTGGGACCTCGCGGTGCATCGCGTGCCGGGCGGTTCCTCGAGCGGCACCGCGGTGGCGGTGGCCGCAGGCCTCGCGCCGGCGGGCATCGGCAGCGACACCGGCGGATCGGTGCGCATTCCCTGCGCGTTCAACGGCCTGACCGGCCTGAAGGTCACCTTCGGGCGGATCAGCCTGCATGCCACTGGCATGCTCAGCTGGACGCTGGACTCGATCGGACCGATGGCGCGTTGCGTGCGCGACTGCGCGCTGCTGCTCGACGCGCTCGCGGCGCCCGACCCGCGCGACCCGACCACGCTCGCGCAGCCGCTCGAGCGCTTCGCAAGGGAGCCGGGCGACGTGCGCGGCATGCGCATCGCGCTGCCCGACGCCTCGCAACTGCCGTCGTCCATGGATCCCGGCGTGACCGCGGCCTGGCAGGCGGCCGCGCGCGCATTCGAATCGCTGGGCGCGCGACTCGTTCCCGCGCGCTTGCCCGATTGGTACTTCGAGCTGTCGGTGCCCGCGGGGCGCATCATCGCCTCGGAGGCCTTCGCGCTGCACCGCGCGTACGTCGAGAATCCGCAGGTGCCGCTCGGACCCGCGGTGCGCGCGCGCATCCTGGCCGCGCGCGATTTCGCTGCCGGCGAGTACGCCGAGGTGCTGCGGCAGATGGCGCAGCGTCGGGCCGAGTTCGCGCGCTGGTTCGAACCGTTCGACGCGATCTTGCTGCCGACGATCGCGATCACCGCCACGCCGGTTGCCGAGGTGGACGAAGCCTCGCCGATCCCGGGCTACCTGACCCGGCCTGCGAACTACCTCGGACTGTGCGCGCTCTCCCAGCCGACGGCCCTGGTGGCGGGGCTCCCGGCGAGCATCCAGATCGTGGGCAAACCCTTCGCCGAGCGAACCGTGCTCGCGCTGGGGCAGGCGTACGAGAGCGCCACGGGCGCGCACCGCGCGCATCCGGCGCTCGGCGCGCTCGGCATCGAATAGAACGCGCGGCGCGCCAAGCGGTTTGTCTTGCAGCGAGCTTCGGATACAGTCTCGCCGATGACCCAATCGACAACCCCCGACTCGGCCGGTGACCGCGCGCGCGGCGAGCGCATCTATCGGCGTGTTGCGGCGGTGCTCGCCGTCGTCGTCACCGCGTACTTCCTGCTGGTGCCGGTGCTCGAGCTCAACATGGCCTTCCACTTCTACATGATGCTGTGGATCACGATGGCCTCGGCATTCAACGTCAGTTCGGGCTTCTCCGGCTACATGCCCTTCGGCTACGTCGCGTTCTACGGCGTGGGGTCGTTCACGACCGCGATCCTGGTGAAGAAGCTCGGCGTGTCGATCCTGCTCGCGCTGCCGCTCTCGGGGGTGGCGGGCGTGCTGCTGAGCCTGCTCTTCGCGCCGACGCTGCGCCTGTCGGGAATCTACTTCGCGATCGTGAGCCTCGCGCTCGCCGGAATCTGCCGGCTCACGATCTCGAACATGCCCGAGCAGATCACGGGCGGGAGCTTCGGCCTGCAGCTGGGCAGCCGGGCCGAGCCGCTGCAGGCGTTCTACATGATGATGGTGGTGATGCTGGTCGCGCTGGCGTGCATCCTGTGGCTCTCGCGCTCGCGGCTGGGCAAGGCGCTGCGCGCCGTGCGCGACGACGCGGAAGCCGCCGACATGATGGGCGTGAACGTCGGCCGCGTTCGCCTGCAGGGCTGGATGATCGCCGCGTTCTTCCCCGCGGTGTGCGGCGGCATCGAGGCCTGGTACACGAACGTGGTCGACACCGAGACCGCGTTCAACACGCTGATCACCGCCAAGACGGTGATCTACGCCGTCGCCGGCGGCCTGGGCACCGTGACCGGCCCGATCGTGGGCGCGATCGCGATGTCGTGGCTCGACGAAATCGTCTGGCGGCGATTTCCGCTGATCAACCTGCTGATCCTCGGCGTGGCGGTGATGCTGCTGGTGCTGTTCCTGCCGCGCGGCATCGTCGGCACCTTGCTGCGCGCGCGCCCCCAGTGGCGCCGGTTCATTCCATGAGGCCGCGATGTCGATCCTGATCCTCAACGGACTGGTCAACGGCGTGATCGTCGGCGGCCTGTACGCGCTGCTCGGCCTGAGCCTGTCGCTGCTCTACGGCGTGCTGCGGGTGGTGAACTTCGCGCACGGCGAGCTGGTGATCGGCGGATCGTTCTTTGCCTACATGCTGTTCGGCGCGCTCGGGCTGCCGCCGCTGCTGTCGCTGCCGCTCGCGGCGGTGGCGTTCTTCGGGTTCGGCTGGGTCGCGTATTACGCACTCATTCCGCGCCTGTCGCGCAGCGACGACCCCGAGATCATGTCGTTCCTGCTGATGTACGGGTTCTCGATCGCGCTGGCGGCGGTGATGCTGCTGCTGTTCGGCGCGGACTCGCGCTCGATCGACTACGCGTTCTCGCCGATCTCGGTGGCCGTGGGGCCGGTGTACGTGTCGACCGCGCGCCTGTACGCGCTGGCGGTCACGGTCGTGATCACCCTGATCATGGGCTGGTTCCTGTTTCGCACGCTGCCCGGCAAGGCGCTGCGCGCCGCGCAGATGAACCGCGAGGCGATCCAGATCTTCGGCGTGAACATCGTGCGGCTCTCGGCGCTCGCGTTCTCGATCGCGTTTGCGATCGCGGGCATGACCGGCGTGCTGATCGCGCTGGTGTTCCCGGCGTTCAGCCCGTTCTCGGGGGCCGAGTACTCGATCATCGGCTTCATCGTGATCGTGCTGGGCGGACTGGGCAATCCGGTGGGCGCGCTGATCGCGGGCGTGTTCTACGGCATCGCCGAGCAGATGGCGTCGGTGTTCCTGGCGCAAGCGCTCGCGCAGATCGTGGGCTTCGCGATCCTGGTGGCCACGATCCTGGTGCGGCCCACGGGCCTGTTCGGCTGGCGGGCGATGCGATGACGCCGACGATCGAGGTCCGCGGCCTGGTCAAGCGTTTCGGCGGCCTGACCGCGCTCGACGGCGCGAGCTTCGACGCGCCGCCGGCCGCGGTGCTGGGGATCATCGGCGTCAACGGCGCGGGCAAGACCACGCTGATGAACTGCATCTGCGGGATCTACCGCCCGGACGAGGGCAAGATCCGGATCGGCGATCACGACGTCACCGGCCGCACGCCGCACGAGATCGCGCACCGCGGCGTGGGGCGCACCTTCCAGATCCCGCGCGTGTTCGGCAGGATGTCGCTGGTCGACAACCTGCTGGTGCCGGTGCTCGATCAGCGCCTGCCGGACGCCGAACTGGTGCAGCGCGCCGAGGCGATGCTCGAGCAGATGCGACTGATCGACTTGCGCCACAGTTACGCCGAGGAACTCTCGGGAGGGCAGCAGAAGCTGCTCGAGATGGCGCGCATGCTGATGCCCGACCCGAGCGTGGTGATGCTCGACGAGCCTTTCGCCGGGGTTCACCCGCAACTGTGCCACTTCATGATCGAGCGCATCGAGGCGATGGCCGCCAAGGGCAAGACGGTGCTGCTGATCAGCCACGACCTCACCTCGATCTACCGGCTCTCGCACCGGGTGATCGCGATGAACCAGGGCCGAGTGATCGCCGAGGGCAGTGTCGACGAGATCCGCAGCAACCACGCCGTGATCGAGGCCTACCTTGGCGACTGAGCCCATGCCGGCCGGCGCCGCCGCCGCGAACGAGACGGCGCAGGCCGCGCACGCGATGGAGTTGCGCGCGGTCGACGTCGCCTATCACGGCGACATTCGCATCCTTCAGGGGCTGTCGCTCGCGGTGCGCACCGGCGCGATCACCGGCGTGATCGGCCCGAACGGCGCGGGCAAGTCGACCGCGCTGCGCGCGCTCTACGGTCTGCTGCGTCCGGTGGTGGGCGATGTCTTCATCGAAGGCCGGCGCGTGACCGGGATGCCGCCCTGGGACTTCATCGGCCAGGGCGTGGCAATGGTGCCGCAGAGCCGCAGCCTGTTCAACGAACTCTCGGTCGAGGACAACCTGCGGCTCGCGTGCTGGATCTTTCGCAAGGACAAGCCGCGCGTCGAGCGCGCGCTCGAGCGCGCCTACGCCCAGTTCCCGATCCTGCGCGACCAGCGCACCCGCCCCGCGGGCGCGATGAGCGGCGGCCAGCAGCGCTTCCTGGAGCTGGCGCGCGCGCTCGCGCTCGAGCCGCGCGTCGTGCTGCTCGACGAGCCGACCGCGATGGTGGCCCCGAAGCTGAGCGCCGAGATCTACCAATTCATCTCGACCTTGCCCTCGCACGGCATCTCGGTACTGCTGGTGGACCAGAACGTGCGGCAGTGCGTGCGCGTGTCGGACCACGTCTACGTGCTCGAGCTCGGCCGAAACAAGGTCGACGGGTCGGCCGAGCAGTTCGCGAAGGACCAGGCGTTGCGCGACCTGATCGCCGAATGGGTAGACTACCGGATCGACGCCTAGAAAGAAGAGCCCCAACTTTTCCAAAGGAGACAGCCATGGACAAGAGATCGCTACTGAAATCCGCGCTGGCAGCCGGTGCGCTTTCCTCGCCGATGGTGCGCGCCTACGCGCAGGCCGACCGCCCGATCCGCATCGGCATGACGGTGTCGTCGACCGGCACCTTCGCGCTCGCCGCGCAGTCGGGCCTGCGCGGCCTGGAGATCTGGATCGACGACGTGAACGGCCGCGGCGGCGTGGACATCGGCGGGCGCAAGCGCAAGTTCGAGCTGGTCAAGCTCGACGATCGCAGCGACAAGACGACCATCCCCAAGGTCTACGAGACGTTGATCAAGGAGGAGAACTGCGACCTGCTGTTCGGCCCGTTCGGCTCGACGCTCACGAGCGCCGCCGCGAGCGTGGTCGAAACCAACAACAAGATGCTGGTCATCTGGTCGGCTTCGGCGGACTCGATCTACGCGCAGGGCTTCAAGAACATCGTTTCCGCGACCCAGATCGCGGGCTCGCTGCTCGGCCAGAACGGCGTGCGCGCGCTGCACGCGATGGGTGCGCGCAAGATCGCCTTCGCCTACGTCGACGAGCCGTTCCCGGCCTCGCTGACGGCAGGCGCCGTCGAGCTCGCCAAGCAGCTCGGCATGGAAATCACGATGAACGAGAAGTTCGCCAAGGGCACGAAGGATTTCAACATCCTGATCCAGAAGGCGAGGGCCGGCGGCGCCGACGCGTTCTACCCGACCGCCTACGAGGGCGACCAGATGACGATGGCGCGCCAGCTGCGCGAAGCGAACGTGCTGTTCAAGGCGGTGTACTTCGTCTACGCCTCGCAGCCGCAGTTCCTGCAGCAGGCGGGCAAGGACGCCCACTACCTGCTGAGCCAGACGCTGCTGCACGACAAGATCAACTGGAAGGTCACGCACGGACTGAACCGGGCCCAGATGGTCGATCGCTACAAGAAGCTGCATCCGAGCGCCGCCTACCCGGCCGACTTCCAGACCGCGCTCGCCTATGGCGCCGGCGTGATCACCGAACAGATGATCGCGGGTGCGCAGTCGCTCGAACCGGCGAAGCTCAAGGAAGCGGCGCTCAAGCTCAACGGCAAGATCGTCACGGTCACGGGCGAATTCCAGATCGACGAGACCGGCAAGCAGTACAAGAACGAGTTCGCGATCATGCAGAACATGCCCAACGGCCCCGAGGTGATCTATCCGCCCGCGGTGGCGACGGCGAAAGCGGCCTACCCGGCGCCCGCCTACGGCTCGCGCTGATCGCACGCAGCTCGCCTCAGACGTGCCCCGACGGCGGGTCGGGGTTCGTGCGGGCGAGCGCGCGCACCCGCGCGCGGCGCCGCGCCGGGCGCGCGCGAGCCGCGCTCAGCCCCCGGCCACTTTCAGCACGATCTTGCCGATGTGCGTGGACGACTCCATCAGCTCGTGCGCCTTCGCGGCATCGGCGAGGTCGAACTCGGCGAAGATCGACGGCGCCACCCTGCCCGCCTCGATCAGCGGCCAGACCTCGCGCTGCAGCGAGTCGGCCAGCCCCGCCTTGTCGGCGGGGCTGCGCGGGCGCAGCGTGGAGCCGGTGTAGGTGAGCCGCTTGACCATCACCGGCAGCAGGTCGATCTCCACCGTCGAGGGCTGCAGGAAGGCGATCTGCACCAGCCGGCCTTCGATCGCCAGCGCGCGCAGGTTGCGCGCGACGTAGTCGCCCCCGACCATGTCCAGGATCAGGTCCACGCCGCGCTTGTCGGTGAGCTTCGCGATCTCCTCGACGAAGTCCTGGTCGCGGTAGACGATCGCGTGGTCGGCCCCGAACTTGCGGCAGGCCGCGGCCTTCTCGGCGTTGCCCACCGTGGTGTAGACCGTCGCGCCCCAGGCCTTGCCGATCTGGATCGCCATCAGCCCGATTCCCGAAGACCCGCCGTGCACCAGGAAGGTCTCGCCCGAGCGCAGCCGGCCGCGCTCGATCACGTTGGTGTACACGGTGAACAGCGTCTCGGGCAGCGCCGCCGCCTCGCGCAGCCCCATGCCCCCGGGCAGCGGCAGCGCCTGGGCCGCCGGCACCGCAACGTACTCGGCGTAACCGCCGCCGTTGCACAGCGCGCAGACCCGGTCGCCCACCTTGAACTTCGTGACTCCCTTGCCTACCGCGACCACTTCGCCGGAGGCCTCGAGCCCGAGGTACGCCGAGGCGCCGGGCGGCGGCGGATACTTGCCGCTGCGCTGCAGGACGTCGGGGCGGTTCACTCCGGCATACGCGACCTTCAGAAGTACCTCGCCGTCGGCGAGACCGGGCACCGGCGCCTCGCCGGGCTTCAGTATCGACGCCGGACCACCCTTGCCGTGGTCGATGAATCGCATGGTCGCGGGCAACGGCATCGTCAGTCTCCTTTTTCGATGAACAGGTGGCAGCACCCGCTGCGTCCGGGCTGCCAGGTTTCGCTCTTGATCTTGAAGCCAGCGGCTTCGAAAGTTCCATTGTCGACGATTCCGGCGATCTCGCACATTCGCGCGACCTCGCGCTCGGGCAAGCCGGCCTCCTGCCACGCCTCCTTCAGCGGGCAGCGGCGCAGTTGCACCTCCAGCTTCGAGTCGTCGCAGGCGATCACTTCGGGATCGAAGACCTTGCCGTCGTCGGGGATCGAGCCGATGAAGGCCGTCTTGAGCCCCGCGAGGTCGGCCGGCCCGAAGCGCTCGAACTGCCGGCCGATCTCGCAGCCGCGACGGTAGATCGCC
This sequence comes from Burkholderiaceae bacterium, assembly GCA_036525975.1. Taxonomy (GTDB): domain Bacteria; phylum Pseudomonadota; class Gammaproteobacteria; order Burkholderiales; family Burkholderiaceae_E; genus Quisquiliibacterium. The sequence goes on along the minus strand of DATCZK010000013.1, from coordinate 2,654 downwards.
TTCTTGAGCAGCTCGGCAGCACGCTGCTCGCCGAACGCCTCGTCGAGCACGCGGTAGACCTCGAGGTAGACCAGCGCGCGGCTCTTGAACGACGCCCACAGCTGCTGGCGTAAGGCAATTTCGTCACTCATCTCGGCGCTCCTTGTTCGTGAATTCGCGGGCGCGCCCGCGGGGGGAGAGACATTGGCAACCTTACACAGCTTCGAGCGCGGGGGCTACGCGTTCGTCGAAGGCGGATTCCCCTACTCGCAGGGCGTTGCCGCGCTGCCCGGCTGCGCGATCGTGCGGGAACGGTTTCGCGAAGTGATGCCCTCCGATCGAGGGGCTCGAGTTCGAGATGGACGTGCGCAACACCGCCCAGGAGCGCCTGCTTCACGAGCCCTGAAGCGGCCGCGCGCAACGCGCCTCCTGGAGGGGCGCCCGATCCGGGCGGCGCCTCGCACGGCGCCCGCGCCCGCCTACTTCGGCACCGGCTGCCTGCCGGCGCCGAACCTCCCGAGGAAGGCTCCGAGAATTCCCTTGGGCATGTAGATGATGAACAGGATCAGCATCAGCCCGTAGATCGTCGTGTCGACGCCGTAGACCTCGTTGCCGATCAGGATCCGCAGCCCCTCGGAGAGCACGAGCAGGAACACCGCGCCCACCGTGGGCCCGAGCATCACGAACATGCCGCCGGCGATCACGCCGAACACCAGCTGCAGCGAGATGCCGATGCCCGAGACCGTCTCCGGGTTCACGTAGAGCTGGTACTGCGCGTAGAGCACCCCACCCACGCAGGTCATGCCTGCCGAGAGCAGCGTCATCATCAGCTTGGTGCGGGTGACGCCGATGCCGATCGACGCGGCCGCGTCCTCGTCCTCGCTGATCGCCTGCAGCGCGCGCCGCTCCATGCTCTGGTCCACCCTGCGCCAGATGTAGAGCCCGAGGAGCCAGCAGGCGGCCATGATGTAGAACCACACCAGCTTGTTGGAGAACTGCATCGCCCAGATCGACACCGTCTCGCCCTCGAGCAGCGCGCGCTTGGGCGTGATCCCGAGCGAGCCCCCGGTGTGGTCGCGAAGCCCGACGATGAACAGCCGCACCACCTCCGAGAGCGCCAGCGTGACCAGCGCGAAGTAGTGGCCCACGATGCGGAACCGGAAGCACGGGTAGCCGATCAGGAACGCCAGCGCCAGCGTGATCAGCACGGCCACCGCCAGCCCGATCCAGGGCGAGACGCCCCACAGGTTCCACATCAGCACGACGACGTAGGCGCCCACGCCGAGGAACGCCCCGTGGCCGAGGCTCACCATGCCGAGCCGGCCCATGATCGACCAGCTGGTGTAGATGAACGACCACAGCAGCCCCATCACCATCAGGTGCAGCGGGTACTGGCCGATTCCGGTGAGCGGCGCGAGCAGCAGCACCGCGAGCAGGACCCAGGCAACGACGCGCATGTTCATCGATCGATTCCCGCTAGCGCCGGCGCGACAGAAGCCCCTCGGGCTTCACGAACATCATCACGATGAAGAACGCGAACGCGATCACGTACCCCCACTCGAGGTGGAAGAAGAACCCGCCCACCGAAATGAACTGCGCGAACACGAAGGCCGCGACGAAGCCGCCGATCAGGTTCCCGAGCCCGCCCAGCACGCAGATCATGAAGGTGATCGGGCCGAACGACAGCCCGATCGCCGGGTGGATGTCGTACTGCAGCACCAGCAGGCAGGCCGCGAGCCCGGCCATCGCGCCGCCCATGGCCGAGGTGAGCAGGTACACCCGCGACGGGTTCACGCCCATCAGCGGCATGATCGCGCGGTCCTGGCTGATCGCGCGGATCGCGGTGCCGAAGTAGGTGCGCGTGAGGAACAGGTAGGTGGCCGCGATCGCAGCGATCGCGATCGCGAACGCGATCAGCCTCGCCATCGAGAAGTGCAGCTCGCCGATCGCCACGCTGGGCAGCCGGATGCCGAGGTTGCGGAACTCCACCCCGAAGATCACGGTGGCGATCGCCTGCAGGAAGAACAGCACGCCGCCGGTGACCAGCAGCTGGTTGATCGGTTCGGCGGCGAGCACCGGCCGGATCACGAAGTGGTGCATCACCGCGCCGAGCGCCGCAACCGAGAGGATTCCCGCCGGGAAAGCGATCCACAGCGTCACGCCGGCCTGCACGTGCAGCCACCAGATGCAGTACATGCCGATCATCATCAGCTCGGCGTAGCAGATCCAGACCACGTCGATCACGCCGAAGATCAGGTTCAGCCCGAGCGCGAGCAGCGCGAGCAGCCCGCCGAGCAGCACCCCGTTGAGCACCGCCTCGAGCAGGAAGATGTCGAAGATCTGGTCCATGTCGCGTGCCGCCCCCCGTCAGACGATGCCGAGGTAGGCCCGGCGGATTTCCTCGCTGTCCAGGAGCTCGGCCGCGGGCCCGCTCATCCGGATCCGCCCGGTCTCGAGCAGGTAGGCGCGGTCGACCACCCTGAGCACCTGCTGGATGTTCTGCTCGACGATCAGCACCGTGTAGCCTTCGCCGCGGATCTTTCGGATCAGGTCGAAGATCGACTGCACGATCACCGGCGCGAGCCCCGCCGACGGCTCGTCGAGCAGCAGCAGCTTCGGGCCCGACATCAGCGCGCGGCCGATCGCGCACATCTGCTGCTCGCCGCCCGAGAGCG
>DATCZK010000012.1:0-12661 GCA_036525975.1 Burkholderiaceae bacterium | reverse complement strand
TGAACGCAATGGAATTCACCGAGTTCGTCAACGGGCTGCAATCGATGGCGGAGCAGCTCTCGGTGCTGGCCGACACGCCCGACATGATGCCGGTGCTCGAGCGCGCGCGCGACCTCGACGATCGCTGCGCACAGCTCGACGCGCAGCTCAGCCTCGGCGTGGAGGCGCCCGAGCCGCTGGGCATCGCCGACCTCGCGCGACTGGCCGCCGAAACCGGATGCGTCGAGCGCGGCAACAACCGCTACGCCCGGCTCGGGCCGGCCGGGGAGGTGCTGTTCTCGCTCGCGCTCGCCGACGCGCCCAACCGGCTGCAGCTGCTGCTCGACGTGCCGCGGGCGCCCGCGCAGTGCCAGCCCTGGGCGGCGATGTGCGAGTGCGCAACCGTCTGTGCGGCGCGTCTGGGCGGCGTGCTGATCGACGACTCGGGCAAGCCGCTGCCCGAGGCGCAACTCGAGCGCATCGGCCAGCAGATCGCGCAGAGGCACGAGTCGCTCGAGGCGGCGGGATTTCCGGCCGGCTCGGCGCTCGCGCTCAGGATGTTCAACTGACCGGGGCGGGCGCGATGACCAAGGGGGCCGACGCCGCCACCGCCGAGCGGCGCGCCGAGGCGCTGCGTGCGCAGATCGCCGCCCACGACCACGCCTACTACGTGCTCGACGCGCCCACGGTGCCCGACGCCGAGTACGACCGCCTGTTTCGCGAACTCGTTGCGCTCGAGGCGCAGCACCCGGAGCTGGTCCGGCCCGATTCGCCCACCCAGCGCGTGGGCGGGGCGCCGGCGGCCGGCTTCGCGACGGTGCGCCACTCGGTGCCGATGCTCTCGCTGGCGAACGCCTTCGACGACGACGACGTGATCGCCTTCGACCGCCGCGTGCGCGAGGCGCTCGGGGATCGCGCCCCGGGCGAGATCGAGTACTGCGCCGAGCTGAAATACGACGGCGTGGCGGTCAGCCTGCGCTACGAGGGCGGCGCGCTCGCGCTCGCCGCCACGCGCGGCGACGGCGTGACGGGCGAGGACGTGACCGCGAACGTGCGCACGATCGGCGCGGTGCCGCTGCGACTGCGCCACCCCGACGACGTTCCCGCGCCCGCGGTCCTGGAGGTGCGCGGGGAGGTGCTGATGTACCGGCGCGATTTCGAGCGCATGAACCAGCGCCAGCGCGATTCGGGCGAGCGCGAGTTCGTCAACCCGCGCAACGCCGCCGCCGGGGCCCTGCGCCAGCTCGACCCCAGGCTCACCGCGTCGAGGCCGCTGCGGTTCTTCGCCTATGGCATCGGGGCGATCGACGGCGTGGAGCCGCCGGCAACCCACGCCGCGCTGCTCGACGGGCTCGCCGCCTACGGCCTGCCGGTCGGACCGATGCGGCGCACGCGGCGCGGCGCCGGCGAGCTGCTCGCGTTCTACCGCGAGGTCGAGGCCGCTCGCGGCGAGCTGCCCTACGACATCGACGGCGTCGTGTACAAGGTGAACCGCCGCGACTGGCACGAGCGCATCGGCTACGTGGCGCGCGCGCCGCGCTTCGCGATCGCGCACAAGTTCGCCGCCGAGGAGGCGCTCACCGAACTTCTCGACATCGAGGTGCAGGTCGGGCGCACCGGCACGCTCACGCCGGTGGCCAGGCTCAAGCCGGTGTTCGTCGGCGGCACGACCGTGTCCAACGCCACGCTGCACAACGAGGACGAGATCCGTCGCAAGGACCTGCGCATCGGCGACACGGTCGTGGTCCGGCGCGCGGGCGACGTGATCCCGGAGGTGGTGCGTGCGCTTGCCGAGCGGCGCCCCGCGGATGCGAGCGGGCGCCATCGCCGTTTCGAGATGCCCGCGCGCTGCCCGGTGTGCGGCTCGGCGGTGGCGCGCGAACCGGGCGAGTCGGCGTGGCGGTGCGTGGGCGGCCTGTACTGCTCGGCGCAGCGCAAGCAGGCGCTGCTGCACTTCGCCCAGCGCCGCGCGATGGACATCGAGGGGCTGGGCGAGCGCTTAGTCGACCAGCTCGTGGACACCGGACTCGTGAAGACCCCGGCCGACCTGTTTCGCCTCGACGCAGGCGCGCTCGCCTCGCTCGAGCGCATGGGCGAGCGATCGGCGGCCAATCTGGTGGCGGCGATCGACCGCGCGCGCGGCACCTCGCTCGCCCGCTTCCTGTTCGCGCTCGGGATCCGGCACGTGGGCGAGGAAGTCGCGCGCCAGCTGGCCGACGCCTACCGGGGCGAGCTCGACGCGCTGATGGCCGAGGATTGGCCGGCGTGGCAGGAGCGCAAGGCGCAGGCGCAAAAGGAGAACGCGCGCAGGCGCGCCCGCGGAGAGCCCCTCGAGCCGGTGGAGCTGGAGGGCATCGGGCCCGAGATCACCGACAGCCTGCAGCGCTTCTTCGCCGAGTCGCACAACCGCGAGGTGATCGACGCGCTGCTGGCGGCCGGAGTGAACTGGGAGCGCGCGCCCGAGGCTCGCGGCGGGGCGCTCGAGGGCCTCGCGTTCGTGCTCACCGGCACGCTCGCCACGATGAGCCGCGAGCAGGCCTCGCAGCTGATCCGCGATCACGGCGGCAATGTGCTCGGGTCGGTGTCGGGCAAGACCGACTACGTCGTGGCCGGCGAATCCGCGGGAAGCAAGCTCGAGCGCGCCCGCGCGCTGGGCATCGAGGTGATCGACGAGCAGCGCCTGATCGAACTGACGCGGGGGGAGAAATGAAACTGGCAATCATCGGCGGCAGCGGCCTTGCGGCGCTCGCCGAACTCGAAGGCGTGCGCAGGCAGGTCGTGCGCACCCCGTACGGAGACCCGTCGGCGCCGCTCTTTCGCGGCAGCCTCGGCGGGATCGACCTCGTGTTCCTCGCGCGCCACGGCACCGGCCACACGATCGCCCCGCACGAGGTGAACTACCTGGCCAACCTGTGGGCGCTCAAGCACGCGCCGGTGGAGGGGGTGGTCGCGGTGGCCTCGGTGGGCGGGATCGCCGCCGGCCTGCGCCCGGGCACGCTCGTGATTCCGGACCAGATCATCGACTACACGACGGCTCGCCGCAACACGTACTTCGAGGGGCCGGACCAGCCGGTGAACCACGTGGACTTCACCTGGCCCTACGACGAGCGCCTGCGCGACTGCCTCGCGCGCGCCGCCGACGAGGTGGGGCGGGGCGTCGTGCGCGGCGGCACCTACGGCTGCGCGCAGGGGCCGCGGCTCGAGACGGCGGCCGAAGTCGCGCGCATGGAGCGCGACGGCTGCACGATGGTGGGCATGACGGGGATGCCCGAGGCGGTGCTCGCGCGCGAGTTGGGGCTTCCCTACGCCACGCTCGCGGTCGTGGCCAACCACGCGGCCGGACGGGGCGACAGCGGCGAGACCGTCTCGCTCGAGGCGATCAGCGAGACGCTGGAGCACACGATGGGCCGCGTGCGCAAGATCCTGCAGCGCACGGCGCGGCTCGCCGCCGAGCTCGGCTAGGGCCGCGCTCGGCTCGGGGCGCGCGGGGTTAGGCCGCTCGCGGCTGGATCGCCGCGAGCAGATCGGCCTCCAGCGCGAGCTGCTCGCGCTCGTTGGCCAGCGTCGGCGCGTCGATCAGGAACACGTCCTCCACCCGCTCGCCCAGCGTCATCACGCGCGCCGTGTACAGGTTCACCCGGTGCTGCGCCAGAACGCGCGCGATCGCGTAGAGCAATCCGGTGCGGTCGTTGGCGGTGAGCGAGAGCAGGTAGCGCTGTCCCCCCTCGTCCGGGCGCAGGTCCACCGAGGGCTGGATCGGAAACGAACGCGAGCGGCGCGACATGCGCCCGTGCGCCGGTGGCGGGAGATCGGCCCACCCCGCGAGCCGCTCGGCGAGCTCCACCTCCACGAGGCGCAGGATGTCGCGATAGCGCGCGCCCTCGTGCGGGTCCACCACCAGGAAGCTGTCGAGCGCGTAGCCGTGGCGCGTGGTGTGGATCCTCGCGTCGAGCACCGACAGGTTCTTGCTGTCGAAGTAGCCGCAGATGCGCGCGAACAAGGCCGGCTGGTCGCGCAGGTAGACCACCACCTGGAACCCCTCGCCGATCGGCGCGAGGCGCGTGCGCACGACCGGCGCTTCGGCGTCCACGTGCGGGTGCAGCACGCGCGTGTGCCAGGCGACGTCGCTCGCGTCGTTGCGCAGGAAGTAGGCCACGTCGAGCTGCTGCCAAAGGCGCTGGTACATCGGCTCGGAGACGGCGTGCAGGTTGAGCAGCCGGTGCGCCTCGCGGCGCAGCGCGTCGATCTGCATGTCGGGGCGCGGCACTTCGCCCGCCAGCGCGTGCTTGGTGATCTGGAACAGGTCGTGCAGCAGCTTGCCCTTCCAGGCGTTCCAGACCTTCGGGCTCGTGCCCCGGATGTCGGCGACGGTGAGCAGGTAGAGCGCGATCAGGCGCTCCTCGCTGCCCACCAGTTCGGCGAAGCGGGTGATCACGGCCGGGTCGGACAAGTCCTGCTTCTGCGCGACCATCGACATCGTGAGGTGGTGCTCCACGAGGAACTCGATCAGGGTCGCGTCGGACTTGTCGACGCCGTGGTTGCGGCAAAAGCGCCGCGCGTCCACGCGCCCCAGCAGCGAGTGGTCGCCGCCGCGCCCTTTCGCGATGTCGTGGAAGATCGCCGCCACCACCAGCCGCCACGGTCGCTCGAACGCCGCCATCAGCTGGCTGCAGAACGGATACTCGTGCGCGTACTCGTCCATCTGGAATCGGCGCAGGTTGCGCACCACCATCAGGATGTGCTGGTCCACGGTGTAGACGTGGAACAGGTCGTGCTGCATGCGCCCGACCACCCGCCCGAATGCGGGCAGGTAGCGCCCGAGCACCGACCACTGGTTCATCCGGCGCATCGTGCGCGTGATCGCGCGCGGATGCCGCACGATGTCGAGGAACAGCGCACGGTTGGCCGGGTCGGCGCGAAAGCGCGCGTCGATCTTCATGCGCCCGTGCCAGATCGCGCGCAGCGTCGGCACGGTGATTCCGTTGAGCTGCGGGTGCAGCTGCAGCGCGTGGAAGGCGCGCAGCACGCCCGCCGGGCTCTCGCCCAGCGCCTGCGGGTCGATCGCGTCGAGCTGACCGCCCAGGTTGCGAAACTCGGCGTCGATCGGCTCGGGGCGGGCGTCGGGTTGGGGAAACAGCGCCGACTCCAGGTTCTGGATCAGGATCGTGTTGAGCTGCGTGACGTGCTTTGCCGCCTGGAAATAGCGCTGCATCAGCTCTTCCGAAGCGAGCCGCGCCGACAGGTCGCGGAACCCGAGCCTGGAGGCCACCTGCGACTGCAGGTCGAACACGAGCCGGTCTTCGCGCCGGCCGGCCACGATGTGCAGGCAGGCTCGAATCCGGCGTATCACGCGCTCCACGCTGTGGAGCACGCGCGCTTCGTCGGGCGTGACCAGGCCGCGCGCGGCGAAGTCGGTCCAGCGACGGCCGAAGCCGGCGGCGCGCGCCGTCCAGATCACGACGTGCAGGTCGCGCAGCCCGCCGGGGCTCTCCTTCGTGTTGGGCTCGAGGCTGTAGGGCGTGTCCTCGAACTTCACGTGCCGCTGGCGCATCTCGAGCATCTTGGCGCGGAAGTACGCGGCCGGGTCGATTCTCCGCCCGATGCCCTCGACGAGGCTCGCGTACAGCCCGCGATCGCCGGCGACCAGGCGCGACTCCATCGTGCTGGTGAGGACCGTGATGTCGTTCGCCGCTTCGGACATCGACTCGGCGAGCGTGCGAACGCTGTGGCCGATCTCGAGGCCGGCGTCCCAGCACGCGCTGATGAAGGCCTCGATGCCGCGTTCCACCGACGGGTTGGCGCGAACCGGCAGCAGCACCATCAGGTCCACGTCCGAGTGCGGGAAGATCTCGGCGCGCCCGTAGCCGCCCACCGCCACCAGCGCGAGGCTCGAATCGAGCCCGGCCAGCGCCCGGAGCTCGCGCAGCGTCTCGTCGGTGCGCACGCACAGGCGGCGCAGCAGCCGGACCGGGTTGCGGTCGCCGAGGAAGCCCTCGATCGCCTCCGCGCGCCCGGCGCGGTGCGCGGCGCGCAGGCGCACGATGCGCGACGCGTCGACCAGTGCCGGGTTGTGCGACAAGGCTCAGGCCGGCGCCGCGACCTGCGACGGCGGCGGCGGCGTGCCGGCCGAGCGCGTCAGCACCTCGTAGCCGGTGGCGGTGACCAGGATCGTGTGCTCCCATTGCGCCGACAGGCTGCGATCCTTGGTGACGATGGTCCAGCCGTCGGGGAGCTCGCGCACCTCGCGCCGCCCGGCGTTGATCATCGGCTCGATCGTGAAGGTCATGCCCTCGCGCAACGGCTCGCCCGTGCCCGGACGGCCGTAGTGCAGGATCTGCGGCTCCTCGTGGAAGCGCCGGCCGATGCCGTGGCCGCAGAACTCGCGCACCACCGAAAACCCGTGCGCCTCGGCGTGGCTCTGGATCGCGCTGCCGATGTCGCCGATGGTCGCGCCGGGCTTGACCTGCTCGATGCCCAGCCACATGCACGCGTAGGTCACGTCGCTCAGGCGCCGCGCCGCGATCGAGGGCTCGCCCACGAAGAACATCCGGCTGGTGTCGCCGTGAAAGCCCTCGTGGATCACCGTGACGTCGATGTTGAGCGCGTCGCCGCTCTTGAGCACCTTGTCGCCCGGAATGCCGTGGCACACCTGGTGGTTGACCGAGGTGCAGATCGACTTCGGGAACGGCTTGTAACCGGGCGGCGCGTAGTTCAGGGGCGCCGGGATCGTTCCCTGCACGCCCACCATGTACTCGTGGCAGAGCCGGTCGAGCTCGCCGGTGGTCACGCCGGGTTTGACATACTGGGCGACGTAGTCGAGCACTTCCGAGGCGAGCCGCCCCGCCGCGCGCATGCCCTCGATCTCGGCGCTGGTCTTTATTTCGATTGCCATGCTAAGATTATAGGTTAGCTTCTGTGTGGAGGCTTTCAACCGCGCGTGCCCGCGCGAAAAAGGGTCCGCCGCAGGATTCGCCGGCTTTTCGCGCCACGCGCGCAGGGCCGAATCGTAGCGGCGGCAAAGCGGGCGCGTAAGTCCAAACCCTGTTCGGAGTAAGTGTTCATGTCGACGACCATGCGTCAGATGCTCGAGGCCGGAGTGCATTTCGGCCACCAGACCCGGTTCTGGAACCCCCGGATGGCCCCGTACATCTACGGCCATCGCAACAAGATCCACATCGTCAATCTCGAGAAGACCCTCGCGAACTATCGCGAGGCGTACAAGTACCTGCGCCAGCTCTCGGCCAACCGCGGCACGGTGCTGTTCGTGGGCACCAAGCGCCAGGCGCGCGAGATCGTGGCCGAGGAGGCGCAACGCGCCGGCGTGCCCTACGTCGACCAGCGCTGGCTCGGCGGCATGCTCACCAACTTCAAGACCGTGAAGGCGTCGATCAAGCGCCTCAAGGACATGGAGGCGATCGTCGCCGACGGCGGCGAGGAGCGCATGTCGAAGAAGGAGGCGCTGATGTTCCAGCGCGAGCTCACCAAGCTCAACCAGAGCCTGGGCGGCATCAAGGACATGGGCGGGCTTCCCGACGCGCTGTTCGTGATCGACGTCGGCTACCACAAGATCGCGGTCACCGAGGCGCTCAAGCTCGGCATTCCGGTCGTGGCGGTGGTCGACACGAACCACTCGCCCGACCGGATCGACTACGTGATCCCGGGCAACGACGATTCCGGCAAGGCGATCCGCCTGTACGCCCGCGGCATGGCCGACGCCGTGCTCGAAGGCCGCAACATGTCGATGCAGGACATCGTCGGCCCGGCCGCGGAGGGCGAGGAGTTCGTCGAGGTCGCCGCCGAAGACGTCGAGACCGACTGAGCGGGCCAAACCCTCGTCGGGCGCGGGGGCTGTTGCACGACAGCCCCCGTTGACTTGGCGCTCGCGCGCTGCGCGGCGCCTTTTCCAATCAGTTCGAGACCGCGCGAGCGCGGTCGCAGTACAGGGAGCAAGGCAAATGGCAGAAATCACCGCGGGCATGGTCAAGGCACTGCGCGACAAGACCGACGCACCGATGATGGAGTGCAAGCGCGCCCTCGCCGAGGCCGGCGGCGACCTCGACAAGGCCGAGGAGATCCTTCGCGTGAAGCTCGGCAGCAAGGCGACCAAGGCGGCGTCGCGGATCACGGCCGAGGGCGTCGTCGCGATCCACCTCTCGCCCGACGCGAAGCTCGGGGCGATCGTGGAGCAGAACTGCGAGACCGACTTCGTCGCCAAGAACGACGACTTCGTCGCCCTCGCCGCAGATGTGGCCAGCCTGGTCGCGCAGAGCAACCCCGCCGACGTGGCGGCGCTGGCGGCGCTGCCGATGGGCGAGGCCACCGTCGAGCAGGTGCGCACGGCGCTCGTGGGCAAGATCGGCGAGAACGTGTCGATCCGGCGGTTCGCGCGGGTCGAGGCCAAGGGGCGCCTGGCGAGCTACGTGCACGGGGGCAGCAAGATCGGCGTGCTGATCGACCTGGTGGGCGGCGACGAGGCGCTCGGGCGCGACCTGGCGATGCACGTCGCCGCGGTTAAGCCCAAGGCGCTGTCGAGGGAAGGGGTGCCCGCCGAGGACGTCGAGCGCGAGCGATCGATCGCAACGCAGAAGGCCGCCGAGTCGGGCAAGCCGGCCGAGATCGTCGCGAAGATGGTGGAGGGCACGGTTCAGAAGTACCTCAAGGAGGTCACGCTCCTGGGGCAGCCTTTCGTCAAGGACGACAAGCTCACGGTGGAGCAGCTGCTCAAGGCGCGCGGCGCGTCGGTGGCCAGCTTCCATCTGTTCGTGGTGGGCGAGGGCATCGAGAAGAAGGCGAACGACTTCGCGGCCGAGGTCGCCGCCCAGGCGGCGGCCGCGGGACGCTGAATTCGGCGATAATCCGGGGCGGGGCGGCCGCAGCCGCCCCGATCGCGGGGGCCGCCACGGCTTTCCCGCGGGCACGCCCGCCGGCGCCTGTCCGGGCGGGCCAACGCGCCAGGGAGGGTCGACGGTGAGTTCGGTTTCGACGGTAGCAACAGCTTCGCCCGAGGCCGCGCGCCACGACATCCCGCATTCCGCACCGGCCTTCCGAAGGGTGCTGCTCAAGCTCTCGGGCGAGGCCCTGATGGGCGAGGACGCCTACGGCATCAGCCGCGGCACGATCGAGCGCATCGTGCGCGACATCGCCGAGGTGAGCGCGCTCGGCGTGGAGATCGCGGTCGTGATCGGCGGCGGAAACATCTTCCGCGGCGTTGCGCTCGGCGCGGCCGGAATGGATCGCGCGACGGCCGATTACATGGGCATGCTCGCCACCGTGATGAACTCGCTCGCGCTGCAGGACGCGCTTCGACAGGTGGGCGTGGTGGCGCGGGTGCAGTCGGCGCTCAAGATCGAGCAGGTGGTGGAACCGTACATCCGGCCCAAGGCGCTGCGCTACCTCGAGGAAGGCAAGGTGGTGATCTTCGCGGCCGGCACCGGAAACCCGTTCTTCACCACCGACACGGCGGCCGCGCTGCGCGGCGCCGAGATCGGCGCCGAGGTCGTGCTCAAGGCGACCAAGGTCGACGGCGTCTACAGCGCCGACCCGGCGGTGGATTCCGCCGCGGAGAGATACGAGACGATCAGCTTCGACGACGCGATCGCGCGCAAGCTCAAGGTGATGGACGCGACCGCGCTGTCGCTGTGCCGCGACCAGCGCCTGCCGATCAAGGTGTTCTCGATCGTCAAGGAGGGCGCGTTGCGCCGCGTCGTGCTGGGCGAGGACGAGGGCACGCTGGTGCACGTCTGATTGCCGCCATTCAGGGAGAACGAGGAGAGCCGATGAGCGTTGCCGAAATCAGGAAGCTTGCCGACCACAAGATGCACAAGTCGATCGAGTCGCTCGAGACCGCTTTCGGCAAGATCCGCACCGGGCGCCCGCACGCCGGGCTGCTCGATCACGTGCACGTGGACTACTACGGCTCGATGGTGCCGATCAGCCAGGTTGCCAACGTCACCGTGCTCGACGCGCGAACGCTGGGCGTGGCGCCCTGGGAGCGCAAGATGGCGGCGGTGGTCGACAAGGCGATCCGCGACTCCGACCTCGGCCTGAACCCGGTGCTGATGGGCGAGACGATCCGCGTGCCGATGCCGCCGCTGTCGGAGGAGCGCAGGCGCGAGCTCACCAAGGTGGTCAAGTCCGAGGCCGAGCACGCCCGGATCGCGGTGCGAAACCTGCGCCGCGAGGCCAACGATCACCTCAAGAAGATGCTCAAGGACAAGGAGATCTCCGAGGACGACGAGCGTCGCGCCCAGGACGACATCCAGAAACTCACCGACCAACGCATCGCCGAGATCGACTCGCTGCTCGCCGCCAAGGAGCAGGAGATCATGACGGTCTGACGGTGCCCGACCTGCAAGCTTTCCCCAGTTCCACCCGCCAGGTGCCGGGCGTGGGCGACGTGCCGCGCCACATCGCGATCATCATGGACGGCAACGGGCGCTGGGCCACCAGCCGCCACTTGCCGCGCGTGGCCGGGCACGCCAGGGGCGTGGAGGCGGTGCGCGGCGCGGTCGAGGCGTGCGCGCGTCGCGGCGTGGAGTACCTCACGCTGTTCGCGTTCAGCTCGGAGAACTGGCGACGGCCCGCCGAGGAGGTGTCGCTGCTGATGCGCCTGTTCATCACGGCGCTCGAGCGCGAGGTGGCGCAGCTCGACGCCAACGACATCCGCCTTTGCGTGGTGGGGGACCTCTCGGCCTTCGAGAACAGGCTGCGCGACCTGATCCACGAGGCCACCCGGCGCACGGCTGCGAACAAGCGCATGACGCTCACGATCGCGGCCAACTACGGCGGGCGATGGGACATCGTGCAGGCCACGCAGCGCCTTCTCGCGCAGCGCCCCGAGCTCGCACGCGACCCGTCGCTGATCACCGAGGAGGCGCTGTCCTCGCAGCTCGCGATGGCCTACGCGCCCGAGCCCGACCTGTTCGTGCGCACCGGGGGGGAGCAGCGGGTGAGCAACTTCCTTCTGTGGCAGCTCGCGTACAGCGAGCTGTACTTCACCGACACCTATTGGCCCGATTTCGACGAACGCGCCCTGGACGCAGCGATCGCCTCGTACCGCCGCCGCGAGCGCAGGTTCGGGCGCACGAGCGCGCAGATCGCGAACCCGGGCTGAAGCGGCGTTCGCGCCCGAACGATGCTCGCCAAACGTGTCGTCACCGCCGCAGTCCTTCTGGCGATCCTGCTGCCGGCGATCTTCGCCGCGCCCGATTGGGCGTGGGGCCTGGTGAGCCTGGTGTTCCTGGCCGTGGCGGCCCACGAGTGGGCGCGACTGCTGCCCCCGCCGACGCGCGAGCGCCGCGCCGCCGCCGTCGTGGTGGCCGTTGGCCTCGCGGCGCTCGCCTGGCGCGCGCGCGCGCCGTGGCCCGAGCACGCCCTCGTGGCCGCCTGCCTCGCGCTCACCGCGTTCTGGGCGCTTCTGGGCCCGAATCGTCTCGCGCGCCACGCGGCGCACCGCGGCGGGTGGCCGCTGGGCGCGGCGCTGCTGCTCGGTTGCTGGATCGCGCTGTACGAACTGCGCGTGATCGGGCCGCTCGCGCTGGTCTCGTCGATGGCGGTGGTCTGGGTGGCGGACATCGGCGCCTACTTCGTCGGGCGGGCGATCGGGCGGCGCAAGCTCGCCCCGTCGATCAGCCCCGGCAAGAGCTGGGAGGGGGCGATCGGCGGGGCGCTGTCGGTGCTCGTCCTGGGTTTCGCGTTCGCCGCCGCGCCGTGGTCTGCAGGGGCGCCGTGGCTCGCCGCTTCGCTGCCCTCGACGCTGGCGGCTTCGCTCCCGCCGGCGCTCGCGGCGCTCGCGCTGGTCGCCCTGGTCGCGCTCTCGATCGTGGGCGACCTGCACGAGTCGCTGCTCAAGCGACGCGCCCACGTCAAGGACAGCGGCGCGATCCTGCCCGGACACGGCGGCGTTCTCGACCGGATCGACGCGCTGGTCCCGGCGATGCCGGCGGCGCTCCTTCTGTACCTGATGCTGGGATAATCGCGCCATGCAGTGGATCACCGTGCTCGGCGCAACCGGGTCGATCGGCGACAGCACGCTCGACGTGATCGCCCGCAACCCGGAGCGGTTCCGCGTCTTCGCGTTGTCGGGGCGCGAGCGCGTGGAGCGGCTCGCACAGCTGTGCGAACGCTTCGCCCCCAGCTATGCGGCGGTGCCCGGGGCGCGCGAGGCGTCGGCGCTCGAGCCGCTGCTGCGCGCGGCCGGCTGCGCCACCGAGGTCGTCCACGGCGCCGGGGCGCTGGCGCAGGTTGCCGCGCATCCGCAGGTGGACACCGTCGTGGCGGCGATCGTGGGCGCCGCCGGGCTCGAGTGCACGATCGCCGCGGCGCGCGCCGGCAAGAAGATCCTGCTCGCGAACAAGGAGGCCCTGGTCATGGCGGGGCCGGTGTTCGTCGACGCGTGCCGGGAGGGCGGCGCCACGGTGCTGCCGATCGACAGCGAGCACAACGCCATCTTCCAGTGCCTGCCGCCCCCGGGCGCGCTCGGCGCGGGCGCGCTCGCGGGCGCGGGCGTGCGGCGCATCCTCCTCACCGCCTCCGGCGGCCCCTTCCGCACCTGGACGCCCGAGCGGATGGGTTCGGTGACGCCCGAGCAGGCCTGCGCGCACCCGAACTGGAGCATGGGGCGGAAGATTTCGGTCGATTCGGCAACGATGATGAACAAGGGCCTGGAGCTGATCGAGGCGCA
>DATCZK010000011.1:0-6462 GCA_036525975.1 Burkholderiaceae bacterium | reverse complement strand
GTGCCGCGCTCGCGACGGCGGCGGCGCTCGCTCGCAGGGCGGTTGCGCTCGCGGCGCGCGGCGCTCCTGGCGCTCCTGTCACCGTGTCGGCGTTCAACCTCGGGATGCACGCGCTGATCGGTGCCTGGTTGCGGCACGCGTTCTGGGCGGTGGCGAACGAGGCGGCGGGCGCCGAGGCCGACTCGTACCTCGTGACTCCCGACGCAACGGTTCGGGTGCGCATCGCCGACCCTCGCGCCGCGGTCGCGCACGCCCGCGACAGCGCTGCCCGCGTCGAGACGACCGCGCTGCCGCTGTTTCCCAGGGCCGCGCGCGAGCTGCTCGAAGGCGGCTCCGCGCAAAAGCTGCACGACGCGGTGTTCGGCGACGAGGCCGGATGGTCGACCGGGGAGATCGAAAAGCCGTGGTTCGCCGCGCTGTACCGCGACGGCCAACCCGATCTGGGCGAGGTGGCGCAACTGGCGCGCGAGGTCTACGGGCCGATTCTCGCGAACTGCGAGATCGGGAAGGCCTGAGCGTGAACCCGCCGCTCGCCGAACATCCGGTCTTCGCGCCGGACATCCTTCGCGGTTTCCACCTGCTCGAGGCCGACGCCGGCACCGGCAAGACCTGGACCATCTCGGGGCTGGTCGTGCGCGCGCTCGTCGAGCGCGGGCTCGACATCGACAGCGTGCTCGTGGTCAGTTTCACGCGCGCCGCAACCGCCGAGCTCTCGCAGCGGATCCGCGACCGCATCGAGCAGGTGGCGCAGGCGATCGCGCACCGGCTGGGCGCGCCGGTGGGCGCGCCGACGGATCCGTTCTGCCTGCAATACGCGGCAACGGTCGGCGACCCGCAGCTGGCGTTGCGCCGGCTCGGCGTGGCGCTCGCCAGGATCGACGAAGCGCAGGTGCGCACGATCCACGGCTTCTGTCATCGGGTGATCACCGAGCACGCGATGTCGATCGGCCTGGATCGAGGACTGCGCGCCGAAGCGCTCGGCACGCAGTGGATCGAGCGCGGCCTCGCGGCGTGGTGGCGCGAGTCGATCGCGGCGCTGCCAACCGATGCGCTCGCGCTGTTGCACGCCTGCGGCGTGAGCCCGGCGTCGCTGACGGCGCCGGTGCGCGTGATCGACGCGCGGCCGCGCGCGAAGGTCGTGCCCCCGGCGTCCGATTGGCGCGACCTGCCGCGCGAGATCTCGCACTGGCGCGAGCTGCTGGGAACGGCGCTCGCCGCCGAGGCCCGGGCCTTCGAGCAGTGGGCTGGCGTGAAGGGCAACGCCAACGGCACCCGGATGCGCGCGGACCACCTTCGCACGCGGCTCGCCGCGCTCGAGCGCTTCGCGTCCGCGAGCCCCGAGGAGTGCGCCAGGATTCCCGAGGCGGTCGCGAAATTCACCGCTGCCTACGCGGGAAGCGACGGCAAGTACCCGGTGCCGGCTTTCGAGCTGGTTGCGGTGTGCGAGCAACTCGACGCGTTGCGGCTGCGGGCGAGCCGCGTTCCCGCCGAGGTCGCGCACGAGGCCGCGTCGGAGCTCGCGCGCCGGCGTCTCGAGCTCAAGCTCGACCAGGGGGCGATCGACCACGACGACCTGTTGAGGATCGTGCGCGACGCGCTCGCGCAGCCCGGAACGGGCGCGACGCTCGCGGCGTCGCTGCGCGAGCGCTACCCGGTCGCGCTGGTGGACGAATGCCAGGACACCGACGCGCTGCAATGGGAGATCTTCAGCGCGGTCTATCGCGCCGGCGCGCCCGCCTCGCCCGGTTCCGGCGATCCCCGCGCTGTCGGGCAGGGCGGCGCGCCGGGCGCCACGCACCACGCGCTGGTGCTCGTGGGCGATCCGAAGCAGTCGATCTACGCGTTCCGGTCGGCCGACGTCTACTCGTACCTGGAGGCGAGGCGGGCCGATCCGTCGTGCCACGCGCTGCACGAGAACCAGCGCTCGGTGCCCGCGCTGCTCCACGCGCTCAACGCGCTGTTCGAGCGCCCGCAGCCCTTCCTGGTTCCGCAGATCGGCTTCTCGCCGGCGCGCGCAGGCGCCAGGCCGCGTGCGCCGTTTCGCGACCGCATGCAGGCCGAGCGGGGCGCGATCACCGTGTTCGAGGTCGTGGGCGAGGCCGAAGGCGGGGATCGAGAGGGCGCGATGATCGCGCGGCGAGACGGGGTGCGTGCGGCGCTGCGGTGCACGGTGGGCGAGATCGCTCGCATGCTCGCGACGGGCGAAGCCTCGCTGGGCGATCGCGCGCTGGCTCCGGGCGACATCGCGGTGCTGGTCAACTCGCATCACGAAGGCGCGCTCGTGAAGAGCGCGCTGCAGGCGGCCGGAATCGCGGCGGCCGAGATCTCCCGCGACAGCGTGCTCGAGTCGCGCGAATGCGCCGAGCTCGCGCGGGTGATCGCGGCGATAGCCACCCCGGCCGACGCCGGCCTCGTGCGTGGCGCGCTCGCGACCATGCTCGTCGACCGGCTCGACCTCGGCGCCGACGCCGCCGCGGCGCCGTGGCTGCTCGGGTTGCTCGCGGGCGCGCGCGCAACCTGGTCTTCGTCGGGGCCGCACGCCGCGCTGTTGAGCCTGTTCACCGCGCTGGACGCCTACCGCAGGCTCGCCACGGTGCGCGATGGCGAGCGACGGCTCACGAACCTCGCGCACCTGATCGAACTGCTGGCCAACGCGCGCGAGGCGCGCGAAGGGGCCGCGCCGGCGCTTCGCTGGCTGGTGCGCATGCGCGACAACCCCGAGGACCTCGGCGCCGAGGCAACCGAGCTCAGACTCGAGAGCGACGAAAACCTCGTGCGCATCGCCACCGTGCACAAGAGCAAGGGGCTCGAGTACCCGGTCGTATTCCTGCCATTCGCCTGGTCGGGGCGCGAGTTCGCGCGCCGGCGCGACAGGGGCCGCGCTGGCGGGCGCGCGGCCGCCACCGCAATCCACTATCACGAAGCGGTCGCGGGCGAAGACATCGCGGGCGAGGGAAGCGCGGGCGAGGGAAGCGCGCGCGAAGAGACCGCGAGCGGAGCGTTCGAGGGAGCCGGCGAGCGTTCCGGGCACTGGCGCGCGGTGGTCGACTTCGACGCGCAGAAAGGAAGCACGCAGTGGGCGCAGGCCAGCACCGAGGCCTACTCCGAAACGCTGCGCGCGCTGTACGTCGGTCTCACGCGGGCGCAGCAGCGTTGCTACCTCGTCTGGGGCGCGGTATCGAGCGCGCAGTTCGCGCCGCTGAGCTGGCTTCTCGCCGGACTCGACCCTCGCGAGCAGAGCGCGTGGCGCGCCGGGGGCAAGAACGCGCCCGCGCTCACCGAGTCGCTGGCGGGCGATTCGCTGCGCGGCTGGCTGAGCCGAGCGAACGAGCGCGCCGCCGACGCAGTGCGCGTGATCGCGTCGACCTGGAGGCACGCGGGCGCTGCGGCACGAGCCGCCGCGCCGTTCGCCGCCGCGCCGTTCGCCGATGCGACTGCTGCCGACGCGGCTGCTGCCGACGCGACTGCCGCCGACGCGACTGCCGCCGACGCGACTGCCGCCGACGCGCGTTCCGCCGACGCGACCCCGCCGTCCTCGACGGCAGGTGCGCGGCCGGCGCCCGCGTCGCTGACCGCGCGCGCGTTCAGCGGCAGGGTTCCCGCGGCCTGGATCCAGACGAGCTTCACCGCGCTCGCGCGGGCCGTGGCGGAGCACGCCGGCGACGGCGGCGTGGTGCTGCGCGCGGTGCCAGAACTTCCGGACCACGACCAGGCGGTCGCAGCGGGCGACGCGCCGGTCGCGGGCGAGGAGCTGCGCTTCGCCTTCGCTTCCGGGGCTCTTGCGGGCACCTGCTTGCACGACATCCTCGAGCGTGCCGATTTCTCGCGCCCGATCGACGAAGCGCTGGTGGCGAACGCGCTCGAACGCGTCGGGTATCGAAACCTCGATGCGTCGGGGGTTGCGCGCTGGCTCGACCGGGTCGTGGCCACGCCGCTGCCTTGCCGCGAGGGCGAGCCGGCCGCGCTCGCCCGGATCGAGCCCTCGGCGCTCGTGCGCGAAATGGAGTTCCACCTCGCCGCGCGCGACGTCGACACGCGAGAGGTGATCGACGCGGTCGCCTCCGAATACCCGCTCGACGCGCGCGTCGCCTCGCACCGCTGGAGCGGTTTCCTGCGTGGCTTCATCGACCTCGTCTACCCGGTGCGCGGGCAGTGGTACCTGCTCGACTGGAAGAGCAACCGGCTTGGGCCGCGCGTCGAGAACTACGACGAGCCCGCGATGCTTCGCGCCAACGCGGCCAACGCCTACCCGCTGCAGTTCTGCCTGTACGCGCTCGCGCTGCACCGGCTGCTGCGCGCGCGGCTCGCCGGATACGCCTACGACACCCATTTTGGCGGCGTGCGCTACCTCTACCTGCGCGCGGTGGGCGCAACGCCCTGCCACGCCGAGCACCCGGGGTACGGCGTCTACGCCACGCGCCCCAGCGAAGCGCTGATCGACGAGCTCGACCGGCTGTTCGAGGGGCGGCGATGAGTTCCAGGATCGCCCGGGCCTTCGCCGCCGCGCTCGCGCGCATCCACGATGCTCGCGGCGCGGGTGCCGACGCGCACGGCGGCGCGGGCGCCGATGCGCGCGACGCGCTCGTCGCCACCGCCGAGCGCGTCTGGGATGCCGCGCGCGACGGCCACGTCTGCGTGCGCGTCGAGGGCGAGCCCGAGCGCGGGGCGCTCGCCGCGAGCCCGGCCGTGAGCGTCGACGCGCGCGCGCGCGCCGCGCCGCTCGTGCTCGACGCGGGGCGCGCCTACCTGTACCGCCTCCACCGCGCCGAGGGAAGGCTCGCCGAGTCGGCGGCCGCGCTCGACGACGCTGCGCCGCTGGCATCGGCGCGGCACACCGAGCGCGTGCTCGAGTCGCTCTACCCGAGCGAGGGAGCCGACCCCGCGCAGCGGCGCGCGGTCGCCACCGCGCTGTCGCGGCGGCTCGCGCTCGTCTCCGGGGGGCCGGGCACCGGCAAGACGACGACGCTCGCGCGCCTCGTGCTGGCCGTGTCCGCGCTCGCCCCGCAGGCGCGAATCGCGCTCGCCGCGCCCACGGGCAAGGCCGCGGCGCGGCTCTCGCAGTCGCTCTCGGCCGAGTTGCGCGCGGCGTCGGCGGCCAGCGGCGCGGAGCAAGCGCAGCTTCCGGCGGGCGTCACCGTGCACTCGCTGCTGGGGCTTCGCGGCCAGCCGGCCGGCGATTCGGCGCAGGTCGGGCCCGCGCTCGCGTTCGACCTGGTGATCGTCGACGAGGCGTCGATGCTCGACATCGAGCTGGCGAGCGCGCTCGCGCAGCGCATCGGGCCCGGCGCGCGCCTCGTGCTGGCCGGAGACATGGACCAGCTCGCGTCGGTGGAGGCGGGCGCGGTGTTCGCCGAGCTCTGCGCCGCGGGCCTGGGCGGCGTCGCCCGGCTCGAGCGCAACTACCGCCAGCAGCAGGGCGCCGGCATCGTCGAGCTCGCCGCGGCCGTGCGCGAGGGCGCGCCGGTCGACGCGATCGCCGCCGCGCTGGGCGATCGGGTTTCGCACGCCGAGAACCCGGCCGAGATCGCGGCGCACGCGCTCGAGCGCTACGCGCCGGCGCTCGACGCGCTCGAATCGGGCGCCGCGCCGGGCGAGGTGCTCGAGCGCTACGAGCGCTTCCGGGTGTTGTGCGCGCTGCGCGAGGGTCCGCGCGGCGTGCGCGCGATCAACGCGCTCGTGGCCGCCGCGGCGCGCCGGCGCGCGGGCGAGCCGGCGCAGTCGCAGTGGTACCCGGGCCGTCTCGTGATGGTTGCGCGCAACGACCGCGAGACCGGCCTGTTCAACGGCGACGTGGGGGTGTGCGTCGACGGGCAGACCGTGGCATTCGCCGCCGCCGAGGGCGGCGTGCGCAGCGTTCCGGTCCTTCTGATGCCGGCCTGCGAGGACGCCTGGGCGATCACCGTGCACAAGTCGCAGGGGTCCGAGTTCGATTCGATCGCCTTCGTCGCGCCACCCGAGGGCCACCCGCTCGCCACCCGCGAGCTCGTCTACACCGCGATCACCCGTGCCAGGAATTCGCTTCGGATCTGGGGCAGCGCGCAGGCAGTCGCGGCCGCGAGCGCAACGCGGGTCGTGCGCGACGGCAGGCTCGCCGAGCGCGTGATCGAGCACCTCAAGGGGCGCTGAGCGCTCACAGGCGCTCGACGATCGTCACGTTCGCCATGCCGCCGCCCTCGCACATCGTCTGCAGCCCGTAGCGCTTGCCCTGCCGGTGCAGCGCGTGCACCAGCGTGGTCATCAGCTTGGTGCCCGAGGCGCCGAGCGGGTGGCCGAGCGCGATCGCGCCGCCGTGCACGTTCAGCCGCTCGGGGTCGGCGCCGCGCACGCTCAGATGGTGGATGCGGGCGCGCGGCTCGAGGCCGTGGTCGGAGACCGCCTGCTCGGATGCGACCAGCAGCGCAGCGGCGCCGTCCGCGATCTGGCTCGAGACCGCCGCGGTGATCCGACCTCCCTCCTGCAGCG
>DATCZK010000010.1:0-15622 GCA_036525975.1 Burkholderiaceae bacterium | reverse complement strand
GCCTCCCGTGCGGCGCCGCGTTCACGGGATCGGCCGCCCGTCGAGCAGGCGCAGCAGCCCCTTCACCATCCGGTACAGGAACCACAGGCAGGGCACGACGAACAGGAACGAGAGCAGCCCGAGCGAGAGCAGCGCCGGAATGAACGTGATCACCACCCAGAACAGCGTCCACCAGAAGGTGGCGATCATCCAGTCCATGTGCGATCGGTAGATCGTGCCGCTCGCGTCGTCGCGCTTGATGTAGTTGATGATCAGCGCGACCACCGAGAGCACGCCCACCGACAGCAGCAGGCCGGCGATGTGCAGCAGGTAATCGAGCAGGGCGACCTTGCGAAGCTGCTGCTCGTTGGGGGTGGTGACGATTTCCAGCTGCGCCATCGCGTGCCTCCTGCGCCAGTGGCCGATACGCTAACAGATCAGGGCGGGCGCTGCAGGATCGAGCGCCGGCGGCGCGGCGCGCGCGAAGCCCCGGTTCGGGCCGGTCAGATCCCCGCCACGAAGGTGCGCACGCCCGAGGCGATGAACTGCACGCCCACGCAGATCAGCAGGAACCCCATCAGTCGCGTCATCACCTCGATGCCGGCCGGGCCCATTCGCGCCGAGATCCGCCGCGCGCTCCTCAGCACGAGCAGCTCGAGCACGCAGGCGGCGCCCATCGCGAGCACCGTGGCCAGGTACGCGGCGACCTCGCGGTGCACGCCGTCGAGCTCGCGGATCTCGGTGGAGATCCCGATCGCGACCGCGATCGTGCCCGGCCCGGTGATGCCGGGCATCGCGAGCGGGAAGAACGCGAGGTTGTGGTGCTCGCCTTCCTGCATCAGGTTCGCGCTCGAGCCCCGCCCGAACAGCATGCCGTAGCCGAGCAGCGCGAGCACGAGCCCCCCGGCGATGCGCAGCGCGCCGTGCGAGATGCCGAACGACTTGAGCACGAGGCTGCCCGCGAACAGGCTCGCGAGCAGGATCGCGAAGCAGTAGACGCAGGCGCGCCGCGCGACCACCGCCGTCTCGGCGTCGGTCATGCGGCCGGTGAGCGCGGTGAACAGCGGCACCGTGGCCGGCGGGTTGATGATCACCACCAGGCCGAAGAAGCCGCCGAGCGCGAAGGTCGTGAAGACGCTCCACACTTCGGCGGTCACGCGCAGCCCTTCACGACCTTGCCCGGCGGACGTTCGCGAGCGCCTCCCGGATCAGGCCCTGAGCGCGGCCAGCACCTCGTCGAGCATCTTCTTGGCGTCGCCGAACAGCATCCGGTTGTTGTCCTTGTAGAACAGCGGATTGTCGACGCCCGCGTAGCCCGTGGCCATGCTGCGCTTCATCACGATCGAGGTCTTGGCCTTCCACACCTGCAGCACCGGCATGCCGGCGATCGGGCTCGCCGGGTCGTCCTCGGCGGCCGGGTTCACGATGTCGTTGGCGCCGATCACCATCGCGACGTCGGTGTCCGGGAAGTCTTCGTTCAACTCGTCCATTTCCAGCACGATGTCGTAGGGCACCTTGGCCTCGGCGAGCAGCACGTTCATGTGGCCCGGCATGCGTCCGGCCACGGGGTGGATGCCGAAGCGCACGTTCACGCCCTTCTCGCGCAGCGTCTTGGTGATCTCATAGACCGTGTGCTGGGCCTGCGCCACCGCCATGCCGTAGCCGGGAACGATGATCACGTTCTTGGCGTCGCGCAGCAGCTCGGCCGTCTCGGGCGCGAGGATCGGGTTGACCTCGCCCGCGGGTTGCACGCCGCCCGCCGGCGTCGGGGCCCCGCCCTCGCTGCCGAAGCCGCCCGCGATCACGCTGATGAAGTTGCGGTTCATCGCGCGGCACATGATGTACGAGAGGATCGCGCCGCTCGAGCCCACCAGCGCGCCGACCACGATCAGCAGGTCGTTCGACAGCATGAAGCCGGTGGCCGCCGCGGCCCACCCGGAGTAGCTGTTGAGCATCGAGATCACGACCGGCATGTCGGCCCCGCCGATCGCCATCACCATGTGCACGCCGAACAGCAGCGAGATCACCGTCATCACGATCAGCGGCACCATGCCGTCGCTGATCGATTCGGCCTGCACGAACTCGCGGCCCATCCAGATCACGACGAGCAGGCCCGCGAGGTTGAGCCAGTGGCGCGCGGGGAGCAGCAGCGTCTTGCCGCTGATCTTTCCCGAGAGCTTGCCGAATGCGATCACCGAGCCGGTGAACGTGACCGCGCCGATCAGGATGCCGACGTAGATCTCCACTTCGTGGATCGTCTTGGCGGCGCCGGTGTTCGCGGCCTGTGCCGCGGGGTCGATGTAGTTGGCGAAGCCCACCAGCATGGCGGCGAGACCCACCAGGCTGTGCATCAGCGCCACCAGCTCGGGCATCTGCGTCATCTTCACGATGCGCGAGGCGTAGATGCCCACGCCACCGCCGAGCACGAGCGCGGCGACGATCCAGGCGTAGCCGGCCAGCGTGACCTGCGGCCCGAATACGGTGGCCAGCACGGCGATGGCCATGCCGATCATGCCGTAGAGGTTGCCGCGGCGCGAGGTTTCCGGGTTGGACAGGCCGCCCAGGCTGAGGATGAAGAGGATGGTCGCCCCGATGTAGGAGGCGGTTGCGAGCGTTGCGGACATGATTCGCTTCCCTTACTTGCGGAACATCTGCAGCATGCGCTGCGTGACGGCGAATCCGCCGAACATGTTGATCGCGGTGAGCGCCATGGCGATCCATGCCAGCCAGTGGATCCAGTTCTCCGGGCGCTCGGCTCCGCCGGCCGCGAGCGGTGGCGCGATCTGCACCAGTGCGCCGATCGCGATGATGCTGCTGATCGCGTTCGTGACGCTCATCAGCGGCGTGTGCAGCGCCGGCGTGACGTTCCACACCACCATGTAGCCCACGAAGATCGCCAGCACGAACACGGTGAAGTGGCCCAGGAATGCCTCGGGCGCGTTCGCGCCCACGAACCAGAAGGCCAGCGCGGCGACCGCGAACATGATCACGGTGGCCCTGGCCGACATCGGCGCGCCTGCGCCGCCGTGGCCGTGCCCTTTCTTCGCGGCGGGCGCCGCCGCGGCCGGCTTGGCCGCAGGGGCAGGAAGGTTCAGCGGCGGGGGCGGCCAGGTGACGGCGCCCTCCTTGATCACCGTGAGGCCGCGGATCGCGTCGTCCTCCATGTTCACGTCGATCACGCCGTCCTTGGTCTTGCACAGTTCCTCGGCGATGCGGAACAGGTTGGTCGCGTACAGCGTGGACGACTGCTTGGCCAGGCGGCTGTTGAGGTCGGTGTAGCCCACGATCGTCACGCCGTGCCTGACCACCACCTTGCCCGCTTCGGTGAGCTCGCAGTTCCCGCCGCGCTCGGCCGCCATGTCGACGATCACGCTGCCGCGCTTCATCGACTTCACCATCTCCTCGGTAATGAGCCGGGGGGCGGGCTTGCCCGGGATCAGCGCGGTGGTGATGATCACGTCCACCTCCCTGGCCTGCTTGGCGTACATCTCGCGCTGGGCCTGCTGGAAGCCCTCGCTCATCACCTTGGCGTAGCCGCCGCCTCCGGAGCCTTCCTCCTCGTAATCCACCTTGACGAATTCGCCGCCCAGCGACACGACCTGGTCGGCCACTTCGGCGCGGGTGTCGTTGGCGCGCACGATCGCGCCCAGGCCGGCGGCCGTGCCGATCGCGGCCAGCCCCGCCACGCCGGCGCCGGCGATGAACACCTTGGCCGGCGGAACCTTGCCCGCGGCCGTGATCTGGCCGCTGAAGAAGCGGCCGAAGGCGTTGGCGGCCTCGATCACGGCGCGGTAGCCGGCCACGCCGGCCTGCGAGGTGAGCGCGTCCATCTTCTGGGCGCGCGAGAGCTGGCGCGGCAGCGAGTCGATCGCGAGCACGGTGACCTTGCGTTGGGCGAGCTGCTGCATCAGTTCCGGGTTCTGCGCGGGCCAGATGAAGCTGATCAGCGTCTGGCCCTCGCGCATCAGGCCGACCTCTTCGGCCGACGGGGCCAGCACCTTGAACACGACCTCGCTCGACGACCACAGCGCGGCCGCGCTCTGCACGATCTCCGCGCCCGCGGCGCGATAGCCGTCGTCGTCTATGTCGGCGGCGTCGCCGGCGCCGCTTTGCACGGCCACCGAGAACCCGAGCTTGACGAGTTTCTCGACCACTTCGGGAACGGTTGCGACACGCCGCTCGCCGGCCGTCGTTTCCTTCGGGACTCCGATACGCAATGCCATGAACTTGACTCCTCAGGTACTCGAAGCGCATGCCGGTGCAGCGCATGCCAGACCGCCGGTGGCGGTCGATTTCTTGAAGTTCTTCGCGTGCGCCGCTGGGCGGCATTCTCCGGGCAGTATCCTCGCCGGAATGCCGATTCGCACGCGCCCCGGAATCGAGGGAAGTAGGAAAACCGCAGATTTATAGCACACATGAAACATGCTCCTCGCGCAGCGCGCACGCCGTCATTGATGCAGCACAAGCGCGCGCTCATTAATCTGTAAAATCAAGCGCTTGGCGGCCTCTGTGCGCAGAGGCGGATTCCGAGTGCACAAGTCGGAAAAGAACGCGGACGATGAATTACTGGAAGCCCAGCGTCACGGTCGCGGCGGTCGTCGAGCGCGATGGCCGGTTCCTGATGGTGGAAGAGGAAACCTCCGAGGGCCTGCGCCTGAACCAGCCCGCGGGCCACCTCGACCCCGGCGAGAGCCTGCTCAGCGCGGTGGTGCGCGAGGCGCTCGAGGAGACCGCGCACCACGTGGAGCCGGCGGCGTGCGTGGGCATCTACATGAGCCGCTATCGCAGCGAGAGGAACGGCAGCGACGTGACCTACATGCGCTTCGCGTTCGCGTGCCGGATCGTGGCCGCCGACGCGCAGCGCAAACTCGACGCCGGCATCGTGCGCGCGCTGTGGCTCGACGCCGAGGAGATCCGCGCGCGTCGCGACATGCACCGCAGCCCGCTCGTCGCGCGCACCGTGGAAGACTACCTCGCGGGCAAGCGATACCCGCTCGATATGATCTTCACGCACCCGAGCTGCGTGTACACCCATGTCTAGCGCCGGCGAGCTTGCGATCGCGCGGCCCGAGGCCGCGATCCCCGAGGGCGAGGGGCGCCGCGTCGTGGTCGGCCTCTCGGGCGGCGTCGACTCGTCGGTGAGCGCGTGGCTGCTCAAGCAGCGCGGCTACGAGGTGGTCGGCCTGTTCATGAAGAACTGGGAGGACGACGACGACGACGCGTACTGCTCCACGCGCCAGGACCTGATCGACGCGACCAGCGTGGCCGACCTGATCGGCGTGGACATCGAGGCGGTGAACTTCGCCGCCGAGTACCGCGAGCGGGTGTTCGCGGAGTTCCTGCGCGAGTACTCGGCGGGCCGCACCCCCAATCCGGACGTGCTGTGCAACGCCGAGATCAAGTTCAAGGCCTTCCTCGATCACGCGATCCGGCTCGGCGCGGACCTGATCGCGACCGGGCACTACGCGCGCATTCGCGTCACGAACGTCGCGCCGCGCAACGCCGCGCATGGCAGCAGCGACGCGCGCCAGGGCGACGCCGCGCAGTTGCGCGAGCTGCTGCGCGGCGTCGACCCGGGCAAGGACCAGAGCTACTTCCTGCACCGGCTCACGCAGGCGCAGCTGGCGCGAGCGATGTTCCCGCTGGGCCACCTGCACAAGCGCCAGGTGCGCGAGATCGCGGCCCGCATCGGGCTGCCCAACGCCCGCAAGAAGGATTCAACCGGCATCTGCTTCATCGGCGAGCGGCCGTTTCGCGAGTTCCTCTTGCGCTACCTGCCCAGCCGGCCCGGGCCGGTGCGCACCGAGGACGGGCGCGTGGTGGGCGAGCACGTGGGCCTGGCGTTCTACACGCTGGGCCAGCGCAAGGGGATCGGGCTGGGCGGCACGCGCGGGGGCAGCGGCGAGCCCTGGTACGTGGCGCGCAAGGATCTGGGCAGCAACACGCTGTACGTGGTGCAGGGCCACGACCACCCGTGGCTGATGTCGCGCACGCTGCGCGCGCAGGCCGCGCACTGGATCTCGGGGGCGCCGCCGCAGCCGGGGCTCGCGCACCCCGACCCGCTCGCCGCGAAGACGCGCTACCGCCAGAGCGACGCGCGTTGCGAGATCGCGAACGCCGAGGGCGAGCGCTTTTCGCTCTCGTTCGACTCGCCGCAGTGGGCGGTCACCCCCGGACAGTCGGCGGTGCTGTACCGCGGCGAAGTTTGCCTCGGGGGCGGGATCATCTTCGAAGCAGGCGATTGATGCGCGCCTCGGTCGGGCGGCTGGCCGCCGTCGTGTGCTTGTCGGCGGCGGCGGCCGCCGCCAGCGCGGCCGACACGCCGGTCGCGAGCCGCAGCGCGGCACAGGCGGGCGCCGTGCCGGTCGTGCTCAAGCCCGTGGAGCAGGTGGTCGTGCACCCGCTGCGCGACGCCCAGGCCGCGGTGGTCGCGCGCAACGAGAGCAGGCTCTCGGCCGAGGTCTCGGCGCGGGTGTGGGCGGTCGAGGTCGAAGCGGGCCAGACCGTGAAGAAGGGGCAGGTGCTCGTGCGCCTCGATCCCGACGACGCGATGCTCGCGCTCGAGCGCGCGCGCGCGCAGCGCGACGCGCTCGCCGCGAGGCTCGCGCTCGCGACCGCGCAGCTCGAGCGCGCCAGCGAGTTGCGCGCGCGCGGGTTCATCTCGGTGGACGCGCTCGCGCAGCGCACCGCGGAGGTGGACGCGTTGCGCGCCGAGCTGCGCGCGGCCGAAGTGCAGGCGCGGATCGCGCGCAGCGCGCTCGACAAGACCGTGGTTCGCGCGCCGTTCGACGCCGCGGTGCGCGCGCGCCACGCGCAGGTGGGCGAGCTGGCCGCGCCGGGCACGCCGCTGGTCACGCTGAGCGAGCAGGGCGCGGTCGAGGTCAGCGCCGCGATCGCCGCCGAGGACGCGGCGCACATCGCGCAGGCGCGCGCCTTCCGGTTCGAGGGCGCGGCGCGCAGCTACGACCTGAGGCTGCTGCGGCTCGCGCCGGTTGCCGACCGCGCGACGCGCACGCGCGAGGCGAGGTTCGCGCCGCAGGGGCGCGCGCCGATCGCGGGGGCCGAAGGGCGGCTCACGTGGAGCGATCCGCGCCCGCACCTGCCCCCGGAGCTCGTGGTGCGGCGCGCGGGCCGCATCGGCGTGTTCGTGGCCGACGGCCCGAAGGCGCGCTTCGTGGCGCTCGAGGGCGCGCAGGAGGGCCGGCCCGCGCCGGTGCCCGGCGAGCTCGGCGGCCAGGTCGTGGTGTCGGGGCAGCAGGCCCTGCAAGACGGCACCGCGATCGCGCCGCGCTGATCCGGGCGCGAGAAACGGCCCGAACATGCCAACGCACCCGACCCGGCCAGCGGCATGAAGTTCTACGCGAAGCTGCTTCGCAACCACCCGTTCGCGAACGTCTGTTTCGGCATCGTGCTCGCGCTGGGGGTGCTCAGCTACCTGCTGTTGCCGCGCGAGCAGGATCCCGAGATCAACTTCAACTGGGTGAACATCGTCACGCCCGTTCCGGGCGCCTCGGCCGAGGACGTGGAGCGCCTGGTGACCGAGCCGCTGGAGGACGCGATCAAGGGCGTGGCCGACGTGCGCTTCGTCGTGTCGAGTTCGCGCGAGAACACTTCCACCATCCTGGTGCGCTTTCGCGAGATCGGCGAGCGCACGTTCGACAAGCGCGTGAACGACCTGCGGCGCGAGATCCAGAACGCCGCGTCCACCGAGCTTCCCGCGCAGGCCAAGGATCCGGTGGTGCTCGAGATCACCACCTCGAACGGATTCCCCACCGCGATCCTCGCGGTGCAGGGCCAGGCCGACGACGAGACGCTGCGCGCGAGGGCGCGCGCGGTCAAGAGCGACCTCGAGCGACTCGCGGGAGTGGACCGGGTGTTCGCCACCGGGCTGCGCGCGCCCGAGCTGCAGGTGCGCTACGACGCGCAACGGCTCGCCGCGCGCAACCTCACGCCCACCGACCTGGCCGACTCGGTGGGCGCGTGGTTTCGCGACACCTCGGCGGGGTCGCTTCGCGCGGGCGAGGTCGAGTGGCTGGTGCGCCTCGAGGGGCAGACCGGCGACGTCGACCGCCTGGCGCGCGCGCCCGTGATCGGCGCGAGCGGCGCCAGCGCGCTGGTCGACGAGGTCGCGCGGGTGGAGCGCACCCGCGCCGACGGGTCGCAGCGCGCGTCGATCGACGGCAGGCCGGCCGTGACGCTGGCGGTGAGCAAGAAGAGCTACACCAACACGATCGAGCTGGTCGAGCGCCTGGCGGCCTACGCGGCCGAGCACAACCGGCTGCACGCCTCCTCGGGGCTCTCGCTCTCGCTCGTCGACGACCAGACCGTGCCCACGCGCCGCGCGATCGGGGTGATGCAGACCAACTCGCTGCAGGGCCTCGCGCTGGTCATCCTCGTGTGCTGGCTGTTCCTCGGGTGGAGGATCGCGCTGCTGGTGGGCGTGGGGATCCCGTTCTCGCTCGCCGGCATGTTCGCGGTGCTCCACGCCACCGGCTTCACGCTCAACATCTCGGTGCTGCTCGGCACGATCATCTCGCTGGGCATGATCGTGGACGACGCGGTCGTGATCGTCGAGGCCATCTACTACCGGATCGAGCGCGGGCAGCAGGCGCTCGCGGCCAGCCTCGACGCGGTGCGCGAGGTGGCCGCGCCGGTGGTGGCGTCGGTGGCCACGACCCTCGCGGCGTTCCTGCCGTTGATGCTGATGCCGGGCATCGTCGGCAAGTTCATGTTCGTGATTCCCTTCGTCGTCACGCTCGCGCTGCTGGTCTCGCTGGCCGAGGCGTTCTGGATGCTGCCCACGCACGTGACCGCGCTCGGCCTGAAGCTCGACCCCGGCTCGCGCTCGCAGCGGCTGCGCAACCGCTTCAATCGCCGCGTGCGGATGATCTACGGGCGGCTGCTCGCCAGGGCGCTGCGCCACCCCTACCTGGTGCTGATCGTGGTCGTGATCCTCGTCGCCGGGGCCGGCGCGGCGATCGCGGGCGGCGCGGTGCGCGTGCAGTTCTTCGCCTTCGACCCGCTGCGCATCTTCTACGTGAACGTGGACATGCCGCCGGGCGCCTCGCTCGACGACACGCTCGACGAGGTGCAGCGCGTGGAGCAGGCGGTGCGAGGCCGCCTGCGCGAAGGCGAGGCGCGCAGCGTGACCTCGCACGCGGGCGTGAAGTTCACCGAAACCGAGCCGCTGTACGGCGACCCCTACGGCCAGGTGATCGTCTCGCTCAAGGCAGGCGTGCCGGGCGGGCGCGACGTGGGCGAGATCGTGGACTCGATGCGCGAGCCGGTTCAGGCGATGCAGGGGCGCTCGCGCCGCTCGTTCCTCCAGATCTCGGGCGGGCCGCCGCTCACGAAGCCGGTCTCGGTGAAGGTGCGCGGCGACGATCCGCGCGCGCTGCGCGCCGGCGCCGACGCGCTGCTCGCGATCGTTCGCCAGATACCGGGCGCGCGCGACGTGGTGGACGACGACGTCGCGGGCCGCCAGGAGATCACGCTCCGGCTCGATCGCGACGCGCTGCGCGCGGCCGGCCTGAACGCCGGATTCGTCGCGCGCGTTCTTCGCCTCGCGGTCGACGGCGAGGTCGTGTCGGTGATGCGCGCCGGCGGCGACAAGATCGAGGTGCGCGTGCTGGCGGCCGAGCAGGTGCGCGACGAAATCGGCGCGATCCTGCGCCACCCGATCGCGTTGCCGCGCGGCGCCGGCACCACCACGCTCGGCGCGCTCGCGCACGCCCAGACCCGCACCGGCAAGGGCGTGATCCGGCACTACAACCTGCGCCGGGCGATCACGGTGGAGGCCGAGCTCGACAAGGAGGTCACCGACACGGTGGCCGCGAACGAGAGCATCAAGCGCCGCTGGGCCGAAGTGGGCAGCCAGCACCCCGAAGTGGACCTCGAGTTCTCGGGCGAGCTGGAGGACATCCAGGAGTCGCTCGACTCGATGCTGGTGCTGTTCCTGCTCGGCGTGGGCCTGATCTACCTGATCCTCGCCGCGCAGTTCAGGAGCTACTGGCAGCCGCTGATGATCCTCACCACGGTGCCGCTCGCGTTCACCGGCGTGACGATCGGCCTGCTGATCACCGGCAACCCGCTGTCGCTGTTCACGATGTACGGGGTGGTGGCGCTCGCGGGCATCGCGGTGAATTCGGCGATCGTTCTGATCGCGGCCACCAACGACCGTCGCGCGCTCGGGTTTCCGATCGCGCACGCTGTGCTCGGCGCCGCGCGGCGCCGGGTGGTTCCGGTGCTGATCACGAGCCTCACGACGGTGGCCGGGCTGTTCTCGCTCGCCACCGGCCTGGGCGGCAAGTCGTTGCTGTGGGGGCCGGTGGCCTCGTCGATCGTCTGGGGGCTGGGCGTGGCGACCGGCCTCACGCTGTTCGTCGTGCCGATCGTCTGCTTCCTGTTCCTGCGCCCGCCGGGGCAGGGGCTGATCGGGCTGGGGCGCCGAGCCGCGCGCTAGCCCTGCGGCCGCGCGAGCGCCCGGCGGCGGCGCCGCTCGGGCGCCTCAGCGCGGCATCGTCTCGATGAAGGCCGGGCGGGCGAAGATCTTGTCGGCGTGGCGCGCGAGGTTGGGGTGGCGGCTGCGCCAGTCGATCTCGGGGAAGCGGAACTCCAGGTAAGCCAGCGCGCAGCCGGTGGCGATGTCGGCGAGCGTGTACTTGCCGTCGCAGCACCAGCCCTTCTCGCCCAGGCCGGTGGCCATTGCCTCGAGCGCGGCGTCGATCTTGCCCATCTGGCGCGCGATCACCTTGGGGCTGCGCTGCGATTCCTCGCGGTGCGTGTACTCGGAGCGGATCAGCAGCGCCGCGTCGAGCAGGCCGTCGGCGAGCGCCTCCCAGCAGCGCACCTCCACGCGCGGCCGGCCCGAGGGGGGAATCAGCCGGTGCACCGGCGTGAGGTTGTCGAGGTATTCGACGATCACGCGCGAGTCGAACACCGCGCCGCCGTCGTCCATGATCAGGCAGGGGACCTTCCCGAGCGGATTGGACTGCTGGATCGTGGAGTCGGGCGCGTGCACGTTCTCGCGCTCGTAATGCGCCTCGATCTTCTTCTCGGCCATCACGATGCGAACCTTGCGCGCGTAAGGGCTTGCGTCGGAGCCGAGCAGTTTCATCGTCGTATCTCGTGGAGGAGGGGCGGATCAGTATAACCACGAACCGGGGGGCGATTACACCGCCCCGGTGCTAGGATTCGCGCATGGACGATGCCGATTCCGCGCCACTGGACGCCCTCTCCCCGCTCGACGGCCGCTACGCGGCGAAACTCGCGCCGCTGCGCGAGCTGATGTCCGAGGCGGCCTTCATGCGCTGCCGGGTGCAGGTGGAGGTGGCCTGGTTGATCGCGCTTTCCGACGCCAATTTCGCCGAACTCCCGCCCTTCTCACAGGCATCGCGCGACTTCCTCCATGGCCTGGTGGCCCGCTTCGGCCTCGCCGAGGCCGCGCGGATCAAGGCGATCGAGCGCGTGACGAACCACGACGTGAAGGCGGTGGAGTACTTCCTGAAGGAGTCGGTGGCCGGGCAGCCGGAGCTGGCCCGGGCCGCCGAGTTCATCCACTTCGCCTGCACCTCGGAGGACATCAACAACTGCTCGCACGCGCTGATGCTCGCCGGCGCGCGCGAGCGGGTGCTGCTGCCGGCGCTGGCGCGCATCGTCGAGCGGCTGCGCGCGCTGGCGCACGAACTGGCCGACGTGCCGATGCTCTCGCGCACGCACGGGCAGCCGGCCTCGCCCACCACGGTGGGCAAGGAGTTCGCCAACGTCGTGGCGCGGCTCGAGCGCGCGCGCGCCTCGTTCGCCGCGGTTGAGCTCCTCGCGAAGATGAACGGCGCGGTGGGCAACTACAACGCGCACCTGGCGGCCTACCCGGGGCACGACTGGGAGGCCTTCGCGCGCGGCGTGGTCGAGTCGCTGGGGCTCGCGTTCAACCCCTACACGATCCAGATCGAGCCGCACGACGCGATGGCGCAGTACTTCGACGCGGTGGCGCGCATCAACACGGTGCTGCTCGATCTCGACCGCGACCTGTGGGGCTACATCTCGCTCGGCTTCTTCAGGCAGCGGCTCAAGCAAGGCGAGGTCGGGTCGTCGACGATGCCGCACAAGGTCAACCCGATCGACTTCGAGAACTCCGAGGGCAACCTCGGGCTGGCGAACGCGCTGCTCGCGCACCTGTCGCACAAGCTGCCGGTCTCGCGCTGGCAGCGCGACCTCACCGATTCCACCGTGCTGCGCAACATGGGCGTGGCGCTGGGCTACTCGCTGCTGGCGTGGGACGCGTGCCTGCGCGGGCTGGGCAAGCTCGAGGTGGAGCGCGAGCGCCTCGCCGCCGACCTGGACGCGAACTGGGAGGTGCTGGCCGAGCCGATCCAGACCGTGATGCGCCGCTTCGGCGTGGAGAACCCCTACGAGCAGCTCAAGGCGCTCACGCGCGGGCGCGCGATCACGCCCGAGCAGCTCGCCGCGTTCGTCGACGGGCTGGCGATTCCCGACGACGCCAAGGCGCGGCTGCGCGCGCTCACGCCGGCGGGCTACATCGGCATGGCGGCTCAGCTCGCGCGCCGGGTCTGAGGCCGGCTGCCCGCATCCGTCTCGAGGGCGCATGATTCGGACGATCCTCTACCGGCCCGCGACGCGCGAGATCTCCTGCGGCGGCGAGGAACTGCTCGCGCAGTGGCGCAAGGAGGCCGATGCGCTCGTGTGGGCCGACTTCGCCGACAACGACCAGCAGGCCGAAGCCAGGACGATGGTCGAGGTCTTCGGGCTGCACCCGATGGCGGTGCACGACGCGCAGCGCAGCCGGCACCAGCCCAAGCTCGAGGCGTTCCCGGACAGCGTGTTCATCCTGCTCAAGGGAATCGGGCCCGACTCCGCCGAGTTCGAGTTCCAGACGATCCAGATCGCGATCTTCATCGGCGAGCGTTTCCTGGTCACGCGCCACTCCGGCCCGTCGCCCAGCATCGAGCGGCTCTGGGAAGAGGCGCGGGGCGACGCGCCGGCCCTCGCCGCCGGGCCCGACGGGCTCGCGATGCGCCTGTCGAAGATCTCGGTCGAGCGCTACCTGAGCCGGCTGATCGCGCTCGAGCCCAGGCTGGAGGACCTCGAGGAGGACCTGGTCTCGAATCCCCGCGACGAGATCCTGGCCGAACTGATGGGCTACAAGACGAACCTCAGGAAGTTTCGCCGCGTGCTGCTCTACCACGTCCAGATCTTCCTCGAGCTGCTCAACCACCGGCCGGCCCAGGTGCGCGAGGAGCGCGTTCACGAAGTCACCGACGTCTACGAGCACCAGGAGCGGGCGAGCAGCCTCGCCACGCTGTACTACGAGGTGGCGTCCGACCTGATCGACGGCTACATCTCGCTCGCTTCGCACCGCCTGAACAACATCATGAAGGTGCTCACGATCATCACGGCGATCTTCGTGCCGCTGAGCTTCCTCGCCGGCGTCTATGGGATGAACTTCGAGTACATGCCGGAGCTGGAGTCCAGGGAAGGGTACTTCGTGCTGCTCGGGGTGATGCTGGTGATCGTCCTCACGCTGCTGCTCGCGTTCAGGAAGAGGCGGTGGATTTGAGCGGGCGGCGCCCACGCCGCGCGCGGCGCGCCTGAGGCGCGCTCGCCTGTCGGGCGGTCGATGAAGCCGGCAACCCACCCGAGCGCGAGGCGGATCGCGCGGCTGCTCGCCGACGCGGGCATCGACACCGCGGTGGTGGAGTTCGAGCAACCCACGCGCACCAGCGCCGAGGCGGCGGCGGCGATCGGCTGCTCGGTTGCCCAGATCGCGAAGTCGGTCGTGTTTCGTGGCGTGGACTCCGGGATGGCGGTGGTGGTGGTGGCAAGCGGCCAGAACCGGGTGAGCGAGGAAAAGGTGTCGCGCAGCGTGGGCGAGGGGCTGGCGCGCGCCGATGCGCAGTTCGTGCGCGCCGCGACCGGCTACGCGATCGGCGGCGTCGCGCCGGTGGGCCACCCGGGGCGGGTGAAGCTGCTGCTCGACCAGGATCTGCGCCGCCACGAAACGCTCTGGGCCGCCGGCGGCACGCCGCACTCGGTGTTCGCGCTCGGCCCGGAGCAACTGCAGGCGCTCACCGGCGCCCGGTGGGAAGACGTCAGGCAGTGAGCGCCCCCTCGGGGCGGCCCGCTCGCGGCGATCGATCCGGGCGCGCGCGGGCCGCGCCCCCCGCGGCTCGCGGCGGCTTCGCGTATTCTGCGGAATAATCGGCGGCGGCGTGCCGTTTGCGCGATTGGGCGCGAAAGGTCTCGCGTTTCCCCCGACACAACCAGAAAGAGGATCGTCGATGAAGAAATCAGCACTCGCCGCGGTGGCAACGGTTGCCTGCGCGTCAGCGTTCCACCTCGCCCCGGCGCAGGCGCAGTTCGCCAAGGCCGAGGATGCGGTGAAGTACCGCCAGGCAACCATGTTCCTGATGAACAACCACATGGGGCGCCTGGGCGCGATGGCGAGGGGGGCGGTTCCGTTCGACGCCGCAGCCGCGCAGTCTTCGGCACGGCTCGTCGAGTCGCTCAGCCACCTCGCCTGGGAGGCCTACACGCCCAATTCGGTCACCGACCGCTCGCGCGCGAAGCCCGAGATCTGGCAGGACGCGGCCAAGTTCAAGAAGGCGATCGAATCGGCGGTGGCCGAAACGCAGAAGTTGCCGGCCGCCGTTGCCACGCTCGACGGGCTCAAGGCGCAGGTGGGCGCCGTTGGCAGGAACTGCAAGGCCTGCCACGACGACTTCCGCAAGGACTGACCCGGGCCGGGGGGGGCGACGCCCCCCTCGGCGCCGCTGCCCGGGCGCGGCCGCCCGGGCGCGGCTAACCAGGCGCGGCTAACCAGGCGCGGCGGCCTCAGCGCAGCTGCGTGACCACGAGCCACGCGACCAGCGCGCAGCACGCGAACAGGGCCAGCGCCGTCGCGCGCACGCGCGCTCCGTCTTCGGCCGGTGGCGGCGGGAGCGCGGCGTCGACGTCGCGGTCGCCGTCGATCATCGCCCTCACCAGCCGCTCCTTCTTCACGAAGGCGTAGAACGCAACCGCGGCCAGGTGCAACGCGATCAGTCCGATCACGACCAAGCGGTTGATCCGGTGCGCGCGCGTGAGCCACTCGCTCGCGGCGTTCGAGACCAGCGGCCTGAGCGGCCCCTCCCACATGATGTCGTCGTTGGCAAACAGGCCCGTGCCCACCTGCACGGCCAGCGCCAGCAGCAGCGCGTAGACCGAAAACGCGCCCAGCGGGTTGTGCCCGACGCCCGGCGTGGCGTGGCCGCGCAGATGGGCGATGGCCGCTGCCGGGTTGGGGGGAAAGCTCGAGAAGCGCGCGTAGCGCGGCCCGGCAAAGCCCCAGACGAGGCGAAACAGCACCAGCGCGAGGATGGCGTAGCCGAAGCGGAAGTGCCATCCGATCGCGTTGCCGCCGATGCTCGCCGTGAGGATCGAGCCGACGATGCACGCGGCCAGCGCCCAGTGAAAGACGCGGGTGGGGAGATCCCACACGCGTGTGCTGATCGTGCCCATCTCAGGGCAGCTCGGGCTCGGCGTCGTCCTTCTTCTTCACCGGCTTGACGAGGTCCTCGCGCTTGACGCCGAGCCACATCGCGATCGCCGCGCCGACGAAGATCGACGAGTAGATCCCGAACAGGAT
>DATCZK010000009.1:0-6469 GCA_036525975.1 Burkholderiaceae bacterium | reverse complement strand
GGCCTCAGGCCTTCACGATCTCGTTGTTGGACTTGAAGAAGCGGACCTTCTTGCCGTCCTCGAGCGTGCGGATGCCAACCCTGTCACCCTTGCCGCTGGCCGGGTTGAACAGCATCACGTTCGACTGGTCGATCGGCATCGTCTTGTCGACGATTCCACCGGTCTGGCCTTTCATCGGGTTGGGCCGCTGGTTCTTCTTGACGATGTTCACGCCCTCGACCACCAGGCGCGACTCGTCGACACGGCGCAGCACCGTTCCCCTCTTTCCCTTGTCGCGACCGGCGATCACCATCACCTCGTCGCCCTTGCGGATCTTCTGCATCGCGAACCCCGGTTAAAGTACTTCGGGAGCGAGCGACACGATCTTCATGAAGCGCTCGGTGCGCAGCTCGCGCGTCACCGGGCCGAAGATGCGGGTGCCGATCGGCTCCAGCTTGGCATTGAGCAGGACGGCGGCGTTGCCGTCGAAGCGCACCAGCGAGCCGTCTTGCCGGCGCACGCCCTTGGCCGTGCGCACGACCACGGCGTTGTAGATCTCGCCCTTCTTCACGCGGCCGCGCGGCTGGGCTTCCTTGACGCTCACCTTGATGATGTCGCCAATGCCGGCGTAACGGCGCTTCGAGCCGCCCAGGACCTTGATACACATGACCGAGCGCGCGCCGGTGTTGTCGGCGACGCCGAGCGTCGACTGCATCTGAATCATTGCTAGTTCCGTCCCAACTTAATCCGTCGCCACCGGGGTTGCGCTCTCGCGCTCGGCCCGACCCGCGCCGGTCAGTCTTGGTCCCGTTATCGGGTTGATTTCCCTTCCCTGGCGGCCCGGGCTGAAAATTGGGCGCACTAAAGAAGGAAGCCTTAAATCATAACACTTCTTTTGCAGCGCGCCAAGGCCGTTGCCCCGGGGCGCGCCGCCTCACAGCGCCGGCGCCGCCTCCACCCGCCGCGCAACGCGCCAGGACTTGGTCTTGGAGATCGGCCTGCTCTCCACGATCTCCACCTTGTCGCCCTCGTTGAGCGCTTCCTCGCAGTGGGCGTGGTACTTCGTGCTCTTGACGATGAACTTCCCGTAGATCGGGTGCTTGACCTTGCGCTCGACCAGCACCGTCACGGTCTTGGCCATCTTGTTGCTCACGACGCGCCCGACCAGGGTGCGCTTGAGCGCGGTGCTCGACTGTTCGGTGCTCATTTGGCTGCGGCCTTCTCTCGGATCACGGTCTTCACGCGCGCGATGTCGCGCTTGGTCTTGCCCAACTGGCTGCTGTTCGTCATCTGCTGGGTGGCGTGCTGCATGCGCAGGGAAAAGTGCGCCTTGAGCAGCTCGCCCAGCTCCTTGTTGAGCGCCTCGGTGTCCTTGGCGCGCAGTTCACTGGCTTTCATGGCTATGCCTTCGTTTAGCGTGCCGGCGCTCAGGCGCCGACCATCCGGTTGACGAACACCGTCGCGATCGGCAGCTTGGCCGCCGCCAGGCGGAACGCCTCGCGCGCGAGCGTCTCGTCGACGCCGTCCATCTCGTAGAGCACCTTGCCGGGCTGGATCTCGGCCACGTAGTACTCCGGGTTGCCCTTGCCGTTGCCCATGCGCACCTCGGCCGGTTTGCGCGAGATCGGCTTGTCGGGAAAGATGCGGATCCAGATCCGGCCGCCGCGCTTGATGTGCCTGGTCATCGCGCGGCGCGCCGCCTCGATCTGGCGTGCGGTGAGGCGGCCGCGGCCGGTGGCCTTCAGGCCGTATTCGCCGAACGCCACCGAGGCGCCGCGCGTGGCGAGCCCCGTGTTGCGGCCTTTCTGTTCCTTGCGGTACTTACGTCGAGCGGGTTGCAGCATCGCTCACTCCTTCATTGGCCATTCTTGTTGTCGGGCTTGGCCGGCGCCGCCGCCGGCGCCGGCGCCGGGGCCTTGCGCACGCGCTTGACCGCCGGTTTCGGGGCCTCGGCCGCCGCGGCCTCGGGCGCGTCTTTCGCGGCGTCGTCGCCCTCGGCGCGCCGGCGCGCGCCACCGGGGCGCGCGCCGCCCTTGGGCGGCAGGCGGCGGGTGCGGCGCTCGTCACGCTCGGGCGCGGGCGCGGCCTCCTTTTCGGCCGCCTGCGGTGCGTCGTTGCGGCCCAGCATCTCGCCCTTGTAGACCCAGACCTTCACGCCGATCTTGCCGTAGGTGGTCTGCGCCTCGGAAAAGCCGTAGTCGATGTCGGCGCGCAGCGTGTGAAGCGGCACGCGCCCCTCGCGATACCACTCCACGCGCGCGATCTCGGCGCCGTTCAGGCGGCCCGAGCTCATGATCTTGATGCCCTGGGCACCGAGGCGCATCGCGTTTTGCATCGCGCGCTTCATCGCGCGGCGGAACATGATGCGGCGCTCGAGCTGCTGGGTGATCGAGTCGGCGATCAGCTGCGCGTCCGTCTCGGGCTTGCGGATCTCCTCGATGTTCACGTGCACCGGCACGCCGATCAGCCGCGCCAGGTCGAGCTTGAGGTTTTCGATGTCCTCGCCCTTCTTGCCGATCACGACGCCGGGGCGCGCCGAGTAGATCGTGATCCGGGCATTCTTGGCCGGACGCTCGATCACGACCCTGCCCACCGAGGCGCTCTTTAACTTGCGGCGCAGGTACTCGCGCACGCGCAGATCCTCGTTGAGCATCTGCGGAAAGGCCCGGTCGTTGGCGTACCAACGTGAAGTCCAGTTGCGTGTGACCGCGAGGCGGAACCCGGTCGGATGTATTTTCTGTCCCATGCTTTCCTTCCGGCCGCCTCAGGCGCCGACCTTGACGTAGATGTGGCAGGTCTGCTTCTCGATGCCGCAGCCGCGCCCCTTGGCGCGCGCCTGGAAGCGCCGCAGCGACGCGCCCTTCTCGACGTGAATCGAGGTGACCTTGAGCTCGTCGATGTCGGCCCCGTCGTTGTGCTCGGCGTTGGCGATCGCCGACTCGAGCACCTTCTTGACGATCACGGCCGCCTTCTTCGGCGAGAAGCTGAGAATGTTCAGCGCCTGCTCGACGCGCTTGCCGCGGATCAGGTCCGCCACCAGCCTGCCTTTCTGGGCCGACAGCCGAACGCCGCGCAGTGATGCCTGAGTTTCCATCTTCACTCCCTTAGCGCTTGACCGCCGCCTTCTTGTCGGCGGCGTGGCCCTTGAACGTGCGGGTCATCGCGAACTCGCCGAGCTTGTGCCCGACCATGTTCTCGTTGACGTACACCGGCACGTGCTGGCGCCCGTTGTGCACCGCGATCGTGAGCCCGATGAACTCCGGAACGATCGTGGAGCGGCGCGACCAGGTCTTGATCGGCCGCTTGTCCTTCGTGCTGATCGCCGCGTCGACCTTGTGCATCAGGTGGGCGTCGACGAAGGGCCCTTTCTTGACTGAACGTGCCATGACTTATTCGCCTCTCACCTTTACTTGCGGCCGCGGCGCTGCACGATCATCGTGTCGGTGCGCTTGTTGCGGCGGGTCTTGTACCCCTTGGTGGGCGTGCCCCAGGGCGAAACCGGGTGGCCGCCGCCGTTGGAGCGACCGCCGTGCGGGTGGTCGACCGGGTTCATGCAGATGCCGCGCACGGTGGGGCGGATTCCGCGCCAGCGGTTCGCTCCGGCCTTGCCGATCGTGCGCAGGCTGTGCTCCTCGTTGCCCACCTCGCC
Source organism: Burkholderiaceae bacterium (assembly GCA_036525975.1). GTDB lineage: Bacteria > Pseudomonadota > Gammaproteobacteria > Burkholderiales > Burkholderiaceae_E > Quisquiliibacterium. Next base: position 2,841 of record DATCZK010000009.1, on the reverse strand, counting down.
GATCGTGGCGCGGCACTCGATGTGCACCTTGCGGATCTCGCCCGAGCGCAGGCGAAGCTGCGCGTAGGTGCCTTCGCGCGCGAGGAGCCGCGCCGAAGTGCCGGCCGAGCGCGCGAGCTGGGCGCCCTTGCCGGGCGTCATCTCGATCGCGTGGATCGACGAGCCCACCGGGATGTTGCGGATCGGCAGCGTGTTGCCCGAACGGATCGGCGCCTCCGAGCCGCTCATCAGCGTGTTGCCGACCTCGACGCCGCGCGGCGCGAGGATGTAGCGGCGCTCGCCGTCGGCGTAGCACAGCAGCGCGATGCGGGCGCTGCGGTTCGGGTCGTATTCAACGCGCTCGACCCTGGCCGGGATCCCGTCCTTGTTGCGGCGGAAATCCACCATCCGGTAGTGCGACTTGTGGCCCCCGCCCTTGTGGCGCGTGGTGATGTGGCCGTTGTTGTTGCGGCCCGACCCGCGGATCTGCGGCTCCACCAGCGAGGCCACCGGCTTGCCCTTGTGCAGCCCGGGCGTGACCACCTTGACCATCGCACGGCGGCCCGGCGAGGTCGGCTTGAGTTTGACGATCGCCATTTAGCCTGCCTCCGCGAAATTGATTTCCTGGCCGGGCGCGAGGCTCACGTAGGCCTTGCGCACGTTGCGCCGCCGCCCGGGCGAGCCGCCGAAGCGCTTGGCCTTGCCCTTGAGGTTGAGCACCTGCACCGATTCGACCTGCACCTTGAACAGCAGCTCCACCGCGGCCTTGATCTCGGTCTTGGTGGCGTCCTGCATCACGCGGAAAGCCACCTGCTCGTTCTTCTCGGCCACCAGCGTGCTCTTCTCGGACACGATCGGCGCGAGCAGCACCTTCATCAGTCGTTCCTGGTTCATGCCAGCATCTCCTGAACCTTGGCCAGCGCCGGCTTGGTGATCAGCACCTTGTCGTAGTGCACGAGCGCCACCGGGTCGGCGTGGCGGGGCTCGACGACCAGCACGTTGGCGAGATTGCGCGACGCGAGCAGCAGGTTCTCGTCCAGGCTGTCGGTGATCACGAGCACCGACCCCAGCCCCATCGCCTTGAGCTTTTGCGCGAGCAGCCTCGTCTTGGGGGCCTCGACCGAGAAGCCGTCCACCACGGCGAGGCGGCCGTCGCGCGCGAGCTGCGAGAGGATCGAGCACACGCCGGCGCGGTACATCTTGCGGTTGAGCTTGTGGCTGAAGTTCTCGTCGGGCGAGTTCGGGAACGTGATGCCGCCGCCGCGCCAGATCGGGCTCGACGTCATGCCGGCGCGGGCGCGGCCCGTGCCTTTCTGCCGGTAGGGCTTCTTGGTGGAGTGGCGAACCTCGGCGCGCGTCTTCTGCTTGCGGTTGGCGCTCCGCGCGTTGGCCTGGAAAGCGACCACGACCTGGTGGATCAGCGGCTCGTTGAAGTCGCGCGCGAAGATCGTGTCGGGCGCCTCCACGCTGGCGGATGCCTGGCCCTGGTCGTTCAACAGTTTGAGTTCCATGGGCGCTCCTTAGGCCTTGGCGGCCGCACGCACGGTGGGCGTGACCACGACGTTGCCGTTCTTGGCGCCGGGAACCGCGCCGCGCACGAGCAGCAGCTGGCGCTCGGCGTCGACGCGCTCGACCTGGAGGTTCTGCACGGTGGACGAGACCGCGCCCATGTGGCCCGCCATGCGCTTGCCCGGGAACACGCGCCCCGGATCCTGCGCCATGCCGATCGACCCGGGCACGTTGTGCGAGCGCGAGTTGCCGTGCGACGCGCGCCCGGAACCGAAGTTGTGGCGCTTGATCGTGCCGGCGAAGCCCTTGCCGTGGGTGGTGCCCGAGACGTCGACCCGCTGGCCCGCCTCGAACATCTCGGCGCTCAGGGCGGCGCCGGGGGCGAGCTCGCCCAGGGCGTCGGGAGCGACCCGGAATTCGTTGAGAACGCTGCCGGCTTCGATCCCCGCCTTGGCGAAGTGACCGGCCTCGGATTTGCGCACCCGCGAAGCGCGGCGCGTTCCGAACGCCACCTGCACGGCGCTGTACCCGTCCTTGTCGACGGTCTTGATTTGGGCGACGCGGTTGTTCGACACGTCGAGCACCGTCACCGGGATGGAATCGCCATCGTCGGTGAAGATGCGCATCATGCCGACCTTGCGTCCCACAAGGCCAAGGCTCATTGTTTTCTCCAATCCCGGCTGCGATTGGCCGGGTGTTGCTGCGCCGCCCGCTCTCGCGGCCGGCCGATTTCGGTGCTGCCTGGTGCCCCCAGCGCCCTTGACGAACGCGGGAAAGCTTTAAATGATAACTTGAACGACCGTGTTCTTCAAGCGAACCTCATTGCAGCTTGATCTCCACGTCCACGCCCGCCGGGAGGTCGAGCTTCATCAGCGCGTCGACCGTCTTGTCGGTGGGCTCGACGATGTCCATCAGCCGCAGGTGGGTGCGGATCTCGAACTGGTCGCGCGAGGTCTTGTTCACGTGCGGCGAACGCAGCACGTCGTAGCGCTGGATGCGCGTGGGCAGCGGCACCGGGCCGCGCACCACGGCGCCGGTGCGCTTGGCGGTGTCGACGATCTCGGCCGCCGACTGGTCGATCAGCTTGTAGTCGAAGGCCTTGAGGCGAATTCGGATCTTCTGGTTCTGCATCTCGTTTCCTCTAAAGAGCGGGGGCGGCGCGCGCCGCCCGAATTTCCTGCCTGACCCGGATCTGGCCGACCCGGGCTCCGGTCAATCCAGAACCTTGGCGACGACGCCCGCGCCCACCGTGCGTCCGCCCTCGCGGATCGCAAAGCGCAGCCCCTGCTCCATCGCGATCGGCGCGATCAGCGTCACCGTCATCTTCACGTTGTCCCCGGGCATCACCATCTC
>DATCZK010000008.1:0-7111 GCA_036525975.1 Burkholderiaceae bacterium | reverse complement strand
TCTACGCATGTCTTCCCTCTTTGCCGGATGCTTCCGGATCGTGGTTGAGTGCCCGCGAGTATCGCCGATTTCGCCGAGCGCAAGATCCGCTCCGTGCCCCCGCCCGCGAGACCCCTCTGCGCGAAACCCGAACAAGTGGGTACCATCGATGCTGGCGCGCAGCTGCGCGCGAGGCTATTCCCGCTTTTTTTGCGACGATCCCGCCCGTGCTCGACAAGATCTTCACCCCGCCCCTGCACGAACAGGACGACGCCGCGCAGCGCGTGCTCGGCGTGGCGTCGCTGCCGCCGGACTCCGAGGCGCTCGCTCAGTTGCTCCAGGGCGACCCGGCGCCCGAGGTGCGGGCGGCCGCGGCCGCGCGTTGCGCCGATCCCGCCGCGCTCGCTGCGGCGGTGCCGGCCGAGGCGCAGCCAGCCGTTCGCGCGGCGATCTTCGCCTCGCTGGCCAACGCGATGACGCAGGCCGCGCAGACTGACCTCGCGCAGCCCGGGTCCGCCCAGCCCGGGTCCGCGCTGGCGACGCTCGCCCAGCCGGAGCTCGCGCAGCCGGTCCTCGCCGCGCCCGACTGCCCCGACGCGATCCGCGCCGAGATCGCGTTGCACGCGCAGGATCCCGAGCTGTGGCGCGTTGCGATCGACGCGATCGGCGACGAAGGCACGCTCGCCGAGATCGCGGTGAAGGCTGCGCACGCGCCGGTGCGCCTCGCCGCGGCCGAGCGCGTGCACGGTCCGGAGGCGTTGCGCGTTCTCGCCGACGCCGCAAACGACAAGGACCGCGGCGTGGCGCGCATCGCGAGGCAGCGGCTGCGGACGATCGCGCACCGCGCCGCTGCGGGCGCCGAGGCCGACGCACTGCTCGAGCAGGCCAATGCGCTGGTGGACCAGCCGGGCCCGATCCTCACCGCGGCCGTGGAGCTCGACCGCCGCTGGAAGGCGCTCGACCTCGCCCACGACCAAGAGCGCCGCGCGCGGTGGGAGGAAGTCGAGACGCGGATGCGCGAGCGCTTCGACCGCGAGCACGCGTCGCAGCGCGCGCACGCGCAACTCGAGCAGCGCGTCAACGATTGGCTCGCGTCGCTGCGGGAGATCCCTGCCGCCGACGCCCTGCCCGCGCTGCGCGCCGAGTTCGACGCGCTGCAGGCGGAGGCGACCGATGCGGGCGACAGTGCGGCGCTCGCCCGGCTCGAGCCGGGCGCATCGCAGCTCGCGCACTTCGAGGAGATGGCGCCCGCGTTCGCCGCCGCCGAGGCGCTCGTGCTCGAGGCGGAGGACCTGGCCGCGGGTACGCCGATCGACGACGCGCAGCTGCCGGCGCGCTGGCAGGCGCTCGCGCTGGCCGCTCGCACCCCGGCGCTGACGCGACGCTTCGAGGCCGCCATCCTGCAGATCGAGCAGCGCCGCCTCGCCGTTGCGCGCGCCGCCCAGCAACAACAGGGCGAGGCCAAGCACCGGCTGCATGGGCTGCTGCACGAGGCCGAGCAGGCGCTGGCCGCCGGGCAGCTGCAGCAGGCGCGCGCGGCGGTGGACGCCGCGCGTTCCCTCAAGCCGGAAGCGGGCACGCTGCCCAAGCCGAGCGAGCGGCGGATGTCGCGCGTGTTGCAGCAGCTCGGCGAGCTCGAGCAGTGGGAGCAGTTCGGCCAGCAGAGCGCGCGCGTGCAGTTGTGCGAGCAGGCCGAGGCCTTGCTCGCCCAGCCCCCCGCCCCGGCCGCCGCGGCACGCGAGGTGCAGCGCCTGCGCGCCGAGTGGAAGACGCTCGACCAGCAGTTCGCGGGCGTGCCCCGGCCGCTGTGGAAGCGCTTCGACGAGGCCTGCGAGAAGGTGTACGCGCCGGCGGCGCGCCACTTCGCGGAACTGTCGGCGCAGCACAAGGAGGCGCGCCGACTGCGCGAGGAGTTCGTGGCCGCCGCGGCGGCCCGCGCTCCCGAGCTGCTCGGCGAGCCGCACGACTGGCGGGCGATGGAGAACTGGCTTCGCGAGACCGACTCCGCCTGGCGGGGCCCCACGATGGGCAGCGTGGAACCCGGGGCGTGGAAGAAGCTCGACGCGCGGATGAAGGCCGCGCTCGCCCCGGTGCGCGAGGCGCTGGCGAAGACGCGCGAGCAAGCCAGGCAGGAGCGCGAAGCGCTGATCGCGCAGGCGCAGGCGCTGGGCGACAAGGCGCAGGAGCGCGACGCGCCCTCGAAGGTGAAGGCGCTGCAGTCGGACTGGCAGGCGCACGCCAAGGCGAGACCGCTGCCGCGCCGCGACGAGCAGGCGCTGTGGGAACGGTTTCGCGCCGCCTGCAACGCGGTGTTCGACGCGCGCCAGGGCGCACGCAAGGAGGCCGACGAGCGCCGGCACGCCGAGTGGCGCGCGTTGGAGCAGTTGTGCGAGCAGCTCGAGCAACTGGCGCGCAGCGAAGACGAAGACGCCCAACTGCGCGCCGCGCAGCGCGAGTTGCAGGAGCGTTGGAGAAAGGCCCTCGCCGGGGGGCCCGTGCCGCGGCCGCTGGAAGCGCGCTTCAGGGCGGCGCGCTCGCAGGTGGACGGCCTGCTGCGGGCTCGCAGCCGCGCGCGCGAGGCGGCGGCGTGGCGCGCGCTCCTTGCCCGGGAGCAGCTGTGCGAGGAACTCGACGCGCTGGTGCTCGCCGCCGCCGCGCAGGGTGGGGACGCCCCGCCCGGGGCCGCGGCAACGCAGGCGTCGGTGCGTGAACGCTGGGCTGCGCTGCCGCCGGTGGGTGCGGCGTGGGAGAGCGCGCTCGCGGCGCGGCGCGACGAAGCCGCGCGCGCGCTGGCCGGCCACGCGCGCGAGCGCGGCGACTACGTTGCGCGCATCGACGGGGGCGCCGCGGCGCGGCGCGACGCGCTGCTCGAGCTCGAGATCACGCTCGAGCTGCCCAGCCCCGACGAGCTGCACGCGCAGCGGCTCGCGCTGCAGGTGAAGCACCTGCGCGATCGCTTCAAGCGATCGGCGTCCGCCGAGGTCGGCGCCGACGAGGTGCTGCTCGCCTGGGCCGCGTCGCCCGGGGTGGCGAGCGAGGGCGACCGAAGCCGCTGCGAGCGGATCGTCGAGGCGATCGAGAAGAGGAACTGAAACCGCCCGCGGCCGTTCACGGCACGCGCAAAAGGACTGACGCCAACCCGATGAGCACGATCGCTTCCCCCGTCATTCGCCTCGACCCCGCCGACAACGTCGTCGTCGCCCGCGTGGAGCTCCCGGCCGGCACCCTGATCGCGAGCGAGTCCCTGACCACGCTGCAACCGGTGCCCGCGGGGCACAAGGTGGCCGCGCGCGACCTCAGGGCCGGCGAGCCGATCCGCAAGTACGACACCGTGATCGGCTACGCGTCGGCCGACCTGCCGGCGGGCACCTGGATGCACAGCCACAACGTGCTGTTCGACGAGGTGGAGAAGGACTACGCGTTCGGGCGCGACTACCGGCCCACCGAGTTCCTGCCGGCGGAGCAGCGCGCGACGTTCATGGGCTACCGGCGCGCCGACGGCCGGGTCGCAACGCGCAACACGATCGGCGTGTTCATCACGGTGAACTGCTCGGCGACGGTGGCGCGGCGCATCGCCAACCACTTCACCGCGGAGCGCCTCGCCGCGTGGCCCAACGTGGACGCGGTCGTGCCTTTCGTGCACGAACAGGGTTGCGGCATGGAGGCGAGCGGCGAGCCGATGGACCTGCTGCGGCGCACGCTGGGCGGCTACATCCGCCACCCGAACGTGGCCGGCGCGGTGGTGGTCTCGCTCGGATGCGAGCGAAACAAGCTGGTGGAGCTGTTCGCTGCCGAGGGCCTCGCCGCGGGCAAGATGCTGCGCACGATCACGATGCAGGAAGTGGGCGGCACGCAGGCCGCGATCGACCTCGGCATCGCGCACGTGACCGAAATGCTCGCCCAGGCCAACGGCAGCGTGCGCGAGCCCTGCGGCGCCGAGCACATCCTGATCGGGATGCAGTGCGGGGGGTCGGACGGCTTCTCGGGGCTGTCGGCGAACCCGGCGCTGGGCAAGGCGGTGGACATCCTCGTGCGCCACGGCGGCACCGCGATCCTGTCGGAGACCTCCGAGCTCTACGGCGTGGAGCACACGCTCACGGCGCGCGCGCGCACGCCCGAGATCGGGCGCAAGCTCATCGAGCGGATGGACTGGTGGCTCGAGTACAACCGCGGCAAGGACACGCAGATCAACGGCAAGGTCTCGCCGGGCAACGTCGACGGCGGCCTCGCGAACGTGCTCGAGAAGAGCCTGGGCGGGGCGAAGAAGAGCGGGTCTTCCGGCCTGATGGCGGTGTACCGCTACGCCGAGCCGGTCGTGGAGCACGGCTTCGTGTTCATGGACACGCCGGGCTACGACCCGGTGTCGGCCACCGGCCAGATCGCCGGCGGCGCGAACCTGATCCTCTTCACCACCGGGCGGGGCTCGTGCTTCGGCTCCTACCCTGCCCCCACGATCAAGCTCGCGACGAACACGCCGATGTTCCGGCGCATGCAGGCCGACATGGACGTGAACTGCGGGCAGGTGATCGACGGCGAGAAGACGCTCGAGCAGATGGGCGAGGAAGTCTTCCGCACGATCCTGCGCGTGGCCTCGGGCGAGCGCTCAAAGAGCGAGTTGCTGGGCGTGGGCGAGAACGAGTTCGTGCCCTGGCCGATCGGGGTGATGTCGTAGCGCGCAGGCGCGCGCCCTGGTGCGAGAATGCCCTCTGGCAAACAAGACGGAGCAGACCATGCTGGTTGCGCGAGTCTCCAGGTTCGGCAGGCCCGAAGAGGTGATCGAGGTCGTGGAGCAGCCCGATCCGGGCGACCCCGGCGCCGGTGAGGCGCTGGTCGCCACCGAGTTCTTCCCGATCAACCCCGCCGACGTGCTGAACCTCGAAGGCGCGTACGGCGCGAAGCCGCCCGCGCTGCCGATGATCCCTGGCGCCGAGGGCGTGGGAAGGATCTTGAGCGTCGGCGCCGGCGTCACGCACCTCAAGCCTGGCGACCGCGTGCTGCTGCCCGGGCCGGGCGCGTGGCGCGAGCGCGCCATCGGCAAGGCCGCCGCGATGTTCGCGCTGCCCGCGGGCGTCGATCCGCAGCAGCTCGCGATGCTGCGCGTGAACCCGCCGACCGCGTACCTGATGCTGCACAGCTACGTCGCGCCGCAGGCGGGCCTGTGGCTGATCCAGAACGCCGCCAACTCGGGCGTGGGGCACTGCCTGGTCACGCTCGCGCGCGAGGCCGGAATGAAGAGCGTGTGCGTGGTCCGCCGGCAGGAGCTGGTGGAGCCGTTGCGCGCGCACGGCGCCGACGTGGTGCTGGTGGACGGGCCGGACCTCGACGCCCGGGTGCGCGAGGCCACCGGCGGCGGCACGCTCGCGCTGGCGATCGACGCGGTGGGCGGAGCGGCCACCCAGCGGCTCGCGCGCTGCGTCGCCGACGGCGCAACGGTGGTGAACTACGGCATGCTGAGCGGCGAGCCGTGCGTGATCGACGGCCGCGAGCTGGTGTTCCGGGGCGTGAGCCTGAAGGGTTTCTGGCTGCGGAGCTGGTTCGCCGCGACCGCGCCAGCCGAGATCGGTGCGCTGTACCGCAAGCTCGCCGGCAAGCTCGCCGACGGCTCGCTCGCGGTCGCGGTGGAGCGGGTGTACCCGCTCGCGCGGCTCAAGGACGCGGTGGCGCATGCCGCGCGCGGCGGTCGGTCGGGCAAGATCCTCGTTTCCTGCGGCCAGGCGAGCTGAGCGGGCGGTGTCGCGCTTCGATCGAGGCCGCGGCCAGCGCGCGCGGCGGGCCGCTCCGGCCCTGATCGAGGCGCGGGCGCGGGAGAAGGGTCGCGTCCGCTGAGTGGCCTCGCGGCCTGCGCCGGGATTCTCGACTCGCCGCGACGACCGCGCCGCACGGCCGCTATCCCTGCTCCGCACGCTGCATGTGCCTCGCGCCCTGGCAGTTGGCGCGCACGAGCGGGGTCCAAAGCGTCTCGATGCACGCGATCAGCTCGAGCGCGTCGTCCCGGGAGAACGCGCCCGCCGCCGACCGAGCCCTGCTGCGAGCGCCTGCGCAACACGCGCAGGCACGCGCGAGCCTACGCCTTCGCCCCCGGAATCCGCTCGGCGGGCAGCGGTTCGCGATGGAAATACACGCCGGCCGTGATCCTGAACCGAGGCGCCCCGGAACCTGCCTCGGATGCCTGGCGCTCGATCGCCAGGCGGTCCAGATCCTTGAGCACCCTGCTGCCGAGTTGCCGCGCCCGCGCTTCGACCTCGCGCACCCCCTCCTCGGTCATTCCTTCGAAAATCAGGCTTCGCTCGAGTTGCGCGGCGCGCGCGCCCAGCAGATTGTCCGTGGCGGCGGCGGCATGCGCGTGCAGGTTGTGCGAGAAGAAGAAGAGCTTCTCCTCCAACCCCGCCTGCGGCACGAATGCGTCGGTATTGAGCACGAGGCGATCGCCCTCGCCCACGCGAACGATCCCCAGCCTCAGCCACTCGTCGAGCACGACCCTCGGGCGAATGTCGGTGCTGCGACCGGCAACGAGTTCCTCGAAACTCGCGGGTTCGCCCGCACTGCTCGATCTTGCCAGCGGCCGTGGCGCGCCGTCGGCGTCGAGGAAACGCGCGTCGGTGAGCCAGGTGGTCACGAGCTTCGCGCCGAAGGACACCGCTTCCGGCATGACCTGGTCGGGCGGGCGCTCCGCGCTTCGCAGGCGGCGCACGTCCTTTCGGTGCACGCCCGAGACGAGACTGATGCGACTGTCGCTCGGGGATTGCCCGCCTATCCGGAAGTCGCGCTCGGCGATCTCCACGAACAGGCCCTTGAGCAGCTCGGCGAACAACGGATACGTGAGGCCACTGGCCAGCATCAGCCGCACGAAGGGCTTGATTGCATGGCGGATGGCACGGACCAGTGCTGGCGGTGGCGACGGCGATGACGGGCTGATCGTGTCCATGGATTCGGTGCAAGCTCGCAGGGCACATCGATCATATCTCAACGAAGGCTTGACGTGGGATATTTTCCCGCACACAATGCTGTTGTGTGTGACTATTTCCCACAACAGGGTCCCCAGCGTCGCGCGTGCGCCCAGTCGAAGCCATCGAGCCGCGTTGACCGGTAGCGAGACGCTCGAGCTGATCGGCAGCGAGGCATCGTCATGAAA
>DATCZK010000007.1:0-4677 GCA_036525975.1 Burkholderiaceae bacterium | reverse complement strand
GCCGCGCGCGAGCATGGCGAACAGGTCGGCGAGCACCGCGCTCGCGAACTTCGGTTCGCGCTGGTTGGTCGCCCCCCAGAACACGCCGATCGCGCGCCCCTGGTTGAGCAGCAATCGGTTGGCCGCGAGCTTCGGGATCGTTCCGCCGGCGAAGCCCACGACGACGAAGCGGCCGCGCCACGCGAGCAGGCGCAGCGCCTGCTCGGCGTACTCGCCGCCCACCATGTCGATCACGATGTCCACGCCCTTCGGGGCGAGCGCCTTGACCTTCTCGGGCCAGCTGCTGTCGTTGTAGTCGATCAGCGAGTCGGCGCCGTACTCGCGGCAGGCTTCGAGCTTGGCCGCGCCGCCGGCCGCGGCGATGATCCGCCCGGCCTTCCACGCCTTCGCGACCTGGATCGCCGCCAGCCCGACGCCGCCCGCCGCGGCGAGGATGAGCACCGTCTCGCCCTCGGCCATGTTCGCCGCGTCCCGCAGGCACAGGTGCGCGGTGGGGTAGACCACCAGCATCGTCGCGGCCTCGACGGGGTCGACGCGCGCGGGCAGCGGCGCGAGATTGCGCTCCGGAACGATCGCGTATTGCGCGTAGCCGCCCGTCGGGACGTTGCCCGCGACCGGAGTTCCGACCGCGATCGCGCATCCTTCGCCCACCGCGTCCACCGTGCCCGCGAGCTCAACCCCGGGCGTGAACGGGAACGCGGGTTTCACCTGGTACTTGCCCTCGATCATCAGCGTGTCGAGGAAGTTCAGGGCGGCTGCAGCCACCTTCACCCGCACCTCGCCCTTGCCCGGCTCGGGCAGCGGAAGATCCTCGTACGCCATCCCGTCCGGCCCGCACCAGCCGTGCACCACCCACGCTTTCATCGCCTGTCCTCCGTCAAGGTAAACCCGCCATAGCTCGTCAGGGTAGCGGTTGGGATAACATTCCACATTGCTGGAACGGACTCTCCCCGGTGGCACGGGGGAGCCGACCACTGACCGCAGTCAACAGAAGGAGACTATGCGATGCGTGCATTCCGTGCACTGACTCTCGCCGTGGCGCTCGCCGCGGTGTTTGCCCTCAACCCGGCCCACGCGCAGCGCGCCAAGCCGGCCGCCGCGGCCGAACTCAAGGGAACCGTGAAGATCGCATGGATCGACCCGCTGTCGGGGATGATGGCGCCCGTCGGGCAGAACATGATCCGAAGCTGGCAATTCATCGCCGACATCGCCAACAAGGAGAAGTGGGCGGGCGAGGTGAAGTTCGAGTTCGTTCCCTTCGACAACAAGCTCTCCCCGCAGGAGAGCCTGACGGTGCTCAAGCAGGTGATCGACCAGGGCATCCGCTACGTGGTGCAGGGCAACGGCTCGGGCGCCGCGATCGCGCTCTCGGACGCGATCAACAAGCACAACGAGCGCAACCCGGGCAAGGAGATCGTCTACATCAACTACGCGGCGGTCGACCCTTCGCTCACGAACGAGCGGTGCAATTTCTGGCACTTCCGCATGGACGTGAACGCCGACATGAAGATGGAGGCGCTCACCGCATACATGGAGAGGAACAAGAACATCAAGAAGGTCTACCTGATCAACCAGGACTACGCCTTCGGCCACTCGGTCGAGAGGGCGGCCGAGGAGTACCTCAAGCGCAAGCGCCCCGACGTGCAGATCGTGGGCAAGGACCGCCACCCGCTCGCGCAGGTGCGCGACTTCGCCCCCTACGTGGCGAAGATCAAGGCCGCGGGCGCCGACTCGATCATCACCGGCAACTGGGGATCGGACATGGCGCTGCTGGTGAAGGCGGCCAAGGATGCGAACCTGCAAGCCGACTTCTACACCTACTACGCGGGCACGACCGGCGTTCCGACCGCGATGGGCTCGGCGGGCGTCGACCGGGTGAAGATCGTCGCGAACTGGGTCGCCAACGACCCGACCGTCAAGGGCGGCGACATCGTCGAGGACTTCAAGAAGAAGTTCAACGACGACTACTACACGATGCAGACGCACGCGGGGCTGAGGATGCTCGCCGAGGGAATGAAGAAGGCGGGCTCGACCGACCCGGTCAAGGTCGCGTACGCGATGGAGGGGCTGAAGTTCCAGACGCTCAACGGCGAAGCCGAGATGCGCGCGAGCGACCATCAGCTGCAGCAGCCGGTGTTCATCGCGACCTGGGCGAAGGTCGACGGCAAGAAGGTGAAGTACGACGCGGAGAACACCGGGTACGGCTGGCGCAGCGACGTCAAGCTCGACTCGTACGTCGCGGCGCAGCCCACTTCGTGCCAGATGAAGCGGCCTGCCCGCTAGCGGGAATCCCGCCGACTCGGCAGAGCCTGATCCGCCGGTACGCGGGGTCGCGCTGACCTCGCCTGCCGGCGGTTTTCCAAACACGCCCGCGCACCTGGACCCGCCTTGGAACTCGCGGTCATCTCGCTGCTCAACGGCCTGAGCTACGGGCTGTTGCTGTTCATGCTCTCCTCGGGCCTCACGCTGATCTTCAGCATGATGGGCGTGCTCAACTTCGCGCACGCGTCGTTCTACATGATCGGCGCCTACGTGGCGTACCAGATCAGCGAGTGGATCGGCTTCTGGCCCGCGCTTCTGATCGCCCCGCTCGTGGTGGGCGCGATCGGCGCGGTGGTCGAGCGCTACGGGTTGCGCAAGGTGCACAAGTACGGCCACGTGCCCGAGCTGCTGTTCACCTTCGGCCTGGCCTTCATCATCGTCGAGATCGTGCAGGTGGTCTGGGGACGGATCGCGGTCCCGTACCGGATCCCGGACGAGCTCGACGGCCCGCTGTTCAAGATCTTCACGACCACGTTCCCCGCCTACCGCGGCTTCATGATGCTGATCGCGGTGCTGATGCTCGGGTCGATCTGGCTGATGCTCACCCGCACGCGCATCGGCCTCGTGATCCAGGCGGCGCTCACGCACCCCGAAACGGTCCAGGCGCTCGGGCACAACGTGCCCCGCGTGTTCATGCTCGTGTTCGGCGGTGGCGCGGCGCTGGCCGGGCTCGCCGGCGTGATCGGCGGGAACGCGTTCGTGACCGATCCCGCGATGGCCGCGCTCGTGGGCTCGATCATCTTCGTGGTCGTGGTCGTGGGAGGCATGGGATCGCTCGCCGGCGCCTTCGTCGCCTCGCTGCTGATCGGCATCCTGCAGACTTACGCGATCGCGCTCGACGTGTCGGTGGCCTCGGCGCTCGCCTCCGCCGGGCTCAGGATCACATCGGACAGCTTCCTGTACAGCGTCTGGTCGCTGAAGATCTCGCAACTCGCGCCGGTGCTGCCCTACCTGCTGCTCGTGCTGGTGCTGATCGTTCGCCCGCGGGGGCTCATGGGCACGCGCGAGGGATGAGCGTGGGCGCGAGAGAAACGTCCGTTGGATTCGCCGCGCTCCCGGAGGGGGGCCGTGGCTAGCTGGCGACCCGTGCACCGCCGAATCGGCGGCGTGGACCACCTGCGCTTCGCGCCGATCAACGTCGGGCGCTGGTTCATCTGGGGGTTCACGGCGATCGTGTTCGTGTGCCTGCCGATGCTCTTCACGAAGGGGTTCGCGCTCACGCTGCTCTCGCAGATGGGCATCCTGATCATCTTCGCGCTCGCCTACAACATGCTGCTGGGGCAGGGCGGAATGCTCTCGTTCGGGCACGCCGTGTACTCGGGGCTGGGCGCGTACTTCGCGATCCACGCGATGAACTGGGTGGGCGCGGGCGAGATCTGGATCCCGATCTCGCTGATCCCGCTGGTGGGCGGGATCTTCGGCGCGTTGTTCGGGGTGATCTTCGGCTACGTCACGACGAAGAAGGCGGGCACGCCGTTCGCGATGATCACGCTGGGCATCGGCGAGATGGTGTTCGCCTCGTCGCTGATGTTCCCCGACTTCTTCGGCGGCGAGGGGGGCATCACGACCAACCGCGTGGTGGGCGAGCCCTTCCTCGGCATCAACTTCGCCACCTCCATCCAGGTCTACTACCTGATCGCGGCCTGGTGCTTCGTGTGCATGATCGCGATGTTCGCGTTCTCGCAGACGCCGCTGGGGCGCATCTCGAACGCGGTGCGCGAGAACCCCGAGCGCGTGGAGTTCATCGGCTACAACACGCAGCGGGTGCGGTTCCTCGTGCTGATCGCCTCGGCGTTCTTCGCCGGCATCGCCGGAGGGCTCTCCGCGATCATGTTCGAGATCGTCTCGGCCGAGAACGTTTCGGCGCTGCGCTCGGGGGGCGTGCTGCTCGCCACCTTCATCGGCGGGGCGCTGTTCTTCTTCGGCCCGATCCTGGGCGCCGTGATCTTCGTGTTGTTCGTCGTCGCGCTCTCGGAGTTCACGAGCGCCTGGCAGCTGTACCTGGGCGCGTTCTTCATCCTGATGGTGATGTTCGCCCCGGGCGGCGTGGCGTCGGTCGTGCTGATGAACCTGCGGGTGCTCAAGTACGGGATGTTCGGGCGCCTTCGCGACCCGTACCTGGGCGTGCTGCTCTCGGGGCTGGTGTTCCTGCTCGGCATCGTGCTCGTGATCGAGCTCGGCTACCAGTTCACGCTCTCGATCAGCGGCGGCACGGTGATGAAGTTCTACGGGTTCAGGCTCGACGCCGAGTCGCTCGAGGTCTGGGTGGTGGCGCTGGGCATCCTCGCGGGCGGCGCGCTCGCGTTCGAGGCGATGCGGCGGCGCTTCGCGAAGGCGTGGAGCGACGTGCAGGTG
>DATCZK010000006.1:0-4310 GCA_036525975.1 Burkholderiaceae bacterium | reverse complement strand
CGCCGGCACCGAGCGCGCGTCGGCGGCGGCGAAGGTCGACGTCGTCGACGCCGGCGGCGCCGCGTGCGGGCGCCTCGACGCATCGCGCATCGAGGTCCACGGCAGGATGCGCGAAGAGCGCGTGGCGATGCACGCCGGGTTCGTCGCGCACGGCGCGCGCGCGTACCAGTGGGTGGTGCTGGGCGGCGCGCCCGACCCCGAGCAGGTGCGCACCTTCCTCGACTCGTTCCGCCTGACCGATTGCGGGCGCTGACGCGATGAGCTCGTCCCTCACGCCCGCCGCGGCGGCCAGGCTGTTCGCGTGCTTCGCCGGCGCGTACTTCATGTCGTACGCGCTGCGCTCGGTGAACGCGGTGATCGCCCCCGAGCTGGTCGCGGAGTTCAGCCTCGACAGCGCGCAGCTCGGCGCGATGTCGTCGGCGTATTTCTTCAGCTTCGCGCTGCTGCAGCTGCCGCTCGGCGTGTGGCTCGACCGCTACGGCTCGCGGCGCACCGACGCGACACTGCTGCTGGTTGCCGCGATCGGCTGCGCGACCTTCGCCGCCGCGCAGTCGCCCGCGATGCTTTGGGTGGGGCGCGCGCTGATCGGCGCGGGGGTGAGCGGCGCGCTGATGGCCGCGCTCAAGGGCTACCGCTTCTGGTACGCGCCCGAGCGCCAGCAGCAGCTGGCCGCCTGGATGCTGGTGGTGGGCACGGGCGGCGCGCTCGTTTCCACCGTGCCGGTGCAGGCGATGGTGCAGCTGATCGGCTGGCGCGGCGTGTTCGTGGTCGCAGCCGTGCTGATGGTGGCGAGCGCGGCGGCGATCTGGTTCCTGGTGCCCAGGGACGAGGAGTCCGTGGCGCACGACCACCCCTCGCTCGGCGCCGTGCTCGCCGGCTATCGCGAGGTGTTCGCCGACCGCTACTTCTGGCGCTTCGCGCTGGTGGGCATCGCGGTGCAGGGCGGCTTCATCGCGATGCAGAGCCTTTGGGCCGGCCCCTGGCTCACGCAGGTGCTCGGCCTGTCGGCCGCGGAAACGGCGCGCGCGCTGTTCGTGTTCAACCTGGTGCTGCTCGGGGGCTATCTCGCGCTCGGCGCGGCGCTGCCGGCGTTCGCCAAGCGCGGCGGGTCGACGCTGCGCATGGTGGGCGTGGCAACCGCGCTGGTGCTCGCGGTTCAGCTGGCGATCGCCCTCGCCGACGGCGCGTGGGCGTGGCTGCTGTGGGTGGTGTTCGCGCTCGGGTCGACCGTGTACACGGTGGCGCAGCCGCACGTGTGCACGACCTTTCCGGCGGCGCTCACCGGCCGCGCGTACACCGCGTACAACCTGCTGATCTTCGTCGGCATCTTCGCGTGCCAGTGGCTGTTCGGCGTGGCGATCGAGCTGTTTCGCGGCGCCGGCTTCGAGCAGGTGCAGGCGTACCGCGCGACGATGCTCGGCTGGGTTGCGATCCAGGCCGTGCCGTTCGCGATCCTGGTGTGGTGGAAGGTCGGGCCGCGCAGCGCCGGCGGCGCGCCGGCCGCCCGGTAGGCCCGCGCGCGCTCAGTCCGGGAACGCGATCACCTGCCCGGGGCGCATCACCGGCGCCAGCGCGTAGAGCCCCATCGCCTGGTTGTGCGGGTGGCTCGCCGCCTCGGCGAAGTCGAGCACGGGCGTGAGGCAGCAGTCGCGATCGGCGGCGCGCCGCTCCCACTCGGCGCGCGTGGCCGCGGCGATCGCCGCCGAGAACAGCGCGGTCGTTCGCGGCCAGGTGGCGGCGTCGAACTGTTGCGCGGCGTCGACCTGGCCGGCGACGCCGAGCACCTGCAGCAGCTCGCGGTAGAACTTCGCCTCCAGCGCGCCCACCGCAACGAAGCGTTCGTCCGCGGTGCGGTAGGTGCGGTAGAAGGGCACCCCGCCGTCGAGCAGGTTGCGCTCGCGCTGCAGGCGCCAGATGCCGTCGGCGATCATGCCGTAGAACATCGGCGTGAGGCCCACGGTGCCGGCCAGGATCGAGGACTCGGCAACGCCGCCGCGGCCCGTGATGCCCCGCTGCACCAGCCGCGCCAGCACGCCCACCACCAGGTGCATCGCACCGCCGCCGAAGTCGGCGATCAGGTTCAGCGGCACGACCGGGCGCTCCGGCGTGCCGATTGCGTGCAGCACCCCCGCCATGGCCAGGTAGTTGATGTCGTGGCCGGCGCGCGGCGCGAGCCCGCCGCGCGCGCCGAAGCCCGAGAGCCTGCCGATCACGAGCCGCGGGTTGCGGTCGAGCAGCGCCGCGGGCGCGAGGCCCAGCCGCTCGAGCACGCCGGGCCGGAAGCCCTCGATCAGCACGTCGGTGTCGCGCAGCAGCTCGTGCAGCGACGCGAGGCCCCCGGGCGTCTTGAGGTCCAGGCGCAGCG
Source organism: Burkholderiaceae bacterium (assembly GCA_036525975.1). Lineage (GTDB taxonomy): Bacteria > Pseudomonadota > Gammaproteobacteria > Burkholderiales > Burkholderiaceae_E > Quisquiliibacterium. The sequence continues at coordinate 1,945 of DATCZK010000006.1, read as the reverse complement.
TGCGCTTGGCGTCGTTGAGGAAGTCGTGACGCGCGTTGCCGCGCACGCCGAGCGCCGGATCCAGGGGCGGCGACACGCGCGTGACGGTGGCGCCGAGCGAGGCCAGCGTCGTGCCCGCGAACGGCACCGGGCCGATCGCGTGCAGTTCCACCACCGCCAGTCCGGCCAGCGGCCGCGACGCGGGGTCCGGCGCGGGGCCCGGCGCGGGGCCCGGCGCGGGGTCCGGCGCGGGGTCCGGCGCGTGTTTCGGTGCGGCGCCGGGTTGCGGGCCGGGCCGGTCGGCCTCGCTCACGCCGGCTGCGCCGCGCTGCTCGCGGGCAGCAAGGCGATCGCGCCGTCGATCGCCGCCGAGAGGCGGTCGACGATCATCTCGACGTGGCTCGAGTCGATGATGTACGGCGGCGCGAGCAGCACGTGGTCGCCGCGCTCGCCGTCGATCGTGCCGCCCATCGGGTAGCACATCAGCCCCTCGGCCATGGCCGCCTTCTTCACGCGCGCGTTGACCTTGAGCGCCGGGTCGAACGGCGCCTTGGTGTCGCGGCTGGCCACGAGCTCCAGCCCGCGGAACAGGCCGCGCCCGCGAATGTCGCCCACGTGCGGGTGGTTGCCGAAGCGATCGGCGAGCGCCTGCTCGAGCTCGTGCGCGCGCTTGCGCACGTTCGCGAGCAGGCTCTCGCGCTCGATCGTGCGCTGCACCTCGAGCGCGGCCGTGCAGGCCAGGATGTGGCCGAGGTAGGTGTGGCCGTGCTGGAAGAAGCCCGAGCCCTGCTTGAATGCGTCGTAGATGCGCTGCGACAGCAGCGCCGCGCCGATCGGCTGGTATCCGGCGCCCAGCCCCTTGGCGATCGCCACGATGTCCGGCGCGACGCCCTCCTGCTCGCAGGCGAACAGCGAACCGGTGCGGCCCATTCCGCACATGACCTCGTCGAGGATCAGCAGGATGCCGTGACGGTCGCACAGCTCGCGTATGCCCTTGAAGTAGCCGGGCACCGGCGTGAGCGCGCCCGACGTGGCGCCGCCCACCGTCTCGGCGACGAAGGCGAGCACGCGCTCGGGGCCGATGCGCTCGAAGGTGGACTCGAGCTCGGCCACCAGGCGCCGGCCGTAGGCCTCGGGCGTCTCGCCCTCGGCGCGGCCGCGGTATTCGTAGCAGGCGGAGACCTGGACCGTGTCGATCAGCAGCGGCGCGAACTGCCTGCGGCGCCACTCGTTGCCGCCCACCGCCAGCGCGCCCAGCGTGTTGCCGTGATAGCTCTGCTTGCGCGAGACGAAGACGCTGCGCTCGGGCTGGCCGATCTCCACGTAGTACTGGCGCGCGAGCTTGAGCGCCGTTTCCATCGCCTCGGACCCGCCCGAGACGAAGTACGCGTGCGAGATGCCCTCGGGCGCGCGCTCGATCAGGTGCGCCGCGAGCTCCTCGGCCGGCTCGCTGGTGAAGAACGAGGTGTGCGCGTACGACAGGCGCGAAGCCTGGTCGCGCATCGCCGCGATCACGGCGGGGTGGCTGTGGCCCAGGCACGACACGGCGGCGCCGCCGCAGGCGTCGAGGTATCGCTTGCCCTCGTCGTCGATCACGAACGGGCCGTCGCCGCCGACCGCTCGCGGCAGCGTTGCGTGGATCGCGCGGTGCAGGATGGCTGTCATGTTTGTCTCCGACTGTTCAATGGCGCCGGCTCAGGCGGTGACGATCTCGCGCCTGAACTGGATCGCTTCGGCCAGGTGAGTTTGTTCGATGATATCGCCCCCGGCCAGATCGGCGAGCGTGCGCGCAACGCGCAGCACGCGGTGGTAGGCGCGCGCCGACCAGCGCAGCCGTTCGGCGGCGCTCGCCGCGAGCCTCGCCGCGGCCGCGTCGAGCCGGCAAAGGGGCTCGAGTTCGGCCGGGCTCAGCTCGGCGTTGCACTTGCCCTGCCGCGCGCGCTGGCGCTCGGTGCTCGCGCGCACG
>DATCZK010000005.1:0-7303 GCA_036525975.1 Burkholderiaceae bacterium | reverse complement strand
GACGTCGTAGACGTAGCAGGTCTGCTGGAGCATAGATTGCAGCGATGTCATTGGCCTGCCGGTAAGCGACCGGCCGTGAACGACGGCAGATGGCCGTTCGCGGAAATCGCTGTAAGAATTCCCGAGGCCCGCTCCGTGCCGTTCTCGGACGCCGCGACCAGGCAAGAGCGGACATCCCCCTGACCGTCGGCTTTCGGGATCGACCCACTTTCGCAGCCGGCGCCAAGGAGGCCTCGCATCGGATCGTCCGAAGGCGCACTGCTAACGCGAAACCGACGACGGTTCGCGCGTCTCGGGTTCAGCGCGTCATTCGGGTCGCGACAGCGGCAATTGCGCGGCGCATGCGAAATTCGGGGGCGCCGCGTCCCAAGCCCTGAGGCGCCGGCGCGCGCGCGACCCGCTCAGGCGCTCGCGCGCCACGAATGCCGGGGAACGTACCCGAACAGCCGGCGCGCCTTTTCGTTGGACTGCAGCGATTCGAAGGGGCCGATCTCGCGCGTGATCGGCACCTGCGGAAAGCTCTCGGCCATCAGCTCGCGACTCGATCGCTCCATCACCGTATCGGCCGCCGCGATGATGCAGTGCTCCGCACCCGAGTGCGTGGCCTCGAGCGCCAGCCGGCAGGCTTGCGCCACGTCGCGGCTGTCGACGTAGCTCCACAGGTTCCACCTGCGGATGCCTGGGTCGTTCTGCCACTGGGCGAACATCGGGTATTCGTGCGGTTCGATGATGTTCGAGATGCGCAGCCCGACGAACGAGGTGCCCGGGTTCCAGCGGTGCATCTGGCGCGCCATTTCCTCGGCCAGCCCCTTGGCGAGCGCGTAGCCGCTCTCGGGCAGCGCCGGGTGCTCCTCGGTGATCGGGGCGAACGCGGGCGCTTCGCGCGTGAAGGGCAAGCCGAACAAGGTCTCGCTCGAAGCCCACACGACCCGCTTCAGCCCGAGCAGCGTGGCAGCGCTGAACACGTTGTAGGTGGTCATCAGGTTGTTCTGGAACGTGGTCAGGTCCGGCGCGAGCCCCGGCGCCGGTATTCCCGCGAGGTGAACGACCGCGTCGGCGAGCTCGAACGGGCGGCGTCGTTCCACCGTGCCCATCGCGCGGCGCAGCGCATCCACGGTCTGGCCCATGTCGTTGAGGTCGGTTCGCAGGAAATGGCACAGCGACTCGGGCGGCGGCGCGAGATCCACGTTCAGGACCCTGAACCCGTGTTCGAGCAGTTCGCGCACCACCGCGCGGCCCGCCTTTCCGCTGCCACCCGTAACGACGACATTCTTCACTCGCGTTCCTCCTTGCCGGACGCGGCCGCAGGGCACGCGGCCACGAACGATTCTCACACGGCGCGCAGGCCTCGCGCCGAGACCACGCCTGCGGGGCGGCTGTGCGCTACCCGCTGCGCAACCTCGCCACCTTCACCAGCACGATCGCCGCGATCGGCAGCGCGAAGCCCAGCCCCACCGCGGTGAGCATCAGGTCTCCGAGCTGGCTGTAGTCGGCCGGAACCTTCACCGCGCCGGTGGCCGCGTCCTTCACCTCGCGCGTCACGACGTAGATCTGGTTGAGGTACTTGGTGCCCAGCTGCGAGGCCGAGAGCGCGAGGTTCGTGAACGAGGCCATCACCGCGAAGTAGGTGGCCTTCAGGCGCTCGGGCGCCGAGTTCGCGATCCACGCCAGCATCGGCACCATCGCGATCTGGCCCAGCGGCGACTCGATCGCGGTGTCCACCACCGCGATGAAGCGCGCGTCGACCACGCCGCCCGTGCGCGCTGCGGTCCACTCGTGAAAGCCGTAGTACATGCCCACGATCGGCGCCGCGAGCAGCGCGCCGGCCACCGTGAGCATCGCCACCACGTGGTAGATCGATCGCTCGGCCATGTAGCGCCGGAACACGAACAGGCCCGCGAGCGTGAGCGCGGCTCCGATCAGCGCGAGCTCGGAGAGGAACTGCTGGTCGAAGCCGAGCTGGTCGATCATCCACCAGGTCTGCCCCGGGCCGGGCCCCGGCAGCGCGCGAAACACGAAGATCACCACCGCCGTGCCCACCAGCGTGGCGCGCGCCTGCGGCGCCAGCTCGCGCACCAGCCGCACCATCAGCGTGACGATCACGCTCATCGACGCCGCGAACACGATCTCCTGCCCGTATGCGACCTCGCCCAGACCCACGCCGAGCGAGATGGCCGCGAACGCGAGCCCGCCGCCCAGCACCCACCAGTTCACGGCCGGGCGCTCGGGCGCCACGAACAGCCGCGCCGCGGCCTCCTTCGGGCTGAGCCCGCTCGCCGCCAGCCTGCGCTCGGCGCGCACCCTGAGCGCCGTCGCGAGCACCACGCCCAGCACCGACACCACCGGGATCAGGAGCGCGAGCTCGTGCACGTCGATGTAGACGCGCAGCCGCGCGGCTTCGGGCAGCGCCTGCGCGCCGCGCAGCATCACCACGTTCACCAGCGACACCAGCAGCCCGCCGCCGATGATCGCAACGCGCCCCAGCGTCTGCATCGTCGTGTGCATCGAGCGCCGGCGCGCCTCGGTCAGAGGCTGGCCGCTCTCGTCGCGCACCGGCACCGCTTCCACCGTCATCGCGTCGGCCACCACGTCCTGCATCACGTAGCCCACCGGCGCGAGCAGCGCGGCGGCGATGTACCAGGCTTCCACGCGCGCGAACTGCGCCATCGCCTTCGGGTCGGCGAGCAGCCCGATCATGATCAGCAGGCTCGCCGCGATCAGGCTCGCGCCCAGGTAGACGAGCCCCGCCTTCCAGCGCCAGATCAGGTCCACCAGGTGGCCCAGCGGCATCTTCAGCGCCCACGGCAGCCCGGCCCAGAAACCGAGCGCCGCGAGGAACTCGGCCGACAGGCCCAGGTAGTCCTTCACGAAGAAGGTGCCCACGATCGCGGTGAGCCCCGAGATGCCGGCCGCCACGTAGACCATCAGCGGCGGAAGGTAAGACCAGCGCAGCTCGCGCGCGAGGCCGAGCACGACGCGATCGAGCCAGTTCGCGCACCATCGCCACATGCCGCTACGGTACCATTGGTGCCCGATGAACGCGCCCAACCACGCCGAGAAGATCCTGGCCGCCGTCGACGCGGGTTTCGACGAGCAGGTGCGCTTCCTCTGCGACCTCGTGAGCATGCCCTCGCTGCGCGGCGCCGAGGGCACCGCGCAGGACTTCATGGCCGCGGCGATGCACGTGCGCGGCTTCTCGGTGGATCGGTGGAAGATCGACGTGGACGACATCCGCCACCTGCCCGGCTTCTCGCCGGTGGCGACGTCTTACGAGAACGCCTGGAACGTGGTCGGCACGCGCCGCCCGCGCTCGATCAACGGAAGGTCGCTGATCCTCAACGGCCACATCGACGTCGTGCCGGTGGGCCCGCTCGAGATGTGGCACAGCCCGCCGTTTCGCCCGCGCACCCACGAAGGCTGGCTCTACGGCCGCGGCGCGGGCGACATGAAGGCCGGGATCGCGGCCAACCTGTTCGCGCTCGACGCGCTCGCGCGCGCCGGCCTCGCGCCGGCGGCGCCGGTGTACCTGCAGTCGGTGGTGGAAGAGGAGTGCACCGGCAACGGCGCGCTCGCCTGCCTGCAGCGCGGCTATCGCGCGCACGCCGCGATCATCCCCGAGCCGATGGGCGAGCACCTGCTCACCGCGCAGGTGGGCGTGGTCTGGTTCCAGGTGAAGGTGATGGGCCGCCCCGCGCACGTGGCGCTGGCCTCCACCGGCGCGAACGCGATCGAGTCTTGCTTCCCGCTGGTGCAGGCGCTGCACCGGCTCGAGCACCGGTGGAACGAGGTGAAGCACCCGTCGTTCGCCAACCACGTGCACCCGATCAACTTCGTGCTCGCGCGCATCGAGGGGGGCGACTGGACTTCCAGCGTGCCCGCCTGGTGCACCTTCGACATGCGCGTGTCGATGTTCCCGGGCATGCAGGTGGCGCAGGTGAAGGCCGAGGTGGAGGCCACCATTGCCGCTGCTGCGGCGCAGGACCCGTTCCTCGCGCACCATCCGCCGCAGGTGGTCTACCACGGCTTCGAGGCCGAGGGCTACGTGCTCGAGCCGGGCAGCGATGCGCAGCAGATGCTCGAGTCGTGCCACGCGGTAGTGGCCGGGCAGCCGCTGGGCCACGTGGCGAGCAGCGGCACCACCGACGCGCGGGTGTTCGGCCTGTACGGGGGCATTCCGTCGATGGTCTACGGCCCCTGGGCCGAGAACATCCACGCCTTCGACGAGCGCGTGAGCCTGGATTCGCTGCGCCGGGTGACGAAGACGATCGCGCTGTTCGTGGCGCAGTGGTGCGGCACCGAGGCGCGCAGCGCCTGAGCCGGCAGCCGCACTCGAGCCGTCGAGCCGCAGCCGAACCAGCGCCGCGACAACCGCGCCCCACACCTCCCGAGGAGATCCAAGTGTCCGCCATCGACCAGGTCGCCGAGTTCCACGCCGAGCTCACCGCGTTTCGGCGCGACATCCACGCGCACCCCGAGCTGGGCTTCGCCGAGACCCGCACCGCGGGCCTGGTGGCCGACGAGCTCGAGCGCCTGGGCCTCGAGGTGCACCGCGGCGTGGGCCGCACCGGCGTGGTGGGGGTGCTGAAGAACGGCGCCTCGCCGCGGCGCATCGGGCTGCGCGCCGACATGGACGCGCTGCCGATCCAGGAAGGCAACGCCTTCGCGCACCGCTCGCGCCACGACGGGCGCATGCACGCCTGCGGCCACGACGGCCACACCACGATGCTGCTCGGCGCCGCCAAGGCGCTGGCCAAGACGCGCAACTTCGACGGCACCGTGCACTTCATCTTCCAGCCCGCCGAGGAGGGGCTGGGCGGCGCGCGCGCGATGGTGGCCGACGGGCTGTTCGAGCGCTTTCCCTGCGACGCGATCTTCGGCATGCACAACCGGCCCAAGCTCGCGGTGGGCAGGTTCAACGTGCGCGCGGGGCCGATGATGGCGGGCGGCGCGATGTTCGACATCGACATCACCGGCGTCGGTTCGCACGGCGCGCGGCCCGAGTCCAGCGTCGACCCGCTGATGATCGGCGTGCAGATCTGCTCCACGCTGCAGACGATCGTCTCGCGCAACGTGCGCCCGGTGGACACCGCGGTGGTCTCGGTCACGCGCTTCCTGGCCGGCGACACCTACAACGTGATCCCGCAAACGGCACGCCTGTCGGGCACCGTGCGCACCTTCTCGAACGAGGTGATGGCGCTGGTCGAGCGCAACATGCGCCGCATCGCCGAGGGCACCGCGCAGGCGATGGGCGGGGCCGCGAAGCTGGACTTCCGCTACGAGTTCGCGCCCACGATCAACGACGCGGCCGAGGCCGAGTTCGCCGCCTCGGTGTGCCAGGAGCTGGTGGGCGCCGACAAGGTGGAACGCAACCCGCCGCTGATCATGGCCTCGGAAGACTTCTCGTTCATGCTCGAGAGAGTGCCGGGCTGCTACATCAACATCGGCAACGGCGAGGGCGAGGGCGGCTGCGAGGTGCACAATCCGGCCTACGACTTCAACGACCAGGCGATACCGCTGGGCGTGGCCTTCTTCGTGCGCGCGGTCGAGCGCAAGCTCGCGCGCGGCTGAGCTTGCGACGAAGCCTGCGCAGCGCCCGCTCGCGCCCTGCCCCGCCAACCGAACGCGAACCGAGAGGCCTCCATTGGATGCAACCGCCACCCAGCTCGCCGTGAGCTTCGCCGACGTGCAGGCCGCCGCCGCGCGCCTGGCGGGCGTCGCGCACCGCACCCCGGTGCTCACCTCGCGCACCGCCAACGAGCTCGCCGGCGCCGAGCTCTTCTTCAAGTGCGAGAGCTTCCAGCGCATGGGCGCGTTCAAGTTCCGGGGCGCCTACAACGCGCTCTCGAAGCTCTCGCCCGAGGCGCGCGCGCGCGGCGTGATCGCGTACTCGTCCGGGAACCACGCGCAGGGCGTCGCGCTCTCGGCGCAACTGCTCGGCATCGAGGCCGCGATCGTGATGCCCACCGACGCGCCTTCGCTCAAGATCGCCGCCACCCGCGGCTACGGCGCCGAGGTGATCCTCTACGACCGCCACCGCGAGAACCGCGAGGAGATCGGCGCGCGCATCGCCGCCGAGCGCGGCATGTCGCTGGTGCCGCCCTTCGACCACGCCGACGTGATCGCGGGCCAGGGCACCGCGGCGATGGAGCTGATCGAGGACACCGGGCCCCTCGACGCGCTGGTCGTGTGCGTGGGCGGCGCCGGGCTGATCTCGGGCTGCGCAACGGCCGCGAAGGCGCTCGCGCCGGCGTGCCGCGTGGTGGGCGTGGAACCCGAGGCCGGCAACGACGTGCAGCTCTCGCTCGCGCGCGGCGAGCGGGTGAAGATCGCGGTGCCGCACACGATCGCCGACGGCGCGCAGACGCAGCAGGTGGGCGAGCTCACGTTCCCGATCGTGCAGGCGCTGGTCTCGGAGATCGCCACGGTGAGCGACGCGCAGCTGGTGCGCACGATGCGCTTTTTTGCCGAGCGGATGAAGATCGTGGTCGAGCCCACCGGGTGCCTCGCGGCGGCCGCGCTGCTCGAGGGCGTGGTGAAGATGCCGGGCAAGCGCGTGGGCGTGATCGTGAGCGGCGGCAACATCGACGCCGGGCGCTACGCCGACCTGCTCGGCGCGCTGCCGCGCGAAGCCTGAGCCGTCTTGCGCCCCGAACCTGAACCGAACCAAGAGGAGGAAGCATCGTGGGAGAGAAGATTCGACTGAAGGCGGCCGACGGCCACGCGTTCGACGCCTATGTGGCGCGCCCGCAAGGAAAGCCGCGCGGCGCGGTGGTGATCGTGCAGGAGATCTTCGGCGTGAACAGCCACATCCGCGGCGTAACCGACGGCTACGCGGCCGACGGCTACCTGGCGATCGCCCCGGCGCTGTTCGACCGGGTGCAGCCCGGCTTCGAGACCGGCTACAAGCCCGAGGACATCACGGTTGGCCGCGGGCTGAAGGATCGCGCCTCGCTCGACGACGCGGTGCGCGACGTGGCCGCCGCCGTGGAGCACGCGCGCGCGGGGGGCAAGGTGGCGGTCGTCGGTTACTGCTGGGGCGGCACCGTGGCCTGGCTGGCGGCGGCGCGCATCGCCGGGCTCGCCTGCGCGGTGCCCTACTACGGCGGCGGCATCCCCGAGTACGCCGGCGAGGCGCCGCGTTGCCCGGTGCTGTGCCACTTCGGCGACAAGGACACCTCTCCTGCGCCCGACGCCGCCCGCACGGCCGTCGCGAAGCACGCGTCAGCGAGCGCTCACTTCTATCCAGCAGGGCACGGATTCAACTGCGACCAGCGCGGGTCGTACGACGCAGCGAGCTCGAAGC
>DATCZK010000004.1:0-8377 GCA_036525975.1 Burkholderiaceae bacterium | reverse complement strand
GATCGTGGTTGCGATCATCGGCATCCTCGCAGCCGTCGCGCTGCCGGCGTACCAGGACTACACGACCCGCGCCAAGGTGAGTGAGGTCGTGATCATGGGCGCGCCCGCGAAGCTGGCCGTTGCCGAGACCTCCTCGTCGCTCGGCGGCCTCGCGCTCGTCACGGGCGCCAACAGCGGCTACACCTTCCCCGGCGCGACCAAGTACGTGAGCGGCGTCACGATCACCGACGCGAGCGGCGTGGTCACGGTGACTTCGCTCGTCCCGAACGCGACCGGCACCATCGTCTTCACGCCGACCGACGCGGGCAGCGGACAGCTGACCTGGGTCTGCTCGACGACGATCGCCGTGAAGTACGTTCCCGCCGAGTGCCGTTGATCCTTTAGCACGCATCGAGGAGGCGCGGCCGCGGCCGCGCCTTTTTTTCCTGGCAAGTGGATTCGGGTCGTCGCCGCGCGGGCTCGCGCGGCCGCGAGCGAGCGCGTCGCGGCGAAGACACGGCGCGGGGCGTCCGTCGCAGGACCATGGCCACTGGTCGGTGTGCCGCCAGGGCGACGAATCGCGCGCGGTAAGATCGGCCGAAAGACCGCCGCGTCGACGGCGGATCGCGACGAGCCGAGCCGGGGAATCTGATGAGCGAGCCATACAAGGCGTGGATGTGCCTGATTTGCGGATGGATCTACGAGGAAGAGAAGGGCGCGCCCGAAGAGGGCATCGCACCGGGAACGCGCTGGGCAGACGTGCCGATGAACTGGACCTGCCCGGAGTGCGGTGCGCGCAAGGAAGATTTCGAGATGGTCACCCTCTGAACGGGGGCACCGATGTTCTTTCCGCTCCTGCCGCTGCCGGCAGGGCGTGCGAAGCAACGCGAGCAGGGAGTTCCGATGACGCCAGCCAATGATCTCGCCGGCCTGAAAGTGATGGTGATCGACGACAGCAACACGATCCGTCGCAGCGCCGAGATCTTTCTCGGACAGGCAGGGTGCCGGGTGATCGTGGCCGAAGACGGATTCGACGCGCTCGCGAAGGTTGCCGACAACGACCCCGACCTGGTGTTTTGCGACATCCTGATGCCGCGGCTCGACGGATACCAGACCTGCGCGCTGATCAAGAAGAGCCCGCGCTTTCACGACACGCCGGTGATCATGCTCTCGTCGAAGGACGGGCTGTTCGACCGGGCGCGCGGCCGCATGGTCGGGTCGGACCAGTACCTGACCAAACCCTTCGCGAAGGACACGCTGCTCGCCGCCGTTGCCAGGCACGCGCGCCGCCCGGTCGCGGCGTGGGCCACGGTCTGAGGCGAGGCGGAGCGCGAACCATGCCGCACAAGATCCTCGTGGTCGACGACTCGCCGACCGAACGCTTCTTCCTCGCCGACCTGCTGGCCAAGCGCGGCTACACCGTGATCACGGCCGAGAACGGCGACGAGGCGATGGCCAAGACGCGCGCCGAGCAGCCCAACCTCGTGCTGATGGACGTGGTCATGCCGGGCCAGAGCGGCTACCAGGTCACGCGCGCGCTGTCGCGCGATCCGAGCACGCAGGCGATCCCGGTCGTGATCTGCACGAGCAAGTCGAACGAGACCGACCGCATCTGGGGACTTCGCCAGGGAGCGCGCGAGTACCTGACCAAGCCGGTCCGGCCCGACGAGCTGCTCTCCAAGATCGCGGGGCTGGTGGCATGACGGCGTTCACCACCGACCTTCCCGCGAGCGAGCAAAAGCCGCACCTGCGCGAATTCCAGGAGCGGCTCGCCGAGCGCCTGCGCCAGGCCGAATCGGCGCCGCGCACCGCGCGCCTGGGGCTGATGATCGGCGAGCGCCGCTGGCTGGTGGACCTCGCGGAAGCGGGCGAGATCTCGCCGGTGCCGGCAACGATCGCGGCGGTGCCGCTCACGCACGCGTGGTTCGTCGGGCTGGTGAACCTGCGCGGCACCCTGCACGCGGTCTCCGACCTGCAGCGCTTCGCCGGCGGCGAGGCGACGCCGCTGGGCAAGGAGTCGCGCCTGCTCTCGCTGTCGGCGGCGAGCGGGATCAACGCCGCCGTGCTGGTCACGCGCATGCTCGGCCTGCACGACACGCGCGACTGGGAAACGGCGCGGCAAGACGAAGCGCGCGACGGCGACGACCCGGGCGCGCAACGCCCGATCTGGGTCGGGCGCTGCCTGCGCGACTCCGCCGGGGCGCAATGGGTTGAACTGAGCCTCGCGCGCCTCGCGTGCGACCCGCGGTTCCTGGCGGCCAACCGCTGACCCCGGCACCAGGGCACAGGAACGGATCGATGAAGCTCGCCGAATTCCTCACACCCACTCGGGTCGGCACAACGCGCCGCGACCCTGACACGGTCTTCGCCGACGACGCGTCGCCCGCCCGGGCGATCGACGAACTCACTGCCGACACGGTGATCGACCCGCACGCGCTCGCCGGATCGGCTGCGCTGCGCACCGCCCGCCACGCGCCCGAGCCTGCGCCCGCGCGCGCGCCGCTCGCGCAAGACCGCGCCGCGGTGCCGGCGCGGCGCGGGTTGCGCCTCCCCTGGATCGGCGCCCTGCCGTTTCGCAAGCAGTTGCAGCTGCTGTTGCCGGCGCTCGCGGTCTCGCGCGCGCTCGCGTTCCTGTTCTTCTGGCTCGAGGCGCGCCAGGCGGGCGACGGCACCCAGGCTCGACAGCACCTGAGCGACGCGCTCGCGAGCAGCCAGCGCATCGCCAGGGCTGCCGCCAGCGCGATGGCGGGCGATCCCAGGGGCTTTGCGCAGTTGCGCGAGAGCCGGGCGGCCACCGGGGTCGCCGTCACGGCGTTGCAGGACGCCGCGTTCGCACCCGACTCCGCGCAGGGCGAGGGCTTCGTCGCCGACGTGGGCAGGCTCGCGCGGGCGTGGCGAAGCGCGGACGGGTCGATCGCGACGCTGCTCGAGCACGAGCGCCTGCTGCAGGGCTTCGGCGCCACGCGCAAGGCGTTCAACGAGTCGAACGCGGCCATGCTCGCGGGTGCGCGCACCGTGCTCGCGCACAAGCTTCAATCCAGCGCACCGGCGCGCGACGTGGGCGCCGCGGGCGATCTCGCCATGCTCACGCAGAAGATCGCGAACGACATGAACCAGCTCGCGCTGGGAGACGCGCTGCTCGCCGAGGCGGGCGTGGCGCTCGCGGCCGAGGCTGCCGCCCTTCGCGAACTCGCCGACGGGATGTTCGCAGGGTCGGACCGGCTGCGCCTGCAGGTGACCACCGACCCCGAGGCGCGCCGCGCGCTGGGCGAGATCCGCAAGCAGCTGGCCGCGCTCGAACCGCAGCCCGCGGCGCTGGGGCGCGACGCGGGCAAGATCGCGGAGGCGAAACGCGCGCAGCTGGCGCTGGCGGGCGACGCCGACGGCATGCGCGCGCTGCTCGACTCGCTGCGTGCGCGCGTGCGCGACGCCGACCTCGGCCGCGCGATCAACCTGTGGGCCGTCGTCGGGTCGGCGGCGCTTGCGCTGCTCGCGGCGCTGGGCCTGGTGCAGGCCTACCTTGGCGAGAGCCGCAGCCGCGCCGATCAGGCCGAACGCCAGCGCAGCGAAGCCGAGCGCCTCGAGCAGGAGGCCAAGCGCACCAACGACCAGAACCAGTCGGCGATCCTGCGCCTGATGAACGAGCTGCAGGAGGTGGCCGACGGCGACCTCACGATCCAGGCCACGGTGTCGGAAGACATCACCGGGGCGATCGCCGATTCGGTGAACTACACGGTCGAGGAGTTGCGCAGCCTGGTGTCGCGGATCAACGCCACGGCCGAGCTCGTGAACGACGCGTCGTCCAAGGCGCAGCGCATCGTGTCCGACCTGCAGGGCGCCTCGGAGCAGCAGTCGCGCGAGATTCGCGAGACCGGCGAGGCGGTGCTTCGCATGGCCCAGCAGATCAACGACGTGTCGGCGCGCGGCACCGAGTCGGCGAAGGTCGCGCGCCAGTCGCTGGCCGCGTCGAAAGAGGGCGCGGCGGCGGTGGAGAACGCGATCGCCGGCATGAACGGAATTCGCGACCACATCCAGGAGACCGCGAAGCGCATCAAGCGCCTGGGAGAGTCGTCGCAGGAAATCGGCGAGATCGTGGAGCTGATCTCGGACATCACCGAGCAGACCAACGTGCTTGCGTTGAACGCCGCGATCCAGGCGGCCTCGGCCGGCGAAGCCGGGCGCGGCTTCACCGTGGTGGCCGAGGAGGTCCAGCGCCTCGCCGAGCGCAGCGCCGAGGCCACCAAGCAGATCGCGGCGCTGATCCGCGCGATCCAGTCCGACACGCACGACGCGGTCGTGGCGATGGAGCGCAGCACGCAGGGCGTCGTGCAGGGCACGCGCCTGTCCGACGAGGCGGGCCGCGCGCTCGGCGAGATCGGCCGGGTTTCGCGCCAGCTCGCCGAGCTGATCGAGGACTTCTCGGCCACCACGTCGCGCCAGGCCGCGTCGGCGGGCACCGTCGCGCAGTCGATCCAGAGGATTCTTCTCGTCACCGAACAGACCAGCGAGGGCACGTCGCAGACGGCCGGGTCGATCCGGCAGCTCTCCGAGCACGCGCAGGAGCTCAAGAGTTCGGTGGCGCGGTTCAAGGTCGCCTGACGCGCGCCCACGCCCAAGATGCGGGAAAGCCAATGACCCCAGATCTCGTCACCCTCTCCTGGTGCCTCGGCGAAATCCGCGAGGCTCTCGCGCAGGCCGATCGGCTGCTCGAGAGGCAATTGCAGTCCGACGACGACGCGCTGTCGTCGATTCGCGCGGCGCGCTCGGCGCTGCACCAGGCGGGCGGGGCGTTGCAGGTCGTGGCGATCGACGGCGCCGCGCTGATCGTGCAGGAAGCCGAGACGCTGCTCGAGTGCGTGGAGCGCGGCGAGCTGGGCTTCGGCGCGGAAGTCGCCTCGCGCGTGTCGCGCGCGTCGCGCGCGCTCGTGGAGCACCTCGAGACGGTGCTCGGCGGCGAAGAGAACCAGCCGCTGTACCTCTACCCCTATTATCGCGACCTGCTGGTTGCGCGCGGCGCGGAGCGCGCGCATCCGGCCGACCTGTTCTTCCCCAACCTCGACGTCGACGTGCCGCCCGCGGGGGAACCGAAAGCGCACCTGACCCCGGCGGCGCTCGCAGCGGCGCGCGCCGGGTTCGAGCGCGGCCTGTTGCTGATGATGCGCGACCCCGACGCGGCCCACGGGCCGCAGGCGATGCACGAGGCCGTCGCGACCGTTGCCGCGTCGCCGCTCGCGGCCTCGCACCGCAGGTTCTGGTGGGTGACCGAGGCCTTCTTCGCGGCCATCGAGCGCCGCGAGATCGAGGTCGACGTCGAGCTCAAGCGCCTTCTCGCGCGCTTCAACCTGCAGTTGCGCAAGGTCGTGCAGGAGGGCGCGCCGGTGGCCGCGCGCCTGCTGCGCGACATGCTGTTCGCGCTCGTGGGCGCCACCGGCGTCACCGGCGCGGCCGCCGACGTGCGCGCGGCGTTTTCGCTCGACACCGCGCTGCCCCCGGATTTCGAAACCCCGCGCTACGGCCATCTCGACGCGCGGCTGTTGAAGCTGGCGCGCGAGTCGCTCGCGCGCGTGGGGTCGTCGTTCGACCGGATGTCGCGCACCGGCGTCGACACGGGCGATCTCGCGCAGGCGCTCGACGCGTTTCGCGACGCCACTGCCGGGATGCCGATCGCGGGCTTGCGCGATCTCGGCGCGGCCATGGCGCAGGTGCGCCGCGCTTCGAGCGCCGAAGACAACCCGCTCGGCGAGGACGTTGCGCTCGAGATGGCGACCGCGATCCTGTTCGCCGGCCACGTGCTCGAGCACGGCGCGCGCCCGGGTTCGGAGCACGACCGCCGCAGCGCCGAAATGGCCCAGAGGCTGCGCGCGCTGCTCGAAGGCGACGCGGCGGCCGACGAAGCGGTGCCCCAGTGGCTGCTCGAGCTGAGCCGGGCCGCCCAGGAACGCCTCACGATGGCCGCGTTCGTGGTGGAGACGGTTGCGAACCTGCGCTCGGTGGAACAGCAGCTCGACGCCTTCTTCCGCGACCCGTCGGAGCGCGGCGGGCTGGCCGGGTGCCCGGCGGCGCTGCAGCAGGTGGCGGGCGCGCTGCAGCTGCTCGGTCACGACGACGCCGCGCGCGGCGCCAAGGCGGTTGCGGCGCACGTGGAGGCGGTGCTCGCCGACGAGGCGATCGTCGACACGATCCTGTTCGACCGGATCGCTTCCAGCGTTGGCGCGATCGGGTTCTTCGTCGAGGGCCTGCAGCACCCGGACCGCGTGAGCGGGCGCTTCGCGCTCGACGAGTTCAGCGGCGATTTCACCGCCGATCTGGGCGTGCGCGTGCGAGCGCCGCGCCCGGCGCACGCGCTGCAACGCGCGTCCGACCCGGGGCGGTCCGCGGGCTCGCACGAGCCCTTGCACGAAGCCTCGTTCGAGGGTTCGGTTGAAGAGCACGCGGCACGCGCCGCTTCGCTGTACGACGCGCTGGTCGCGGCTAGCGGCGACACCGCGTTGCGCGCCGAACTGCGTGCCACGCTGCAGCGGCTGCGCGATGCGGCGACGCTGGCCGACGATACGCAGCGCCGCCAGGGCGCGAGCGAGGCCACCGCCGTGCTCGAGGCGAACGATCTCGACCTCGACCGGCTCGCGGCCACGCTGCGCGCGGCCGGCGTGCCGGTTTCGCAGCCGTCCGCGGCCGCGCCGCTGCCGGCCGACGAGTCGTCGGTCGACGTCGAGCTGCTCGAGGTCTTCGTCGAGGAGGCCGGCGAGGTGCTCGCCGCGATCGCCGGGCACGTGGCGGCGTCGCGTTCGAATCCGAGCGACCAGCAGCACCTCACCACGATCCGCCGCGGGTTCCACACGCTCAAGGGGTCGAGCCGGATGGTCGGGCTCGAGCGCTTCGGCGAGGCGGGCTGGGCGATGGAGCAGGTGCTCAACCAGTGGCTCTCGGACGAGCGTGCCGGCGACGATGCGCTCTACGCGCTGGTGGAGACCGCGCGCGAGCGCATGACGGCCTGGGTTGCCGAGCTTGGCGCCAACCCGGCCCACGACGCGCGCATCGATCCGGCGCCGATCGTGAACGCCGCCACCGCGCTGCGCGCCGGGTCGGCGTCGGACGCGAGCGAAGGCGGGCCGCAGCAGGCGGCCGACGGCGCGCCAGCCGTTGAGCAGCCCCGGGCGGTTGCCGCGGAGCCGCTCGAGGCCCCGAGCGACCAACCCCTCGAGGCTTCGCTGGACGAACCCCTCGAGGTTTCGCTGGACGAACCCCTCGAGGCTTCGGTCGACGAACCGATCGCAGCGTCGCTCCCCGGGCAGCCAGGGGCCTTGCCCGAAGCGCCGGAGGAACGCGCGCCCGACGCGCATGCCGTGCCGGCGCGCGACGAGATCGCGCCACCGCAGGCGGATCGAGGCCAGCCGATGGCGCCGGCGCAGGAAGACACGGTGACGGTGGGCGAGGTCGTGGTGTCGCGCGGGCTCTACATGGTGTTCCTCGGCGAGGCCGACGACCTGATGCGGGTGCTCGAGTCCGACGTCCGCGACTGGCGCGAGAACGGCTCGCGCGGCGCGAGCGAGGTCGGCGTGCGCGCGGCCCACTCTCTGGCAGGCAGCGCCTCGCTGATGCGCCTCGATTGCGTTCAGCAGGCGGCGAAGTCGATCGAGGCGTTCATGCTCGCGCAGCTCGCGACCGGGCGCGCGCCCGAGCCGGCCGATCTGGCGGTGCTCGCCGGCGGGCTCGAGCGCGTGGCGGCGATGCTCCACCAGTTCGCTGCCGGCACGATGCCCGAGGCCGACGCCGAGGCGAACGACGCGCTCGCGGCGCTCGCGGCGAACTGGGCCGCGCACGCGCCGGCAGCGGCGCCCGAAGCCGAGGCCGGGCAATCGAGCGGCGCCAGCGGCGAGGCCCCGGCCCCGTTGCCGGCCGACGAATTCGACGCCGATCTGCTGCCGATCTTCATCGAGGAAGCCAGCGACGCGATGCCGCAGGTGGGCGCGAACCTCGCGGGCTGGCTCGCCGACCCGGCCGACGCGTCGCTGCCCGCGATGCTGATGCGCCAGCTGCACACGATCAAGGGAAGCGCGCGCATGGCCGGCGCGATGGCGCTCGGCCAGCTCGTGCACGAGATCGAGACGCGGGTCGAGGAGATGACCGGGCTGGCCTCGGTGCCGGCGTCGCTGATCGAGGAACTGGTGGCCGAGCACGACCGGGTGGCGGCGCTGTTCGACGCGATCCGGCAGATGGCCGCGGGCGGTGCTGCGCCGGTGATCGAACCCGCCGCGGCGAGCGCCCGCGCGCAGCCGGCGGCCCACGCGCAGACCGCTGCGCCGGCGCAACGCGCCGACGCCGACGCCGACGCCGATGCCGATGCCGATGCCGACGCCGCGCCCGCCGATGCCGCGACCGCCGATGCCGCCGATGCCGC
>DATCZK010000003.1:0-13220 GCA_036525975.1 Burkholderiaceae bacterium | reverse complement strand
CGCGCCGCCGCGCAGCACATGGCCTACACCGCGGTGCGCCGGCTGGGCGCGTGCACCGCGCTCGCCGAGCGGCTCAACGAGCGCGCGCCGGCGGCCGCGATCGCGGCGCTGCAGTGCGTTGCGCTGGCCGAGCTGCTCGCGCCGGGGCGGCGCCACGAGGCCGTGATCGTCGACCAGTCGGTGGCGGCCGCGCGCCTCGAGCGAGGCACCGCCGCGGGCGCGGGCTTCCTCAACGCCACGCTGCGGCGTTTCCTGCGCGAGCGCGACGCGCTGCTCGCGGCGATCGCCGCCGACCCGCAGGCGCGATTCAACGCGCCGCGGTGGTGGGTCGAGCAGTTGCGCGCCGATCACCCCGAGCGCTGGCAGTCGATCCTGGCCGCCGGCGACGAGCTGCCGCCGATGACGCTGCGCGTGAACCGGCTGCGCATCCCGCCCGAGGCCTACCTCGCGCGCCTCGAGCAGGCCGGAATCGGCGCGCGCGCGATCGGGCCGCAGGCGATACGCCTCGACGTGCCTCGCGACGTGGGCGCGCTGCCCGGCTTCGCCGAGGGGCTCGTGTCGGTGCAGGACCTCGCCGCTCAGCTGGCCGCGCCGCTGCTGGGCGCGCAGGCGGGCGAGCGCGTGCTCGACGCGTGCGCCGCGCCCGGCGGCAAGAGCGCGCACCTGCTCGAGCTCGCCGGCTGCGAGCTCACCGCCGTGGACGTGGACGACGCGCGCCTCGCGCTGGTGGGCCAGACCCTGCAGCGGCTGGGGCTGGCCGCGACGCTGATCCAGGGCGACGCGTCGCAACCCGACGCCTGGTGGGACGGCCGGCGCTTCTCGCGGATCCTGCTCGACGCGCCGTGCTCGGCCTCGGGGATCGTGCGACGCCACCCGGAGATCCGCTGGCTGCGGCGGCGTAGTGATCTCGCGACACTTTCGGCCCGCCAGAAGGCAATGCTGGCCGCGCTTTGGCCGCTGCTCGAGCCCGATGGTAAATTGCTCTACGCCACCTGCTCGGTGTTCCGGGCCGAGGGCGAACGGGTGATCGAGTGGTTCTGCGCCCGGCAACCGAGTGCCCAACGCGTGCCGCTACAGTGGCGCTGGGCCGACGCTTCGGATGCCGAGCCGGTCGATCAGTTGCTGCCTTGCACGCAGGCGGCGCGAGATCACGACGGCTTCTTCTACGCCTTGCTTCGGAAACGGCCTTGACCGCACGCATCGCCCAGGCGCTCGCCCTGCTGGCGGCCGCCCTCGCGATCCAGCTCTGGGCGCCGCCCGCGCGGGCCAGCGACACGATCGAGGCGCGAGAGATCCGCCTGGAAGCGTCGGTGACCGACGGCTGGGTGCTCTCGGCCGACTTCGAGCTGCCGCTGTCGGGCCAGATCGAAGACGCGGTCAGCCGCGGGGTCGCGCTGTACTTCGTCGTGGAGTTCGAACTGCTGCGCCCGCGCTGGTTCTGGTGGCCCGAAAAGGTGTCGGCGTCGAGTCGCACCTATCGGCTCAGCTACCATGCGCTCACGCGCCAGTACCGGATCTCGCTCGAGGGGCTGGGGTGGTCGTACGCCACGCTCGATCAGGCCCTGGGCTCGCTCGGGCACCTGCGCGGCTGGCAGGTGCTCACGGCCGAGCAGGTCACCCCGGGCGCGACCTACGACGCGCAGCTGCGCATGAGGCTCGATCTGTCGCGGTTGCCCAAACCCTTCCAGGTGACCGCGATCGCCAACCGCGACTGGAACCTGCAGGCTGAATGGAAGCGCTTCAAGTTCAACCCGTAGACGCCGAGAGGCGGGCGATCACGCGCGCACTGCGGGTGGCGGTGATCGTGGCCGTGGCGCTCGCGGCGGCGCTGCTCGTGATACTGGCAACCGCCAGCAGCAACACGCGTTTCTTCGAGCGCAACTACGAGATCCTGCTGTGGATCACGCTGGGCGTGGCGGCGATGCTGTTCGTGCTCGCGACCGAGCTGGTTCGCCGCCTGGTGATGCGCTATCGCCGCGGGCTGTTCGGCACGCGCCTGATGGCGCGCATGGCGGGCGCCTTCGTGCTGATGACGGTGGTGCCGGTGGCGCTGGTGTTCCTGGTGGCGGTGCAGTTCGTGGGCCGATCGATCGAGTCGTGGTTCGACGTGCCGCTCGAGCGCGCGCTCGACTCGGGCATGACGCTCGCGCGCAGCTCGCTCGACGCGCAGCTGGCGGACCTGCTCAAGAAGGGCAGGCTGATGGCGCTGGAGCTGGCCGACGCGCCCGAATCGCTCCAGCCCTCGGTGCTCTCGAGGCTGCGCGACCAGACCGGCGTGCAGGACGCGCTGCTGGTGAGCGGCACCGGGCGCATCGTGTCGGCGAGCACCACCCGGCTCGCGCAGCTCGTGCCCGAACTGCCGCCGGTGGAGGCGCTGCGCCAGGCGCGGCTGATGCGGCACTTCGCGCGCGTGGAGGGCGGCGAGGCGGGCAAGCCGGGGGAGGCGGGCGCCGCGCAGCGCGGCCTGCAGCTGCGCGTCGTGGTCACGGTGCGCTCCGACGCGCAGCTGCTCGAGGACACCCGCTACCTGCAGCTGCTCCACCCGGTGCCCGGGAACCTCGCCGAGAACGCCGAGGCCGTGCAGCAGGGATACCGCGACTTCCAGGAACTGTCGCTCGCGCGCGCCGGGCTCAAGAGGATCTTTCGCACCACGCTCACGCTCACCTTCCTGCTCACGGTGTTCGCCGCGGTGGCGGGCGCGTTTCTCCTCGCGGGCTGGCTCACCGGCCCGCTCTCGGATCTGGCCGCCGCCACGCGGCAGGTGGCCGAGGGCGACTTCAGGCAGGTGAAGGACTACGCGGGCCGCGACGAACTGGGCGTTCTCACGCGCTCGTTCAACGCGATGACGCGCCAGCTGCAGGAAGCCCGCCGTCAGGTCGAGCGCAACCAGCGCGAACTCGAGCGCGCCAACGCCCAGCTCGAGAGCGTGCTGTCGAACATCGACGCCGGCGTCATGGTGCTCGACTCCGACCTGCGCCTCACGCTCGCGAACCCCGGTGCCGACCGGATCATCGGCGCCCCGCTCGCCGAGTACATCGGCCAGCCGCTCGCGGCGCTCCCGCGCGTGGGCGAGCTCGCCGAACAGGTGCGCGCGGCGTTCAACGAGCAGGTGGCGAGCGGGGCGGCGAGCTGGCAGCGGCAGTTCGCGCTCTTGCGGCAGCTGGCCGGGCCGGAACCGGGCAAGGCGGTGCCCTCGTCCACCGAGCAGACGCTGCTCGCGCGCGGGTCGATCCTGCCCGAGCGGCGCGTGGGCTACGTGATCGTGTTCGACGACATCAGCGAGGTGATCTCGGCGCAGCGCGCGACCGCCTGGGCCGAGGTTGCGCGCCGCCTCGCGCACGAGATCACGAACCCGCTCACGCCGATCCAGCTCGCCGCCGAGCGGCTTCGCCACAAGCTGCACGACCGGCTCTCGCCGGCCGACGCCGAACTGCTCGACAAGAACGCGCAGACGATCGTGAACCAGGTGGGCGCGCTGAAGACGATGGTCGACGAGTTCCGCGACTACGCGCGCCTGCCGGCGGCGCGCCTCGAGCCGCTCAACCTCAACGGGCTGATCGACGACGTGCTTCGCCTGTATGCTTCGAGCGAGGCGCAGGGGGTGATGCGAGCCGGCCTCGCTTCGAACCTGCCCGAGGTGATGGGAGATGCAACGCAGTTGCGCCAGGTGATCCACAACCTGCTCAAGAACGCGCGCGAGGCGGCCGAAAAGCGCGAGCGCCCGGAGATCGACGTCGCGACCGAAGCGGTCGACATCGGCGAGGGCAAGCGCGCGGTGCGGCTCGTGGTGCGCGACAACGGCAGCGGGTTCTCGCCCGCGATGCTCGCGCGCGCCTTCGAGCCCTATGTCACCAGCAAGCCCAGGGGCACGGGGCTGGGCCTGGCGATCGTGCGCAAGATCGTGGAAGAGCACGGCGCGCGGGTGGACATCGGCAACTGGGAAGACGATGATCAGCGGGTGGGCGGCGCGCAGATCTCGATCCTATTTACGAAATTGGCAAAAAGCGTGGACAATTCGCGCTTCGACGAAGGCGCGCAACGGCGCGACGGGGGACATGGCTGAGATCCTGGTGGTGGATGACGAGATCGGCATCCGCGAGCTGCTTTCCGAGATCCTCGGCGACGAGGGGCATTCGGTGCTGCTCGCCGAGAGTGCGCAGCAGGCGCGGCAAGTGCGCGAGGAAAACGCGCTCGACCTGGTGCTGCTCGACATCTGGATGCCCGACACCGACGGCGTCACGCTGCTCAAGGAGTGGGCCAATTCCGGGCGCCTGACGATGCCCGTGATCATGATGTCGGGCCACGCCACGATCGACACCGCGGTCGAGGCCACGCGCATCGGCGCGCTCGATTTCCTCGAGAAGCCGATCGCGCTGCAAAAGCTGCTCAAGGCGGTGGAGCAGGGGCTCGCGCGCCGCAAGGCGCCGGCTCCGGCCGGGCGCTCCGGCGTCACGCACTTCGTTCCGGTCTCGGGTTCGGCGGCGGGCGGCGCGGCGGTTTCGCGCGTCCCCGAGCCCGCGCACGCCTACGCCGGCCAGGGCGCGGCCTCGCCGCCGGGGGCGGGCGGTTTCGCGGGCTCGGGCGGTTTCGCCGGCGGCGCGCCGCAGCCGCAGGCCTCGCCCGAGGCGTCGATCACGCTGCGCGAGCTGCCGCTCGACCTGCCGCTGCGCGAAGCGCGCGACGCGTTCGAGCGGGCGTATTTCGAGCACCACCTCTCGCGAGAGCACGGGAGCATGACGCGCGTGGCCGAAAAGACCGGGCTCGAGCGCACCCATCTGTACCGCAAGCTCAAGCAGCTCGGCATCGACCTGGCGCGGGGCGCCTACCGCAAGGGCCACGGCGGCTGAGCCCGCGGGGTCTTCGTTGAAGATCATCATCCTCGGTGCCGGCCGCGTCGGAGAGTCGGTGGCCGAGAGCCTCGCTTCCGAGCACAACGACATCACGGTGGTCGACACCGACATCGAGCAGCTCAGGCTGCTGCAAGACAGGCTCGACCTGCGCACGGTGGCCGGCAACGGCACCCACCCGACCGTGCTCGAACAGGCGGGCGCGCGCGACGCCGACCTGCTGATCGCCACCGCCGCCCGCGACGAGACCAATCTCGTCGCCTGCCAGGTGGGCGCCCGGGTGTTCAACGTGCCCACGCGCATCGCGCGCATCCGCGCGCCCGAGTTCCAGGACCACCCCGAGATCACCGGCGAGGGCGGGTTCTACGTCGACCACCTGATCTGTCCCGAGCAGACGGTGTGCGACTACATCTTCAAGCTGATCGAGTTCCCCGAAGCGCTGCAGGTGCTCGAGTTCGCCGGCGGGCGCGTGAGCCTGATCGCGGTTCGCGCCTACGCGGGCGGGCCGCTGGTCCAGCGCCCGATCCGCGACCTGCACCAGAACCACCCGAACATCGACGTGCGCGTGGTGGCGATCTTTCGCGAAGACCGCGCCGTGACCCCCGACGGCGACACCACGATCGAAGCCGGCGACGAGGTCTTCCTGCTCGCCGCCTCCGAGCACATCCGCACCGCCCTGTCGGACCTGCGCCGCATCGACAAGCCGGTGCGCCGGATCATGATCGCGGGCGGCGGCAACATCGGCCTGCGGCTCGCGCGCGCGCTCGGCTCGCGCTACGAGGTCAAGGTGATCGAGACCAACCCGCAGCGCTGCGAGTACCTCGCCAGCCAGCTGCCCTCGTCGTCGATCGTGCTGCTGGGCGACTCCACCAGCGAGGAGCTGCTCACCACCGAGGGCGTGGCCGAGATGGACCTCTTCCTCGCGCTCACGAACGACGACGAGAACAACATCATGTCGTGCATGCTCGCCAAGCGCATCGGCGTAAAGCGGGTGATCGCGCTGATCAACCGGCGGGCCTACGCCGAGCTGATGCTCGACAGCCGCATCGACATCGCGATCGTGCCGGCGCAGACCACGATCGGGCAACTGCTCACGCACGTGCGGCGCGGCGACGTCGCCGCGGTGCACTCGCTGCGCCGCGGGGCGGCCGAGGCGATCGAGGCGATCGCCCACGGCGACGCGAAGTCTTCGAAGGTGGTGGGCAGGCGGATCGAGGAGATCGAGCTGCCGCGAGGCGCGACCATCGGCGCGATCGTGCGCACCGAGGCCGACGGCCGCTCGCGGGTGATCATCGCCCACCACGACACCGAGATCGAGTCCGACGACCACGTGATCGTGTTCCTCGCGAACAAGCGCTCGCTGGCGCAGGTGGAGAGGCTCTTCCAGGTGGGGGTGCGCTTCTTCTGAAGCCCGCTGCGGCGTGAAATCGTTCACGCGGGCCGTGCCGTTCGTCGGCTAAGGTCGGCCGTACCGACCGAGTGTGCCGTGATGACACCTTCCCGCGAACAGACCCGCAACGCAATCCGCAGGATGCTCAAGCGCCCCGCCGACCCGCTCCTCGGGGAGGCCGACGTGCCGCTGCGCACGCGCCTGGGGCGCGCGGAGGCGGCTGCGCGCTCGGGTTCGCTGCCGCGTCGGCTGCGCATGCTGCTGCTGCTCGCCGACGGGCGCACCAGCATCGGCGACATGCACCGTGCGCTCCCGCGCCTGCGCGGCATCGACCAGGGTTTCGACATGCTGCACAGGATGGGGTTCGTCGAGGCGCTGCCCCGGCCCTTCGACCCGGGGCCTGCCGAGCGCCCCGCGCAAGGCGCGCTCGACTAGGGCCGCTGGCGCGCGCACGGCGCTGGCCTTGCGCGCACCTTGCGCGCGCAGCCCGCGGGGCGCGCGGTGGTCTAGAATCTGGCACCCGGGCCGGGGTGCGGCCAGCCATTGCGGCTCGTTCCAGATTTCCCGATGCGCCAACTGCTCGTCACCGCCCACGTGCTGGGCGCGTTCCTCGGAGTGTTCGCGCTCGCGTTCGCGCTGCCGCTGGCCTGGTCGCTCGCGGTCGAAGACGGCGCGCACCGCGGCTTCGCGATCGCCGCCGCGATCGCGGCGGTCGCCGGCGTGACGCTGTGGCTCCCGACCCGCAAGCTGGGCCGGGAACTGCAGCCGCGCGACGGGGCGCTGCTGGTGGTGATGTCGTGGCTGAGCGCGACGCTGGTCGCTTCGGTGCCGTTCCTGCTCGAGATGCCGGAGATCAGCTTCACCGACGCGTTCTTCGAGTCGATGGCGGGGCTCACCACGACCGGCGCGACCGTGTTCAGCGGGCTGGATTACCTGCCGCAGTCGATCAACATCTGGCGGCACGCGCTGCAGTGGTTCGGCGGCATGGGCATCATCGTGCTCGCGGTCGCGGTGCTGCCGCTGCTGGGCGTGGGCGGCATGCAGCTGTACAAGGCCGAGACGCCGGGGCCGATGAAGGAGGGCAAGCTCACTCCGCGCATCACCCAGACGGCGAAGTACCTCTGGCTGCTCTACGCGGGCCTCACGCTGGCGTGCATGCTGAGCCTGCGGCTCGCCGGGCTGTCGTGGTTCGAGGCCGTGTGCCACGCGTTCTCCACGCTCGCGCTCGGCGGGTTCTCCACCCGCGACGCGAGCATCGGCGGCATCGAATCGCTCAGCGTCGAGCTGATCATGGCCGCGTTCATGATGATCGCGGTGCTCAACTTCGCCACGCACTTCCGCGCGCTCAGTTCGCGCTCGCCCAGGGCGTACCTGCGCGACCCCGAGGCGGTCTGGGTGGTCACGGTGGTGGTTTTCAGCTGCCTGATGCTCGCCGCCTTCCTCTACTGGAAAGGCGTCTACCCGACCTTCCTCGGGTCGCTGCGCCACGCCACCTTCAACACCGTCTCGCTGGCGACGTCGAGCGGGTTCATGAGCGACGACTACGGCCGCTGGCCGCTGTTCGAGTCGATGTGGCTGCTGATGCTGGCAACGATCGGGTCGTCCACCGGCTCGACCGGCGGCGGGATCAAGATGATCCGCGCGATCATCCTCGTGCGCCAGGCGGGCCACGAACTGATGCGCCTGATCCACCCGCGCGCGGTGCGCCCGCTGGTGGTGGGCGGGCAGGTGATCGAGAATCGCGTCGTGCTGGCCGTGCTCGGCTACATGCTGCTCTGGGGGGTGACCACGCTCGTGCTCACGTTCGCGCTGCTGGCCACCGACATGGACTTCGTCACCGCGTTCAGCGTCGTCGTGGCGTGCCTGAACAACCTCGGCCCGGCGCTGGGCGACGTCGGCCCGTCGGCGAACTACCAGCAGCTGAGCGACCTGCAGACCTGGCTGATGGCGGTCGCGATGCTCGCCGGGAGGCTGGAGCTGCTCACGTTCTTCGTCATCCTCACGCCCGCCTTCTGGCGCAAGTGAGCGCATCCGCGCGAACTCGGGCGCGCGCCGGGCGCCTGTCGGCCTTCATGCCCCGGTCGTCGGAAGGGCCGCTGCTTGTCTTCGCCGCTGCCGACACCATCTGGTGCACATGCCAGAGCGGGGTTTGCCATGCAGATGATCTACAACAGCCCGAATTACTGCGTCGTCGAGTTCGCGGACTCGGAAGGACGGCACGCGGGCTTCGAGATCATGGACAAGACCTCGCGCCGCGAGATCTACATCAACGGCGCGCTCGCTCTGCGGTTTCGCGAGAACGTTTCCGAGCTCATCGCCACCGAACCGAGCACCGACGAGGTGGACGCGTTCCTCAGCGGCTTCGGCGGCCTGATGCACCAGCCGCTCACGCTGCACTGATCGCTACATCTGCTCCCAGGGCAGCCCTTCGAAGCGCCAGCCGTTGCGGCTGCCGCGGTGGTGGCTCTCGTCCAGGTCGCCCTCGAAGCCGTGCAGCACGTTGTACACGCGCCTGAACCCGGCTGCCTCGAGCGCCTCTCCGGCCTCCACCGAACGCTTTCCGCTGCGGCAGATCAGGATCACCGGCCGCTGCGTGGAGTGGCCGGCCAGCTTGCGCACCTCGCCCACGAAGTGGGGGTTGAGCTCCCAATCCGGGCCGTCGTACCAGGCCACGTGCACCGAGCCCACCGCGTGGCCCACGAAGAAGAACTCGGCGTCGGAGCGGCAGTCGACGAAGAGCGCGTCGGGCTCCTTGCGCAGGAATTCGGCCGTTTCTTTCGGTAAGAGGTGTTCCATCGCCGTTCCGTGTCGTGCCAATGCGCTAGGTTAACGCGAGTCGGCTCAGGGCGCGCCCACCTGGAACGCGACGATCGCCACCACCGTGGGCGCGATCGCCGCGCCGAGCAGGCCGAGCGGGCTGATCGACTCGTCGCGGAACTGCGGCTTGAGGATCGAGAACCCCGCCGGGTTCGGCGCGTTGGCGATCACCGTGAGCCCGCCGCCGGTGACGGCGCCCGCCACCAGCGCGTACTTGAACTCGGCCGACACGCCCTCGACCAGCGACCCCAGGTAGGTGAGCGCGGCGTTGTCCGTGACCGCGGTGAGCGCGGTGGCGCCGTAGTAGAGCGCGGTCGGGTTGAGCTGGAGCAGCACCGCCTCGAGCCACCAGCCCTGCATGCCGCCCAGCGTGACCAGCCCGGCGAGGAAGAACGCCACGAGCAGCCCTTCGCGCAGGATCAGCGGGCTCTGGTAGCGCTGGTAGGCGGCGGTGAACCCGAGGAAGAAGAGGAACAGCCCCATGAACATGGCGGGGTGGTGCGCGAAGACGACGACGCCGGCGAGGAAGAGCAGGTGCACGGCCACCACCGCCAGCGGCATCTCGCCCTTCTTGCGCTCGCGCGACGGCGCGTCGAGTTCGCGCAGGTCTTCGCGAAACAGGAAGGTCACCAATGCGGCGTTGACCAACACGGCGAGCGCGGCGCGCCACCCGAAGGTGGTGATCATGAACGGAAAATCGAAGCCCCACTTCGCGGCAACCATCAGCACGGGCGGCGCGGCGTAGGGGGTGAGCACGCCGCCGATCGACACGTTCACGAACAGCACGCCCAGCGTCGCGTACTTCAGGCGATCGGACACGTTCTGCTTGTAGACCGCGTCGCGCAGCAGCAGCGCGGCGAGCGTCATCGCCGCGGGCTCGGTGATGAACGAACCGAGAAGCGGCACCAGCGACAGCGACACGAAATAGGTGGCAACCGCGCGCTTGAGCGGCATCGCCGTGGCAACCGCGCGCACCAGCTCGCCGGCGGCATAGAGGATCGGCCGGCTCGCGGCCACCACCATGATCGCGAACACGAACAGCGGCTCGGTGAAGTTGCGCTTGTCCACGTAGCCCACCGCGACGTCGAAGCCCCCCAGCGCGAACATCGTGACCACCAGCACCATCGCCCAGAAGCCGAACACCACCTCCACTTCCGAGAGCAGGTGCCACACGCCCGAGTGCGCGGTGTCGATGTGCGCCAGCCGCGCGAAGAACTTGGTCGAGAAGGTGTGGACGATCGCGATCGCGAACAGCACCGCAGCGGCGATCTCGATCGTGGACGGTTGCAGGCCTGACATCCCTTCGTCTCCCGGTGCGGGCACGCGCTCGACTGCGCGCGGTTGCTCATCTGCTATCTTCGCGCCACCAACCCGTTCAAACCGAGGGCGGGCGTGGCCAGTCTGGTGCCAACGCGATGCTACCTCAGCGCGGCGACGGGCAGCCAATTGCCCCCGTGAGGCACACCGATGCGGATCGCGATTCTCGACGACTACCAGGACTGCGTTCGCACGCTGTCGTGCTTCGAGCGGCTCGAGGGCCACGACGTGACCGTGATCAACGAAACGATCGCCGACCCGGCGGCGCTCGCCGCGCGGCTGGGCGACGTGGAGGCGCTGGTGCTGATCCGCGAGCGCACGCGCGTCACGCGCGAGCTGGTCGCGCTGCTGCCCAGCCTGCGGATCGTGAGCCAGACGGCGCGCGCGGGGCCGCACATCGACATCGCCGCGTGCAGCGAACGCGGGATCGCCGTGGCCGCCGGATCGGGCTCGCCGTACGCGCCGGCCGAGCTCACGATCGGGCTGATCCTGGCCGCGATGCGCGGGATCGTCGCCGAGAACGCCGCGCTTCGCGCCGGGCGCTGGCAGACCCTGCTCGGGCGCAGCGTGCGCGGGCGCACGCTGGGCATCCTCGGCTACGGCAACATCGGCCGGCTGGTGGCCGGATACGCGCGCGCGCTCGGGATGAAGGTGCTCGCGCACGGCCGCGAGGCGTCGATCGAGCGCGCGCGCGCCGACGGCGTGGAGACCACCGTGTCGCGCCGGGCGCTGTTCGCGGCGAGCGACGTGCTCAGCGTGCACCTGCGCCTCGCGCCCGAGACGCGCGGCGCGATCGTGGCGGAGGACTTCGCGGCGATGCCCCCCGGGGCGGCGTTCGTGAACACGAGCCGGGCCGAGCTGGTGGCGCCGGGCGCGCTCGCGGCCGCCCTCGACGCCGGGCGCCCGGCGCTCGCCGCGATCGACGTGTTCGACTCCGAGCCGGCGCTCGACGACCCGCTGATCGCCCACCCGCGCGTGCTCGCCACGCCCCACATCGGCTACGTGGAACGCGACAGCTACGAGCTCTACCTGGGAACGGCGTTCGAGAACGTGGTTGCGTTCGCCGCCGGGGCGCCCGCGGGCATCGTGAACCCCGAGGCGCTGGCGGGCTGAGCGGGCGATGTCCGCCGTCGCGCTCGCGATGGTGCTGGTCGCGGCGGTCATCCACGCGAGCTGGAACCTGCTGCTCAAGCGCGCGCAGGCCGACGCGGTCTGCGCGGCGTGGGTCGTGGCCACGGGCGGCGCGCTGATGCTCACGCCGATCGCGCTCGCGCTGCACGCGGGCGAGGCCGCCGATCTCGGCCCGGGTCCGTGGGCCGTGGTGCTGGTGAGCGGCGTGCTGCACGTGGCGTATTTCCTCGTGCTGCAGGCCGGGTACCGCGCGGGCGACCTGTCGGTGGTCTACCCGGTGGCGCGCGGCGTCGGCCCGCTGCTCTCGGCGGTCTCGGCGATCGTGCTCCTCGACGAGACCGCCACGGCGGGGTCGATCGCGGGGCTCGCACTGATCGTGGCGGGCACCTTCACGATCGCCGGCGGCGCGTCGATCGTGCGCGGCAACTGGTCGGAAAAGACCCGCGCCGGGCTGGCCTGGGGCGCGCTCACCGGCGCGTTCATCGCGGCCTACACCGTGGTCGACGGATGGGGCGTGAAGGTGCTGGGCGTGGCGCCGCTGCTCTTTTACTGGCTGTCGGACTCGAGCCGCGCGCTGATCCTGGCGCCGTGGGCGATGCGCCGGCGCGCGGTGATGCGCGCGATGCTCGCGCGCGCCTGGCGCCCGCTGCTGGCGGTGGCCGTGCTCTCGCCGATCAGCTACATCCTCGTGCTCGAGGCGATGCGGATCGCGCCGATCAGCCACGTCGCGCCGGCACGCGAGGTGTCGATGCTGATCGCGGCCTTTCTCGGCGCGCGGGTACTGAGCGAGGGCGACCTCGGGCGCCGGCTGGCCGGCGCGTCGCTGATCGCGGCCGGCGTGGCGAGCCTCGCGCTCGCCGGCTGAGGCCGCCAACCCGGGGCCGGCGCGGCGCCTCCAGGGCGAGGCAGCCGGCGCGGCGCGTGCCCGAGGCCGCTCAGCGCGCCGGCGCGCCGAGGCGCGCGATCGCGTCGGCCACCCGGCCCCCCGGCGCGAGGCCCAGCGCGCGCGCCGCCTGGTTCACGTGGCTGATCACGCCGTTGCTTGCGCCGTCGGCGGCGTCGCCGATGCGCGCGCTGTCGTGCGCGTAGGTGGCGGCGGCGATCGCGCGCGCCTGCAGCATCGCGAGTGCCACGATGCCGGCCTCGTCCTTGCCCACGCCCGCGTCGTTGAACAGCACGGCGCGCGGCGCGCCCGGCGCGTCGAGCACGAACTGCGCGGCCGACCGGCCGCCGTGCGAGCCGGTGACCACCACGCGGCCCGCGCCGCGACCGGCGAGTGCCGAGATCGAGTCGAGCAGCAGCGGCTCGTGCGTGGGCGCGTTCATCGCCGCATTCTCGCGCGGCTTCGTGCTAGCCTGCAAAACCATGGTTGCCCGTCAGACAGCGGCCGAAGCCTCGGCCCGCGACGAGCCCGCGCAGGACTCGAGCGGGCCGGCGCGCGAGCGGACGCTGCTCGGGATCGTGGACGGGTTGCGCGCCGAGCTCACGCGCGATCGGTCGGCGCCGCGTGCGCGGCTCGAGGACTCGCTCGAGCGCGACCTCGGCTTCGACAGCCTCGCGCGCGTCGAGCTGCTGCTGCGGATCCAGCGCGGCTTCAAGGTCGACCTGCCCACCGAAGTGCTCGAGCGCGCCGAGACGGTGGCCGACATCGCGCGCGCGCTCGACGCGGCGAGGGCGGGCGCGACGACCGCCGCACCGCCGCGGGCCGGCGCGGCGAC
>DATCZK010000002.1:0-16719 GCA_036525975.1 Burkholderiaceae bacterium | reverse complement strand
GGCCCTCGCCGTGGCCACGGCGCGACCGATGCCGCTCGCGCCTCCCGTTACCACCGCGACTCTGCTGGAAAGGTCCATTTCGGCTCCATCGTGGAATGTTGCGACGCAACATGATACTCCAATACCCAAGTCCTGCGGAATGCCGAACGCGGCGAGCGCTCGATCCACGCCGGGCTTGCGCCCCCTTTTCCCGCTATCCTGCCCGCCCATGCCCACCGCAGACCTGCCCGCGCTGCTGCGCCAGACCGACTTCATGCGGTTGTGGGGCGCCCGCGTGCTCGGCACCGCGGCCAACCAGATGCTGATGGTGGCGGTCGGCTGGCAGATGTACGACCTCACCGGCAGCGCCTGGGACCTGGGGCTGGTGGGCCTGTACCAGTTCGTGCCCGCGCTCGCGCTCGTGCTGGTGGCCGGGCACGTGGCCGACCGCTTCCACCGCGGGCGGATCGTCGCGGCGAGCCTGGGCGCGCAGGCGCTCGTCGCGGCGATCCTGCTCGCGGCCGCGTCCGGGTCCTGGCTGTCGCGCGAACTCCTGCTGGCCGTGTCGGTTGCGCTCGGCGCGGCGCGCGCGTTCCAGATGCCCGCGCAACAGGCGCTGCTGCCGCTGCTCGTTCCCGTGCTGATGCTGCCGCGCGCGATGGCCTTCGGGTCGGCGGGGCTGCAGGCCGCGATCATCGGCGGCCCGGCGCTCGGCGGCGCGATCTACATCGCCGGCGCGGGCGCGGTCTACGCGGCCTGCCTCGCGCTGTTCGCGCTGGCCTGCGCGCTGCTGCTGGCGCTGCGCTACGCGCACGTTGCGCCGCATCGCGAACCGGCGTCGCTGCGAAGCCTGCTGGCCGGGATCGAGTACATCTTCCGCCGCCGGATCATCCTGGGCGCCGTTTCGCTCGACCTGTTCGCGGTGCTGCTCGGGGGCGCGACCGCGCTGCTGCCGATGTTCGCGAAGGACATCCTGCACGTCGGACCCGCGGGGCTGGGCGTGCTGCGCGCCGCGCCCGCGGCGGGCGCGCTGCTGATGTCGCTCGCGCTCGCGCGCTGGGCGATCGAGCACCGCGCCGGCGTGAAGCTGTTCTTCGCGGTGGGCGTCTACGGGCTGGCGATCCTGGTGTTCGGGCTGTCGACCGACTTCGCGCTGTCGGCCGTCGCGCTCGCCGTGTCGGGCGCGGCCGACATGGTGAGCATCGTGGTGCGCCAGACGCTCGTGCAGCTCGAGACGCCCGACGCGATGCGCGGGCGCGTGAGCGCGGTGAACTCGATCTTCATCGGCGCGAGCAACCAGCTGGGCGAATTCGAGTCCGGGGTCACCGCCCAGTGGTGGGGGCCGGTGGCGTCGGTGGTCGTGGGCGGCGCGGGCACGCTCCTGGTGGCCGCGGCCTGGCTGCGGCTGTTTCCGCAATTGCGCGAGCGCGACCGGCTCGCGCCCGATTGACACGCGGCGAAGCGGTCAGGCCCGGGCAGCGACCAGCGAGCGGAAGTGCGCGTCGACGCGCGCGGCGTCGGCGTGCAAGCCTGTGAAGAGCTCGAAAGCGCCGACCGCCTGCCCCACCGCCATTCCGCCGCCATCGGCGACGCGGCAGCCGCGCGCCCGGGCGGCTTTGACCAGCGCGGTCTCGAGCGGGAAATAGACGATCTCCGACACCCAGAGATCGGCGCGCAGCAGTGCCTCGTCCAGCGGCAGACCTGGCAGCTTGTCCATCCCGGTGGGGGTCGCGTGGATCAGTCCGTTGGCTGTGTGAAGCGCGCCGGCGAAATCGCTCGTTGCGGCCGCGCGACCGCCCGGGTAGCGGCGGTTGAGATCGACTGCGAGCGCTTCGGCCCGCTGCGGCTCGGCGTCCACGAGATCCAGCCGCCCCACGCCCATGCGCAGCGCCGCGTGCGCGATCGCCGAACCGGCGCCCCCCGCGCCGAGCAGCACGACGCGTGAGAGGTCGGCCGACGGCAACGCGCGCTCGAAGCCCCACCGCCACCCCGCGCCGTCGGTGTTGTGCCCGATCAACCCGCCCTCGCGCACGAGCACCGTGTTGACCGCCCCCATCGCTCGTGCCTCCTCGGACAGGTCGTCGAGCAGCGGGATCACGGCCTGCTTGCAAGGATAGGTCACGTTCAGCCCGCGAAACCCGATCGTGCGCACCGCGTCGAGCAGCCCGGGCAGCGCTTCCACGCCCAGTTGCCGGCGCTCCAGGTCGATCAGCTGGTAGTGCAGCCGCATCCCTTGTGCGCGCGCCTCCTCCTCCTGCATCGCGGGCGTGAGCGAGCGCTGGATGCCGGCGCCGATCAGGCCGACGAGCATCCTGGGGCCGGCGCCCGCGCGCGCCACCGTTGCGCGCGCGGCGCCGACCTGCGCTTCTGTCACTTGCGTACCCTGGCGAGCTCGGCCTGCAGTTCGCTCACGGTGGCGCTGATCGCCGCGGCGTGCTTGTCGATCACCGGCTTCATCTTCTCGCGCAGCTTGGCCAGTTCGGCCGGCGAGAATTCGCTCACCTGCATCCCCGCCTTCTTCAGCGCGTCGAGCTGGCCCGCGGCAGCCTCGCGGTTCACCTGGCGCTGGAAACGCGACGCTTCCACGGCCGCTTCCTGCACGATCTTCTTCTCGTCCGCCGAGAGCTGGTCCCAGACCTTCTTGCTGAAGATCAGCGACTGCGGGTTGTACTGGTGGTTCGTGAGCGCGAGGTACTTCTGCACCTCGGCGAACTTGTTCGCGAGAATCACGTTCAGCGGATTCTCCTGCCCGTCGATGGCCTTGCTCTCGAGCGCCGCGTAGACCTCGGGAAAGGCCATCGGCGTGGGGTTGGCGCCCAGCGCCTTGACCCAGTCGACGTTGATCGCGTTCGGGATCACGCGGAGCTTGAGCCCGGCGATGTCCTCCACCGCGTTGATCGGGCGGCGGCTGTTCGTGATGTTGCGAAAACCCAGCTCCCAGTAAGCGAGCCCGACGATGCCCTTCTCGGCGAGCCGCGCGTGCAGCTTCTGGCCGAAGGCGCCGTCGACCACCGCGTCAACTTCCTTCGGGTTGGAGAACATGAACGGGAAGTCGAACACCTCGAAATCCTTCACCTGGCTGGCGAGAATCCCCGAGTTCAACGCCGTGATCTCCACGGTGCCGCCCTGCAGCGCCGACACCGTCTGCTGGTCGCCCCCGAGCGCCCCGCCAGGGAACACGTTCACCTTGATCTTGCCGCCCGACTTCGCGGCCACGATCTCGGCGAACTTCGTCGCCCCCTGCTCGAGCGGATGGCCCTTGGGGTTCTGAAGGCCGAACTTGAAGGTGCGCTCCGACACCTGCCCCCACGCCGCGCCGACTGCCGTGGCGGCGACCACCGCGAAAACCGACTTGAACAGCTTGCGTTTCGTCATCTCGAGTCTCCTTCGATCAGTAGAGCCAGCGCAGCGGCGCCAGCACGAGTTGCGGGAAAAGGACCAGCAGGAACAGAACCGCGAGTTGCGCGAGCATGAATGGCAGGACGCCGCGCGTGACGTCGTCGAGCGTCATCCTGCCCACGCTCGCAACCACGTTGAGCACCGTGCCCACCGGGGGCGTGATCAAACCGATGGCGTTGTTGATGATGAACAGCACGCCGAAGTAGATCGGGTCGATCCCGGCGGCCTTGACCACCGGCATCAGGACCGGTGTCAGGATCAGTATCGTAGGCGTCATGTCCATCGCGGTTCCAACGACGATCACGAGCAGCATGATCATAGCGAGCAGCAGCGTCGGGTTGCCCAGCAGCGGCTGCATGAGCTCGATCAGCTGCCCTGGCAGGTTGGCGATCGTGATCAGCCAGGCGGAAACCATTGCAGCGGCAACGAGGAACATGATCACCGAGGTGGTCTTTGCCGCCGCGACGAACAGCGCGGGCAGCTCCGATACCGGCAGCTCGCGATAGACCACCGTGGCCACGAACAGCGCATAGACGGCGGCGACGACCCCCGCTTCGGTGGGCGTGAACACGCCCATCCTCAGTCCCACGAGCACGATCACCGGCAGGAACAGCGCCCAGGTCGACCGGCGCAACGCCGTCCAGCGCTGTTGCGCGCTGGCCGCGGGCGGGGGCGCGACGCGCTCGCGCCTCGCGACCCAGAACCAGGTTGCAGCGAGCGCCATTGCCATCATCATTCCCGGCACGATGCCGGCCATGAACAGCTTGCCGATCGACAGGTTCGCCGTGACGCCGAAGATCACGAAGCCGATCGACGGCGGGATCACCGGCGCGATGATTCCGGCCGACGCGATCAACCCCCCCGCGCGCGCTCTCTCGTGGCCGGCGGCGACCATCATCGGCAGCAGCAGCGTGGCCAGCGCCGCCGTGTCGGCCACCGCCGACCCCGACATCGCGGCCATCAGCACGCCGGCGAGGATCGCCACGAAGCCCAGGCCCCCGCGCAGGTGCCCGACCAGCGTCATCGCCAGGTCGACGATGCGCCTGGACAATCCGCCCGCGTTCATGATCTCGCCGGCGAGCATGAAGAAGGGCACCGCGAGCAGCGGGAAGCTGTCGGCGCCGTTGATGATGTTCTGCGCCAGGATCTGCGCGTCGAACTGGTCGAGGTGCCACATCAGCGCCGCGCCGCTCACCAGCAGCGCGTAGGCGATCGGCATGCCCAGCGCCATCGCGCCGAGCAGCGCCCCGAGGAACACCGCGATGGTCATTGCGGGTCCTGGCCGCTCACGGTGCGCCAGAGCTTCACGAGCAGCAGCAACGCGGCCGGCACCGAAAAGGCGACGCCGGCAGCGTAGACGACGACGACCGGAATCCCGGTGACCGGCGCCTCGACGTCGAGGTTGATGCGCGCCTGGGCCAGGCTTCCCTCGAGCAACAGCAGCGTGCAGCCCAGCATCAGCGCTTCGCTCAGGGCGCGGCACGCCCGCCGGCCCCACGGCGGGAGCCTGCAAACGAGCACGTCCGTTCCCAGATGCCGGTTGTCGCGCAGCGCGAGCAGCGCACCGATGAAGATCATCCAGACGAACAGCCAGCGCGACAGCTCCTCGCTGACCGGGATGCCGGAATTGAAGCCGTAACGCAGCACGACGTTGCCGAAGACCATCACGACCATCAGCGCCAGCGCGACGGCGATCGCGAGCTCGAGCCCGCGGCAGATCGCGTCGATCCAGCGCGCGCCCTGGCGCTCGCGCGAGTTCATCGCTGCGTTGCGAGGCCGTGCCCGGCCGCGGGCGCCGCGGAGTCTGCCGCGACCTTCATCCCCGCTCTCCTTGCGCGACGACGGCCCTTCGACGCGCGACCTGCGACAGGGCCACCGGCACGAGCAGCGCGAAGCCGATCGCCATCGTCTTGAGCCCCGGCGCAACGAACAGCAGCGACACGATCCCGACCCACCATCGCTCGAGGCGGGTCATGCGCACCAGCATGAACCCCGAGAAGGCCGCGCCGAGAAGGCCGATGCCCAGCATCGCGCCGGAGAGCGTCACGAGGAACTCCTGCAGCGTGAAGCCCTTGGCCACCAGCAGCAGAGCGGGCGAGTAGACGAACACGAAGGGCACGAGCGCCTTCGCGATGCCCAGCCGGAAGGCGGTGTTGCCGGTCTGGAACGGGTTCGACCCGGCGATGCCGGCCGCGGCGTACGCAGCCAGCGCCACCGGCGGCGTGATGTCGGCGAGCACCCCGTAATAGAACACGAAGAAGTGCGACACCAGCGGCTGCACCCCCTGCTGCGCCAGTGCCGGCGCGGCGACCGCGACCAGGATGATGTAGGTGGCCGTGGTCGGCAGCCCCGCGCCCATGATGATGCAGGCCACCGCGATCAGGATCAGGGAGAAGAACAACGCCCACTGGGCGACCGCGAAGTAGCTCATCGGCCACAGGCTGCCGATCAGGCTGCCGAACTCGGTCGCGGTCTGCACCACGACGTAGCCGAGCCGGAATCCCACGCCGGTGAGCGTGACGACGCCCACGACCACGCCCACCGCCGCCGCCGCCGCGCCCACCGCGAGCGTGTTCTTGGCCCCCGCCGCGAGCCCGTCCCAGAGATCGGCGAGCGTGAGGCGGTTCACGGGGTTGAGAAAGCCCACCACGACGCAGGCGATGATTCCATAGACCGCAGCGAAGTCGGGCGTCTTTCCGGCCAGGATCAGGTAGACGAGGATCACCAGCGGGATGATCGACAGCCAGTGCTGGCGCAGGACCACGACGGTCCTGGGGAGCTCGTCGGCGCGCAGGCCGCGAAGGCCCAGCTTCCTGGCCTCGAGGTGCACCATGACGAAGATGCCGAAGTAGTGGAGCAGCGCCGGAAAGAGCGCGGCGGCGAGGATGTCGCGAAGCGGTATCTCCAGGTACTCGACCATGATGAACGCGGCCGCGCCGAGAATCGGCGGCGTGATCTGCCCGCCGGTGGAAGCGGTGGCTTCCACCGCGCCGGCGAAATGCGCGGGGTAGCCCACGCGCTTCATCGCCGGAATCGTGAGCGCGCCGGTGGTCACGGTGTTGGCGATCGACGAGCCCGAGATCGTGCCCATCAGCGCCGAGGAGAAGATCGCCACCTTCGCCGGACCGCCCGAGTAGCGGCCTGCCACCACCATCGCCAGGTCGATGAACAGCTGCCCCAGCCCGATGCGCGTTGCGAGCACGCCGAACAGCACGAACAGGAACACGTACTGCGCCATGACCCCGATCGCCACGCCGTAGATGCCCTGGTTGGTCATGTACAGGTGGTTGATCAGCCCGACCCACGTCGTGCCGCCGTGCTTGAGCGCGCCCGGCGCCCAGGGCCCGAAAAGGGCGAACGCCATGAACACCAGCGCGATCACGGGCAGCGTGGGCCCCACCGAGCGCCGCGTGGCCTCCAGCGAGAGCACGAGCAGGGCCGTGCCCATGAACACGTCCGAAGGCGAGGGGTTGCCCACGCGCTGCGCGACTTCCTCGGGCGAGAGCAATGGCAGGTAGAGGGCGGCCCCCACGCCGAGCACGGCCAGCACGATGTCGAGGATCGACACGCCGCTGATCCGGTGCCAGGCCGGTTCGGCGAGCTTCTCGTTGCCCTTGCGCCGCCAGGAAAACAGCAGGAACACCAGCCCCAGCATGAACGCCAGGTAGATGCCCCTGTGCAGGAGCTCGCGCACCAGCCCGAAGCCCGACGCGTAGAACTGGTAGGCCGACATGCCCACCAGCGCCGCGCTGATCACCGCGGCGAGCACGCGGCCGGTCGGGCGAAACGCGAGCTCGGGATCGTACCTGCGCTCGATCTCGGCCAGCGTCTCCGGCGTGAGTTCCCTGCCCGCGCTGGACGTCATCCGAAGCTTCCCGGAAAAAAAGGCCTGGGCGCGGCGTCGCCCCCAGACCCGTTCATCAAACGCCTGGCCCCGCTGGGGCGCCCGGCCTTACTTGATTATTCCGGCTTCCTTGTAGAAGCGCTCGGCGCCCGGGTGCAGCGGAACGCCCACACCGTCGAGCGCGGTCTTGAGCGTGATGGACTTGCCCTTGGCGTGCCCCACGTCGAGCAGCTTGCGCGTGTTCTCGTTCCACAGCGCCTTGGTGATGTTGTAGATCAGCTGCTCGTCCTGCTTGGCGCTGGTGAACCACTGGGCGCCGACCGCGATGGTCGTTGCGGCGGGAACCTTTTCGTAGGTGCCCTCGGGAATCGCGCTCGCGGAGAAGAACTTGTGCGCGCTCACCAGCTTGGCAGCGCCCGGGCCGTCGATCGGGACCAGCTTGATCCTCTCGGCCGAGGCCAGTTCCACCACCGCGCCGGTCGGATAACCGGCGACGATGAAGTAGGCGTCGATCTTCTTGTTGCGCAGCGCCTCCGAGGCCGCCGTGGGCTTGAGCGCCTCGGCCGTCACGTCGCTGGTGCTCAGCCCGTTGGCTTCGAGAATGAGCTTCGCGTCGACGTAGGTGCCCGAGCCCGGCTCGTCGAGCGAAACGCGCTTGCCCTTGAGGTCGGCCACCGAGTTGATGCCGCTGTCGGCCCGCGCGATCAGGTGCACGTGCTCGGCGAACAGCGCCGCGATCGTGCGCAGGTCCTTCGCCGGCGGCTTGCCGGCCATCGTGCCCGTGCCCGTGTACGCCCAGAACGCCACGTCGGACTGCGCGAAGCCGGAACTGCGCAGGCCCGAGATGATCGCGTTGACGTTGTCCACCGAGCCGCGCGAGGACACGGCCGACGCGATCAGCCCGTCGACGCCACAGCTGCCGCCCTCGTTGCACTTGCGCGACCCCGGCGGATTGGAGATCGCGTTCGCGATCACGCCTCCGACCGGATAGTAGGTGGCGCCGGTGCCGCCGGTGCCGATCGTGAAGAACTTCATCTCCTGGGCCCCGGCAGCGCCGCCGAAGCCCGCCAGCATTGCAGCGCCGAGAACGATCGCCTTGAGGCGCGCAGCGAGTCTTGTCATCTCCCCCTCCGGTTGGTTGTTTGGCATGGTGCAGCGCCGTTCGGGCCGGCCCCGGAGCATCGCCACCGGAGCCGTTTCCGAACGCGCCCGTCACATTACTCGATAATCGGCCCGACCGCGGCGGCAGCCCCGGCGCTTACTGCACCAGGGTGGGCATCAGCAGGCGCGGAAGCCACAGGATCGCGTCGGGGAACAGGATCACGAACCCGAGCACGAGCAGCATCGGCACGAACAGGACCAGCGTGTCGCGCACCGCGGCGCGGATCTTGATGCCGCCCACCGTGCACGCGATCATCAGGCAAAGCCCGTAGGGCGGCGTGACGAGCCCGTAGGCGATCGAGATCACGCCGATGATCGCGAAGTGGATCGGGTGCATGCCCACGCTCGTGGCCAGCGGCTCGAGGATCGTGCCCACGATGATGATCGCCGGGATCGCGTCGATGAAGCAGCCCACGATCAGGAAGCTCACGGCGGTGATGATGCCCACCGTGGTGATGTCGCCGCCCCAGCCCGACACCATGGTGAGGAACAGCTTCGGGATGTGGAAATAGGCCAGCAGCCACCCGAAGGCCGACGCGGTGCCGATGCAAAAGAGAGAGATCGCCGCGAGGCGCGCCGAGTCGTGCATCGCCACGCGCATCTCGGAAAACCCCAGCTTGCGGTAGACCAGCACGCCCAGGAACATCGCGTAGAGCACCGCCACGACCGAGGCCTCGGTGGGCGTGAACAGCCCGCCGACGATGCCGCCGATGATGATTCCGGGCGTGAGGATCGGCAGGATCGCGTGGCCGATCGCCGACGTCAGCTCCCTGAAGGTGGGTTTCGGGAACACCGGATACTTGCGGCGCGTGGCGTAGCCGTAGACCACCACCATGAACGACAGCGCCATCAGGAACCCCGGAATGACGCCCGCGAGGAACAGGCCGCCGATCGAGACCGAGATCACCCCGCCCCAGACCACCATCAGGATGCTGGGCGGGATGATCACGCCCATCACCGCGGCGCAGGCGATCAGCGCGACCGCGAACTCGGTGTCGTAGCCCTGCTTTTTCATCGCCGGGATCAGCACGCCGCCCACGCCGGCGGCCTCGGCGGTGCTCGAGCCGGAGATGCCGGCGAACAGCATGCTCACCACGACGCTCACGTGCCCCAGGCCGCCGGGCAGCCAGCCCACCAGCGCGCGCGCGAGCGTGATCAGCTTGTCGGTGATGCCCGCGGCGTTCATCAGGCCGGCCGCGAGCATGAAGAACGGAATCGCCAGCAAGAGGAACGAGTTGTACGACTTCAGCATCTCGTTGAGGAGCAGGAACGGCGTGAGGCGGTCGTCGATGAAGAACACCGGTATGCACGCGATGCCGAGCGCGAACGCCACCGGCACGCGCAGCGCGACCAGCACCGCGAACACGCTGAACAGGATCAGCGCGACTTCACCGGGGCTCATTCGCGCCCTCCTCGCCCCGCTTCATCAGCTGGTAGTCGTCGTAGAACTTCTCGAGCGTGAAGAGCACCCACGCGAAGCCGGCCACCGGCCAGGCGATGTGGATCGTCGCCATGTTGATGCCGGTGAGCTCCGAGCTCTGGTCGTAGCCGAACTGCGCGAACCTCCAACCGAACGCCAGGAAGATCAGCGCCACCAGCATGATCGCGCCGTGCACGACCATGCGGCTGAGCGCCAGCCCGAACGCGGTCTTGGGGTGGGGCAGCACGTCGACGTCGAAGTGCGCGCCGTCGCGCACCGCGATGCTCGCGCCGATCATGATGATCCAGATCAGGCAGAACCGCGCCATCTCCTCGGTCCAGATCGGGTGAGGTATCGACTCGACGAAGCGCGCGACCACCTGCAGCGTCACGGGAAGGATGAGGATCGCGATCAGGAAGGTGAGCAGCCCCTGCAGGCCGCGGTAGATCCAGTCGATGAACTTGCGCATCTGCCTCGGGCCGGGGTGGAGTGACTCGGGCGCACGACTGCGGAGAGGCGCGGCCTACCGCGCCCCGCCGCAGTGCCTGCAATGGGCTACTTGATGGTCTTGATCTTGGCGTAGATCGCGTCTGCGCCGATCTCCTTGGCGTAGGCCTCGAGCGCCGGCTCCATCGACTTCTGCAACTGGTCGCGCCCGTCGAACTTCACCAGCTTGAGCTTGCCCGACTTCTCCATCTCGGTGAGGATCGTCGTGTCGCTGCTCGACTCGAGCGCGCGCTCCCAGTCGCCCGCCTCGGAGGCGGCCTTGCGGATCGCGGCCTGCAGGTCGGCGGGCAGCTTGCGCAGCGCCTTGCCCGAGAAGCAGATCGGCCGGATGCTGATCGAGTGCTGCGTGAGCATCAGGTTGGGCCCGACCTCGTAGAACTTCATCTGCTGCACGCCCGCCGCCTCGTTCTCGCCGGCCTGGATCACCCCGGTCTGGATGCCGTTGTAGATCTCGCTGTAGGCGATCACGGTGGGCGCCATTCCGGCGGCCGCGAAGGTGCGCGTCCAGATCGGCGCGCCCTGCACCCGGATCTTCAGGCCCTTGAGTTCGGCCATGTTGCGGATCGGCTTGGTGGCGAAGATGTTGCGCACGCCGCCCCCGCCGTAGCCGAGCAGCAGCACGTCGGCTTTCTTCGCGATCTCGTCGGCGATCGGGTTGAGCACGCCCTGCGCGATCACCTTGTTCATCTGGTCGTGGCTGCTGAACACGAACGGCGCGTCGATGAACGGCGCGGCCTTGGCGAACGTGGCCATGTGCGCGGGCGAGACGATGGCGTAGTCCACCGAGATGCCCTGGTTCATGTAGGCGAAGTAGTCCTTCTCGAGCCCGAGCTCGCTGTTCTTGTGCAGCACGAAATTGATCGGCTTGCCGTAGTACTTCTTGACCAGCTCCTCGAACTTCATCAGCCCCTTGGTGAAGGGGTGGTCGTCGTTGAACTGGGACGCGCCGTGCAGCGTGATCGTCTGGGCGCCGGCCGGCAGCGCGAACGCTGCGCTCACGACGGCCGCGGCCATCGTCGAAAGTAGACCTCTGCGTTTCATCTCCACTCCTGTGTTGTCGTGTTGCCGGATGTCGCCGGACAGACCGGGGTTCTGGCCCTGTTGTGACGAACCCGCCGCCGGCGGGCGGCAGCGCGATCCCGGGCCGCCATGCTACACCTCGCCCGCGCTGTCGTCATTCCATTATCGGGCCATCAGCGGGCGTGCGCACCCGTCGGGCGGGCGCGACCCGAACGACCCGAGCGGCCTGCGCGATCCGATCGCGCTGCGCGAGCCGATCGGCCTACTTCTTCGCCGACTTCGCCTGCTTTGCTTCGCCCGCCTGCGGCGGGGGTGCGTCACCGATCACGGTCTTGAGCGGACACACCGAAAACGCGGGGCACTTCTTGCAGCCCGCGAAGACGGCGATTGGGCATAGCGTCATGGTCGCTTCCTCCGTAGTCGTTGCAGCATACTCCACGCGCCGGCGCTCACCCGGCGGCCGGCGCGGCGCCGGGGCGCGCCCAGCGCCGCGCGCGGAACCACTTGCGCAGCTCGCGCACGAAGCGCTCGCACAGCTGCGAGGGCTCGCGGTTGGCCGGGTGATAGAAGTAGATGTCGAAGCCCACGGCCGGGCGAAACGGCCGGACCGCGACCCTGGCCTGGTCGGCGAGGGTGGCGGCCGCCTCGTCGATCACGCTGGCGCCCACGCCGTTGGCCACCAGCGCGAGCGCGATCGTGGCCTGCGGCGTGGTGAGGCGGATGTCGCGCTCGACCGCGTGCGGCGCGAACGCCGCCTCGATCCGCGAGCGCGACCGATCGACCTCGGCGAGCGAAATGAACGACTCGCCCCGCAGGTCTTCGGCCTGGATCACCTGCTGCGCGGCCAGCCGGTGCCCCGCGGGGAGCGCGCAAACGGCCGCGAGCTTGCCCAGGCGCTCCACCTGCACCCCCGTCTGCGGCGCGAGAACGGCCGCGATGCCCAGGTCGGCCTGGCCGTCGGCGCACCACTCGATCACCCGCGGCGAGGGCTGCGAGTGCACGGTGATCGTCGACCTGGACGCGTGCCTGGCGAACTGCGCCACGAAGGGCGGGAGCAGCGCCTGCGCGAAGCTGGGGTGCGCGACCACGGTGAGGCGGCCGCTTCGCATGTCGCGCACGTCCTCGGCCACCTCGCGCAGCTCGATCACGCCGCGCCAGGCGCGGCTCATCGCCCCCTCGAGCGCGTAAGCCTCCGCGGTGGGCGCGAGCCGCCCGCCGCGCAGCTCGAACAGCGTCATGTCGAGCTCGGACTGCAGCTGCGAGATCAGTTTCGTCATGGCCGGCTGCGAGACGCGCAGCGCGCGCGCCGCGGCCGACACCGTGCCGCACTCGATCATCGCCCTGAACGCTTCGATGTAGCGGATCTTCATCGCGGCCTCCGAGCCGAAACTATAACCAAAAGTTATAGATAACCGAAACATGCCCCGGATCGCTGGCGCTCGCGCGCCGCAGTTCCGATACTCGCACTGCCAACCAGTTGAACCAACCAGGGAGAAGA
Organism: Burkholderiaceae bacterium; assembly: GCA_036525975.1. Taxonomy (GTDB): domain Bacteria; phylum Pseudomonadota; class Gammaproteobacteria; order Burkholderiales; family Burkholderiaceae_E; genus Quisquiliibacterium. The sequence continues at coordinate 3,891 of DATCZK010000002.1, read as the reverse complement.
CATGAAACGTCGCGAATTCGTTCAGGGCGCGGCCGCCCTCACGGCGTCCGCCGCGAGCGGCATCTCGCACGCCCAATCCGGCCCGGCGCCGGTGGACAAGCGCTCGATCATCACGAGCACCGCGCAGTTCGACCCCGCGCGCCCCGAGATCGCGCGCCTGGTGTCGCAGGCCTGCAAGGAGATCGGCTGGGAGCTCGAGGCCAACCCGATCGACTACAACCAGGGCATCCAGAAGGTGATCATGCAGCACGACTACGAGGTCTTCCTCGTGGCCCTGGCCGGCTCCTCGATCCGGATCGACCCGAACTTCTTCATCCACGGCGTGCACTCCTCGGAGCAGTTCAAGAAGGGCGGCTTCAACTGGATGGGCTACAAGAGCGAGAAGACCGACGCGCTGGCCACCGCCCAGGCGACCACGATGAACATCGACGATCGCAAGCGCGCGGTGTTCGAGGCGCAGGAAGTGATCTTCGCCGACCAGCCGGGTACGGTCGTGGCCTACCCGCAGATCACGATGGCGCACCGCTCCGACAAGGTGAAGGGGCTGGTGCCGATGCTGGGCGAAGGGATCGGCAGCTTCTGGTCGGACGTGAACATGGAAGTGAGCGGTGACGGCTACTCGCGCACAGGCATGAACGTGGACATCAAGCACCTGAACCCGATCGCCGCCAACGACGTGCTCGAGTTCAAGGAGCTCTCCAAGCTCTACGACACGCTGTTCCGGATCGCCCCCGACGGCAAGCCGGTGCCCTGGGCCGCGTCGGGGATGAAGGTGGTGGACAACACCACGCTCGAGATCACGATCAAGTCCGGAATGAAGTGGCACGACGGCAAGCCCTTCACCGCCGAGGACGTGAAGTTCAGCTTCGAGTACCAGACCAAGTGGAAGGCGCCCTTCTTCCTCTCCTCGCTCAAGGCCGTGTCTTCGATCGAGGTCACCGGTGCGAACACGGTGCGGATCAAGCTCGACAAGCCCTCGGCGCCGTTCGTCTCGAACGTGCTCGCCGCGATGTACATCATCCCCAAGCACATCTGGCAGGACATCCCCGAGAAGGTCAACATCGACGACCCGCTCAAGTTCCAGAACGACAAGCCGGTCGGGAGCGGACCCTTCAAGTTCGACCACTGGCGCCGGGGCTCCGAGGTGAAGATGAGCGCCAACAAGGAGCACTTCAACCCGCCCAAGTGCGCCGGGATCATCCGCGTCGTGTACGGCAGCCACGACGCGATCGCCGCGGCGATCGAGCGCGGCGAGTGCGACCGCGCCGGCTACATCCTCTCGCCGGCCCTGGTCGACCGGCTCAAGAAGGTCAAGGACGTGGTCGCGCGCGGCTACCCGAGCCACGGCGTGTATCACCTGTCGTACAACAACACGATCAAGCCCTTCGACAACCCGGTGTTCCGCAACGCGCTCAACCTCCTGATTCCGCGCAAGCTGATCAGCGAGCTGGTGCTGCTCGGCTACGCCGACCCGGGCGGCTCGATCATCTCGCCGGCCAACGCGTTCTGGCACAACCCGGCGGTGAAGGCGCCGGCCGAGAACGTGAAGGCCGCGCGCGACATGCTCGCCAAGGGCGGTTACAGCTGGAACGCCCAGGGCAAGCTCCTCTACCCGCGGGCCTGAGCCGCGCCCCGGCCGCGCCCGGGCCTCGCGGCCCGGGCGGCGTGCCCGCCGACGGCCGCCGACGGCCGCGAGGACCGCTGACGACCGCTGACGACCGCGAGGACCGCCGACGATGACCGCGTACGTGCTCAGGCGACTGGCCTCGGCCCTGCTCACGCTGCTGGGCGTGGCCGTGATCCTGTTCGTGCTGTTTCGCCTGATGCCGGGGGATCCGGCGGCGCAGGTGATCAGCCCGGCGCTGGACGAGGCCGCGCAGGCGCGCCTCAAGCAGGCCTTCGGGCTCGACCTGCCGCTGTGGCAGCAGTTCGTCGTGTACATGAAGAACCTCGCCACCTTCGAGTGGGGGCGCTCGTTCTCCACCGGCCAGCCGGTGGCCAACCTGCTGGGCCACTGGCTCGTGAACACGCTGTTGCTGATGACCGCGGGGCTCGTGATCGCGATCACGCTCGGCATCGTGCTGGGCATCTTCATGTCGGCGCGGCGCGGCGGGGCGCTCGATTTCGGCGCCACCGTGGTCGGGCTGCTGTTCCAGGCGGCGCCGCCCTTCGTGGTGGGGATCCTGCTGCTGATCGTGTTCAGCTACCAGCTCGAGGTGTTTCCCTCGGGCGGGATGTTCACCCCGGGCACCGACCCCGGCACCGTCTGGGGCCTGATCACGTCGGCCGACTTCCTGCACCACCTGGCGCTGCCCACGCTCACCGTCGCGGCGCTGTACCTCGTGACCCCGATGCTCGTGATGCGCGACTCGATGCTCGAGGTCCTGGGCTCGGACTACGTGGAGTTCGCCAAGTCCAAGGGCCTGAGCCCCACGCGCGTGCTGTTCCGCCACGCGGCGCGCAACGCGCTGCTCGCCGTCGTGACGGTGTCCTCGCTGATCATCGGCTTCGCGATCGGCGGGCAGGTCGTGGTGGAGACGGTGTTCTCGTGGCCGGGCATGGGCAAGGCGATGGTCGACGCGGCGCTGCAACACGACTACCCGGTCGCGCAGGCGGCGTTCTTCCTGATGGCGGCGATCGTGATCGGCCTGAACTTCCTCACCGACCTCTCGTACAGTTTCCTCGACCCCCGCATCCGCCTCGGGAGCGCCTGATGACCAACGCAACCGTCGCGCGCGCAACGGCGCCGATCGTCGCCGCCAGCCTCTACGAGGTGGAGACGCGGTTCGCGACGCCCTACCGGCTCTCCCGGGCCTACGGCACGCTCAGCACCACGCGCGCGGTGTTCGTGAAGCTGGTGGACCGCGACGGCGTGGAGGGCTGGGGCGAGGCGAACCCGATGCACCCGTTCACCGACGAGTCGGTCGAGCAGACGCTCGAGCAGCTGCGCGCGACGATCCTGCCCGCGGTGTTCTGCGCGTCCGCCCCCGAGCCGGGCCCGGTGGACTCGATGCTCGACCGCATCCTTCCCGGGTACCTCTGCGCCAAGGGGGCGGTCACGATGGCGCTGCTCGACATCCTGGGCAAGCGCCTCGGGGTGCCCGCGGCCCTGCTGCTCGGCGGCGCGCTTCGGCGATCGCTGCCGGTGCTGTGGCCGCTGGGCAGCGGCTCGGCCGACGACGACGCCGCGGTGATCGACGAGCGCGCCCCCCAGGGCTACAAGACCTTCATGCTCAAGATGGGCGCCGCGCCGGTGGGCGACGAGATCCGGCGAATCGAGGCGCTCGAAGCGCGCTACGGCGCGAACATCGGCCTGATCGCCGACGCCAACCAGGGCTGGACGGCCGGCGAAGCGCGCGAATTCCTGGAGGCGGCGGCGGGGTCGCGGCTGCTGTTCGTGGAGCAGCCCGTGGCCAAGGAAGACATCGACACGCTCGCCGCGCTCGCGCGCGACAGCGCGCTGCCGCTCTCGGCCGACGAGTCGCTCACCGGGCTGGCCGGCGCGGCCGAGATCGCGCGCAAGCGCGCCGCGTCGATCTTCAGCATCAAGAGCAGCAAGAACGGCGGCCCGTTGCGCGCCCAGAAGATCTCCTCGCTCGCGCAGGCGCACGGAATCCGCTGCTACATGAACTCGATGCTCGAGTTCGGCGTCACGCAGGCCGCGTCGCTCGCGCACGCGGTCACGATCGAGCCGCTGTTCGACGCCGGGCACGCCTTCATGTCCACGCTGCGCCTCGCGGAAGACCCGACCGACTTCTCCGAGTGGGTGCGCGACGGGGTCGTCACGATGCCGGCGCGCCCCGGGCTGGGGGTGCGCGTGGACGAGGCGCACGTGCGCCGGCTGGCGCGCAGCAGCGCCGTCGTGGGCGCCGCGTCGCCGGCGCGGAGCGT
>DATCZK010000001.1:0-64005 GCA_036525975.1 Burkholderiaceae bacterium | reverse complement strand
ATAGCTGCCGCCCACCCTGGCGAGGTGCCGGTTCATCTGCTCGAGCAGCGAATCGGCCATGAAGCCGAGGTTGGAGTCGCCGTACGCCTGCAGCCCGACGCCGTTGGGGCCGGTGCCGCTGGAGCTCACGCGGCTGCTGCCCTGCGCATAGTTGAAGCAGTTGGGGAAGTCGGTGACCGGCGCGCCGGTTGCGCCGTTGTTGGGCAGCATGCCGGTTTGCGCGGCGCACTGGCGGGGCCAGCCGGGTTCGCGCTGGTGCACCAGATCGCTCAGGATCTGCGTCCAGGTCTTGGCCGTGGGGCCGTTCACGGTGAACTGGCCGCCGCCCAGCGCGGCGATCGTGCCCACCTTGTAGGTGCCGGCGTCGCTGACGCTGTCGCCGAAGGAAACGACGTACCGAAACTGGACCTTGTCGCCGCTGCCGCAGGCAGCGAGCAGGCTCGCCGCGGCCAAGCATGCGAGGATCGTCTTGAGCAGCCTCATCTTCTGTGCCTCCGCTTTCGATCGGGTTGTTGGTCGGGAGTGGTGGTCGGGAGTGGCCTCGGCAGTGTATAACGGCCGCCGCCCGGCGCGGGCTAGAACCTGAGCTCGAAGCGGTACCCCCTGAAGCTGAGCACCGCCGATTTCTGGCCGATCTGCTCGAGCGAGAGGTCGGCGGCGAGCGACTGCTTTTCGCGCACCAGGCGCCCGTTCACGATCAGCGTGCGGTCCGCGGCGTTCGGCGAGTAGATCGCGCCGGTGACGGACAGCGCCGGCAACTGGGAACGGATGTGCTGGGGCAGCTGTTCCACGGCGTAGACCCCGGCCTCGGCTGGCGGCCGCGCGTCGGCGGAAGGCGAAGCGACAGCGGGCGCAACGCTCGCCTGCGCCCCGGGTCGGGGCGTACCGGCCGTGGGGGCGGGGGTCGCCCGGGAGGTGCCCGCCGGCGCGGTGCGCCCCGGCTCGGCAGTCGCCGGTGCGGTTGCTGCGAGTGCCGCGGTTGCCGGCTCGGCAGTTGCCGGCTCGGCGGCCGACCGTGCCGCGCCGCGGCTCTCGCGCGCGGGCCAGGGCGCCGGCTCGGCCGCCGGGGGCAGCTCGCCGCGCGCGAGAGCCGCGGCTGCCCGCGTGGCCGCGGTCGTTGTCGGGGCCGAGGCGCGCGCCGCGCCAGGCACCGCCTTCGGGGGGGGCGATTCCGCCGGCGCCCAGCCTGCGTCGCGCGCGGCCACGTACCAGGCGAGCGCACCCGCGACCGCGAGGCCGGCCAGCGCCCACTGCCAGGCTCGCTTGCGGGAGGCCTGCGCCGGTTCGGCTGCGAGCGCCGGCAGCGGATGGGCGTGCAGGCCCGGCACCGAACCGCGCTCGCGTTCGGAGTCCGCCTTTCGCAGCGCGTCGAGGATCAGCGACACGGCTTCAGTTCTCCGCCGCGAGCTTCGGCTCGTCGATGCCGATCACGCGGTTCAGGCGCATCAGCGTCACCGGGCCGGCGATGCCGTCCGAGGGCAGGCCCTGCGCCAGCTGGAACCCGTGCACCCAGCCCCGCAGTTCGGTGTCGTCGAAACCCCCGGCGAGGGGGCGCGTCTCTCCGCGCGCGGCCGCGAGGTGGCGCGCGATCCAGCGCGCGCTCGGGGCCGCGCTGCTCGTGACGTTCCTGCCCGAGTAGCCCGGCGGCGCCCGCCACAGCGTCGTGAACTCGCCGCGCCAGTAGTCGGCCAGCGACACCAGCGAAACCGTGCGCGAGGCGTTGCCGATGCGCAGCGTGGCGTCCTTGTCCGACAGCCCGGTCAGCACGGCGTGCGCGGCGCGCTTGTCGGCGTCGCGCAGCGTGAGGATTCCGGGGCGGTCGAGCTGCCTGATCAGCGCGAGCGTGATGTTCGGGTTGCGATAGCACTGGATCTGGCGCTGCTGCGAGGCCGCGCAAGGGTCGCCCTCGAGCGGGGCGATTCCCCAGATCCGCGCCAGTTCGCGCCACGCATCGTCCTGCGCGCCCACCATCGACGCGAAGCCCGTGGGCAGGTCGAAAGCCTGCGCCTCGGCGGGCCGCGAAGCGGTGGCCGCGGACGATGCAAGCGAGAGCGCCGCGGCCGGCTCCCCCTTGGCCGCGCCACCCCCGGCTTCGGAAGGCGTCGCCGCCGGCGCGCCAGCGCTGTCCGGCCGTGACGCCGCCACCGCGGCGCCGCCCGCAACCGCCGTCGACGCCGCGCCGGCGAGCGCGGCCCGGTCCGCGGGCGAGGTCACGCGCCCGGCGGGGTCGAGCGCGAAGGTGACCACGCCCGCGAGCGCCGCCCCGGTGGCCAGCCCCGCCGCGAGCAGCGCCGCGCGCTCGAGGCGCTTGCGCTTGACCATCGCCAGGTCGGGGCGCTCGAGCACTTCTTTCGCGGCGGCGTCCACGGTGCGCTGGTCCACGCGGCTCTCGCCCTTGGCGTACGCGCCGAGCAGCGCGCGGTCGCACAACAGGTTGATGCGCCTGGGCACCCCGCGCGAATAGCGGTGGATGCGCGCCATGGCCGCGTCGCTGAACGGCGGCGCCTGCGTCAGGCCCGCCACCGCGAGGCGATGCGCCACGTAGTGCCGGCTCTCGGTTTGCGAGAGCGCGCCGAGGTGGTAGCGCGCGACCACCCGCTGCGCGAGCTGCTCGAGCTCGGGGCGGGCGAGCATCGCGCGCAGCTCGGGCTGCCCGATCAGCACGATCTGCAACAGCTTGTGCTCGTTCGTCTCGAGGTTGGTGAGCAGGCGCAGCTGTTCGAGCACCTCGGCCGACAGGCTCTGCGCCTCGTCGATGATCAGGACGTTGTTGCGCCCCGCCGCGTGCATCTTCAGCAGGTACTGGTTGAGCGCGTCGACGTAGTCCTTGACCGTCGCGACTCCCGGGCCTTCGTGCCGGTAGGGCACGCGGAACTCCGCGCAGATCGAGCCGAGCAGCTCCTGCACCGTGAGCTTCGGGTTGAAGATGTAGGCCACCTCGCAGCCCGGGGGGATCTGCTCGAGGAAGCTGCGGCACACCGTGGTCTTGCCCGCGCCGATCTCGCCGGTGAGCACGACGAAACCGCCGCCGCCGCGCACCCCGTAGAGCAGGTGCGCGAGCGCCTCGCGGTGGCGCTCGCTCATGAAGAGGTAGCGCGGATCGGGCGCGATCGAGAACGGCGGCTGGCTCAGCCCGAAGTGGCGCGCGTACATGGCACGAAGGATAACCCCGCGGGGCCTTCGCCCCGGTTCAGCGGCGCGCGAGCGGCCTCAGTTCCCGAAGTGGATCTGGTAGGCGGCCCCGTTGGACATCATGCACGCGCCCGTTCCTCGGCCGCTTTGCTCGAGCACGTACTCGCAGTTCACCCAGGTGCCGCGCGATCCGGTGGCGTTCGCGATCCCCCTGGGCTGGCCCGGCGCGACCTTGATCGGCGTCCTGAGCACGCGCTGGTAGACCGCGCCGAACCCGGGGTGCGAGTCGGAAACGCGCGTGGCCTCGCCGGTGAGGAACTCGCCGGCCATCGTCATCGACAGAACGCCGCGCCCGGTGTGCAGGTCGGCGATCGTGGCCACCAGCTGCCCGGACTGCGCCGCCAGTTCGTTCATCGGATAAAGGCGCGCCTGATAGGAACTCGCCATCGCGGGCATCGCCGGCGGCGCCGCGACCGGAGCGCCGGCGGCCGGCGGCGGGGGCGGCAGGTACTGCCAGGCTGGCGAACCGTCGGGGTTCATCGGCACCACGTAGCAGGCGCCGAGCAAGGCGCTCAGGCCCAGGGCCAGAACCGAGGCGCGCACGAGGCGGGTGGAGGTCTTTTCGTTCATCTTGATTTCCTCGCTCGAATGCGGTTGATCCGCACTTCGATTGTCCGCCCGTGCGCCCCCCGCCGTCCAGTAGCCCCGCGATCGGGCGATCGCGCGGCTCAGCCCGCCGCGGCGGCGGCGTCTCGCTCCAGGACTCGCCCGGGTCGGGCGCCGGTGCTGGCGCCGTCGCGCCAGACGATCTGCCCGTTCACGATCACCGTGTCGATGCCGCGCGCCGGGCCCACCGGCGCCGCGTAGCTCACCGCCTCGTCCACCGTGTCCGCGTCGAACAGCGTGAGGTCGGCGAACGCGCCTTCCCTGAGCACGCCGCGGTCGCGCAGCCCGAAGTTGCGCGCGGTGAGCCCGGTCATCTTGTGCACGGCCGTCTCCAGCGGGAACAGCTTGAGCTCGCGGCTGTAGTGGCCCAGCACGCGCGGGAAGGTGCCCCACAGCCGCGGGTGCGGCCGCGCGTCGTGCGGCAGGCCGTCCGAACCGATCATCGTCTCGTCGAACTGGAGGATGCGCTGCACGTCGGCCTCGTCCATCTTGAAGTAGATCGCGCCGGCCGGGTTCAGCCGATCGATCGCCTCGGCCTGCGACACGCCCATCGTCTCCGCGATGTCGGCCAGATCCTTGCCGGCGTGCTCGGGCAGCGCCTTGGACCAGGTCACGATCACGCGCGACGCGCCCGCGGCGCGGTGCGCCGAGAGCACGGTGGAGCCGGCGGTGTACGGATAGCAGTCCAGGCACACGGTTTGCCCGGACATCCGCTGCCTGATCAGCGCGAGCGTTTCCTTCGAGCGGCCGTGGTTCGCCTTCTCGGTGAGCTTGTGGTGCGAGATCACCACCGGCACGCCCACCTCGCGGCCGATGCGGAAGGTTTCCTCGAGCGAGTCGACGATGTGGTCGGCCTCGTCGCGCATGTGCGTGCAGTAGATGCCGCCGTGCGCCGCGAGCGGCCTGCAGATCTCGATCACTTCCTCGGTGGGCGCGGCGATCGCCGGCTCGTAGAACAGCCCCGTTGACACGCCGATCGCGCCCGCGGCCATCGCCTCGTCCACCAGCGCGCGCATCGCCGCGATCTCGGACGCGGTCGCGGGCCGGTTCAGGTCGTCCATCGTCGTGATGCGAAGCGTGCTGTGCCCCACCAGCATCGCGCAGTTGGTGGCCGCCGGCGCGGCGCGCAGCGCGTCGAGGTAGGCGCCGAAGCTGCGAAACCGGAACCACTCGCCGGCGTCGTCGAGCAGGTTCAGCGGCGGCGTGACCGGGTCCGGGATCGGGCGCGGCATCGGCGCGAGCGACACGCCGCAATTGCCGCCGATCACGGTGGTCACGCCCTGGCTCACTTTCGGCGTCATGTCGGGGTTGGAGAGCATGAACCGGTCGTCGTGCGTGTGCGCGTCGATGAACCCGGGCGCGGCGATGCGCTCGCGCAGGTCGATCTCGAGGGCGCCCCGCTGCCCGGAGAGGTCGCCGATGCGCGCGATGCGGTCGCCCTTGATGCCGATGTCGGCGCCATAGCGCGGTGCGCCGGTGCCGTCGACGACGGTGGCGTTGCGGATCAACAGGTCGAATGCGGTGTCCATCGTGGCTCCGGACGAAATTTCAGATCAGCGCCTTGCCGTCGACGAACGCCTTGCGCCAGCGCTGGATCACCACCTTGTCGAACAGGCCGGCCCGGGTGAACGGGTCGTCGGCGGCGAATTGCTCGGCCACCGCGCGCTCGTCGGTGTCCACGAGCAGCACGCCGCCGCTGCCGCCGGTGCCGTCGTCCTCGATCAGCGCGCCGGCGGCGAGCAGCATGCCGGCGTGCGCGCGCAGGTAGGCGAGGTGCTCGGCGCGCACCGACGTGCGCAGTTCGAGGTGGGCGGGTTTGTCGGTCGTGATGATCGCGTAGGGCATGGGCGAGGTCTCCGATGTGCGGGCTTGGCGCCGAAGCTTGCGATCGCCGCCGCCCGATCGCCGCCGTCCGGGCGCCAGTGTAAGCGCAAGTGCCCGCGTCGCAGCGCGCGTTTTTCGATCGTGTGGGTATCATGCATCGACATCGGGCCGGGGCGGCAGCCGCTGCAGCCCTGCGCGGGCCCGCCTCGGGAAGAAAGCGATGAACCACCACCTCCATCCTTCGCGCGCGCTGCCGCTCGACCACGCGAGCGCGGTGCTCGTCGGGCGCGCCTGGGTCGACGGCCAGGGGCCGGTGCTCGTGCGCGTGCAGGGCGACGGCGTGACCGATCTCTCGCGCCTCGCGCCCACCTGCAGCGCGCTGCTCGAGCTCGACGACGTTGCGCGGCGCGTGCGCGAGCACGACGGGGCGCGGCTCGGCGAGACGGCCGCGTTCCTGGCCAATTCCGCAGCCGGCGCCGTCGGCCCCTCCGGGCCCCGGCTGCTGGCACCGTGCGACCTGCAGGCGATCAAGGCGGCCGGGGTGACCTTCGTCGCGTCGATGCTCGAGCGCGTGATCGAGGAGCAGGCGCGCGGCGACGCGGCGCGCGCGGAGTCGGTGCGCAAGGCGATCGTGGCCGTGATCGGCGACAACCTCGCGCGCATCCGCCCGGGCTCGCCCGAGGCCGCCCGGCTCAAGGAGGTGCTGATCGCGCAGGGCGCCTGGTCGCAGTACCTCGAGGTGGGCATCGGCCCCGACGCCGAGGTGTTCACCAAATCCCAGCCGATGAGCGCGGTGGGCACCGGGGCCGACGTGGGCATCCACCCGAAGAGCGAGTGGAACAACCCCGAGCCGGAGGTGGTGCTCGCGGTGAACAGCCGCGGCGAGGTCGTGGGCGCCACGCTCGGCAACGACGTGAACCTGCGCGACTTCGAGGGCCGCAGCGCGCTGCTGCTGGGCAAGGCCAAGGACAACAACGCGAGCTGCGCGATCGGCCCGTTCATCCGGCTCTTCGACGACGGTTTCGGCATCGACGACGTGCGCGGCTGCGAGCTCTCGCTGGAGGTCGTCGGCCCCGAGGGCTTTCAGATGCGCGGCGCGAGCTCGCTCGCCGCGATCAGCCGCGACCCGCTCGACCTCGTGGCGCAGACCATCGGCGCGAACCATCGCTACCCCGACGGCTTCGTGCTGTTCCTGGGCACGATGTTCGCGCCCACGCAGGATCGCTTCGGCCCGGGGCAGGGGTTCACGCACGCGGTGGGCGACGTCGTCACGGTGTCCACGCCGCGCCTGGGCACGCTCGCCAACCGCGTCGTGCACAGCGACGAAGCCGCGCCCTGGACCTACGGCGCCGGCGCGTTGATGCGCGATCTCGCGCGCAGGGGGTTGCTCGCATGACCGATCACGGCCGCTCGAATCCTCGCTACCGGGGCGTGTTCCCGGTCGTGCCCACCACCTTCACCGAGTCGGGCGAGCTCGACCTCGCCAGCCAGAAGCGCTGCGTGGACTTCATGATCGAGGCCGGCTCGCACGGCCTGTGCATCCTCGCCAACTACTCCGAGCAGTTCGCGCTCGCGGACGACGAGCGCGAGGTGCTCGCGCGCGCCATTCTCGAGCACGTGTCCGGGCGCGTGCCGGTGATCGTCACCACCACGCATTTCGCCACCCGCGTGTGCGCCGAGCGCAGCCGCCGCGCGCAGGCGATGGGCGCCGCGATGGTGATGGTGATGCCGCCCTATCACGGCGCGACGATCCGCGCGGGCGAGGAGCGCATCGTGGAGTTCTTCGCGCGCCTCTCCGACGCGCTGCGCATCCCGATCATGATCCAGGACGCGCCGGTGAGCGGCACGGTGCTGGGCGCGCCGCTGCTCGCGCGCATGGCGCGCGAGATCGAGCACGTGGCCTACTTCAAGATCGAGACCGCGGCCGCAGCGTCCAAGCTGCGCGAACTGATCGCGCTCGGCGGCGACGCGATCGAGGGCCCCTGGGACGGCGAGGAAGGGATCACGCTGCTGGCCGACCTCGACGCGGGCGCGAGCGGCGCGATGACCGGCGGCGGTTACCCCGACGGCATCCGCACGATCGTCGACGCGCACCTCGCGGGCCGGCGCGACGAGGCGGTCGAGGCCTACGCGCGCTGGCTGCCGCTGATCAACTTCGAGAACCGCCAGGGCGGCCTGCTGGCCGCGAAAGCGCTGATGAAGGAGGGCGGGGTGATCGACTGCGACGCCGGGCGGCACCCGTTCGCGCCGATGGGCGCGGCGGTGCGCGCGGGGCTGCTCGAGACCGCGCGCCGGCTCGACCCGCTGGTGCTGCGCTGGGGGCGCTGAGCGCTCGCGCTCAGGCCGCGTCGCGCAGCTCGCGGCGCAGGATCTTGCCCACCGTGGACTTGGGCAGCGCCTCGATGAAGCGCACGACCTTCGGCACCTTGTACCCGGCGAGTTCCCTGCGGCAGTGGGCGATCAGCTCGGCCTCGGTGAGCCGAGCGCCGGGGGCCTTCACCACGAACAGCTTCGCCGCCTCGCCGGTCTTCTCGTCGGGCACGCCCACGCACGCGCACTCGGCCACGCCCGGGCACGCGGTGGCCACCGCCTCGATCTCGTTGGGGTACACGTTGAAGCCCGACACCAGGATCATGTCCTTCTTGCGGTCCACGATCCTGAGGTTGCCGCGCGCGTCGAACTGGCCGATGTCGCCGGTGCGGAAATAGCCGTCGTCGGTGAACGCCGCCCGGGTGGCCTCGGGCTGCCGCCAGTAGCCCTTCATCACCTGGGGGCCTTTGGCGCAGATCTCGCCCGCCTCGCCCAGCGCGACTTCGTTGCCTTGCTCGTCGAGCAGCTTGATGTCGGTGGAGGGCAGCGGCAGGCCGGTGGTGCTGTTGAACTCCCGCACGAAGATCGGGTTGAAGCTCAGCACCGGGCCGGTTTCGGACAAGCCGTAGCCCTCGCGGATGAAGGTGCCGGTGAGCGCCTCCCACTTGTCCGACACGGCCTTGATCACGGCTGCGCCGCCGCCGCCGGCGAGCCGCAGGTTCGACCAGTCCACCTCCCTGCTGCCCGGGTGCGCGACGAGCCCCGCGTAGAGCGTGTTCACGCCCATGAACACCGAGGGCCTGGCGGCCCTGAGCGTGGCGAGCAAGCTGTCGAAGTCGCGCGGGTTCGGCACCAGCCAGTTCTCGGCGCCCACCGTGAAGTAGGTGATGAAGTTCACCATCAGCGCGAAGATGTGATAGAGCGGGATCGCGGTCACGATCGCCTCCTTGCCATCGCGCATCGCGCCCGGCATGAAGGCCTTGAACTGCGCGACGTTGGCCACCAGGTTGCCGTGCGAGAGCGCGGCCCCCTTGGACAGCCCCGTCGTGCCGCCGGTGTACTGCAGGAACAGGAGATCGTCCAGGCTCGACTCCACCGGCGTGAAGGGCAGCTTTGCGCCCCGCGCGAGTGCGTCGGTGAGGCTGATCGCGTTGCCGAGGCGGGCGTCCACCGGCGGGCTCGGAACGTTCGCACCGCTGCCGTCGCCCACGCCGCTCGTGATCACGGTCTTCACCTTCGTCTTGCCGATCACCTCGGCCACCGTCGACGACACGCCGCTGAACACGACGATCGTTTCCACGCCCGCGTCGTTCAACTGGTGCTCGAGCTCGCGCGGCGTGTACAGCGGGTTCACGTTGGCCTGCGCGGCCCCCGCCCGGACGATGCCCAGGAACGCGATCGGGAACGCGAGCAGGTTCGGCGTCATCACCGCGATCCGCTCGCCCTTCTTCACGCCGAGCTCGTTCTGCAGGAAGGCGGCGAAGTCGCGCGACAGGCGGTCGAGGTCGGCGTAGGTGAGCGTGAGGCCCGCGCATCGCATCGCCGGCCTGTCGGCGAAGCGGCGCATCGCGTCTTCCATCATCGCGGTCACCGAAGAAAACGCCCGCACGTCGACTTCGGCCGGGATCTCGCCGTAACCGGCGAGCCAGTGCCTGCTGCTCATGGCCGCTCCTCGCCCGGGTTCCTGCCGGGCCCCGGCGATTATCGCGCAGCCCGGCGTCGGCCACCGCCCGGGGCGGCCGGCGGATTTGTGCTTTGCACAAAGCCTCGAAAGGGGGACAATAGAGGGTTGGGAACATTTCCCGAGACTTTAGGCGTCGAGCCAGGACAAAAAGACATTTGAGCAATTCATTCAACGACTTCGCGCTCGCAGAGCCCATTCAGCGCGCGGTGGCCGAGCTTGGCTACCGCGAGCCCACGCCGATCCAGGCCAAGGCGATACCGCTCGTGCTGATGGGGCGCGACGTGATGGGCGCGGCCCAGACCGGCACCGGCAAGACGGCCGGATTCGCGCTGCCCATCCTGCAACGGCTGCTGCCGCACGCCAACGCCAGCGCCTCGCCCGCGCGCCATCCGGTGCGCGCGCTGATCATCGCCCCCACGCGGGAGCTGGCCGACCAGATCTACGTGAACGTGGCGGAATACGCCAGGCACACCAGCCTCAAGAGCGCGGTGGTGTTCGGCGGCGTAGACATCAAGCCGCAGCTCGCGGCCATGCGCGCGGGCTGCGAGATGCTGATCGCCACGCCGGGGCGGCTGCTCGATCACGTGGAGCAGCGCACCGTGAACCTGTCGCAGGTCGAGATCTTCGTCATGGACGAGGCCGACCGCATGCTCGACATGGGCTTCCTGCCCGACATCCAGCGCATCATCAACCTGCTGCCGAAGTCGCGCCAGAACCTGATGTTCTCGGCCACTTTCTCCTCGGACATCCGCAAGCTCGCCCAGAGCTTCCTCACCGACCCGATCTCGGTGGAGGTCGCCCCGCGCAACGCCGCGGCCGAGATGGTGGAGCAGATCGTGTTCCGGGTCGACGGCCCGGACGCCAAGCGCGCCGCGGTGGCCCAGCTCGTGCGCGAGCGCGAGCTCTCGCAGGTGATCGTGTTCACCAACACCAAGATCGGGGCGAGCCGGCTGGCGCGCCAGCTCGAACAAGACGGCCTGAACGCCAACGCGATCCACGGCGACAAGTCGCAGCAGGAGCGCCTGGCCACGCTCGAGGCGTTCAAGAAGGGCGAGATCGCCGTGCTGGTGGCCACCGACGTGGCGGCGCGCGGGCTCGACATCGTGGAGCTGCCGGCAGTGATCAACTACGACCTGCCCTACGCGCCCGAAGACTACATTCACCGCATCGGGCGCACCGGGCGCGCCGGCGCGAGCGGCGTGGCGCTGTCGCTGATGACGGGCGAGGACGAGCGGCTGCTCAACGAGATCCAGAAGCTGCTCAAGCGAGAGCTCCCCATGGAGCGCATCGGCCGCGGCGCCGACAGCGCGCGCCGCGCGCGGCCCAGGCGAGACGACGAGGCGCCGGCGCGGCCGCGCCGCGAAGACGACGCGCCGCGGGGTCGCCGCGACGAAACCGCCGCGCGATCGCGTCGCGACGCGCCGCGCGGCCCGCGCGGCGGGAGCGGCGTGCCGGGCACCTCGAGCGACCCGTTCTTCTTCAAGCCCTACGTGCCCGACGAGAACGCGCAGAGCCAGCCCGAGCCGGTTGCCTCGCAGGGCGGCGCCGCGCGAAAGCGCAGCGCGAAGTCGGTGCCGGCTCTCCTGGGCGGCAGGAAGGCCTGAACGGGGCGCCGGGCGCGGGCCGCGGGCGGCGGCGCGCCGCGTGGCGTCAGCGCCCGGGTCAGCGTCCGGGTCAGCGCCCGGGTCAGCGCCCGGGTCAGTGCCCGAGGATCTTCGACAGGAAGTCTTTGGTGCGCTCGTTCTGCGGGTTGTCGAAGAAGGCGTGGGGGTTGTTCTCCTCCACGATCTGCCCCATGTCCATGAAGATCACGCGGTCGGCCACGGCCTTGGCGAAGGCCATCTCGTGCGTGACGCACAGCATCGTGATGCCCTGGTTCGCGAGCTCGATCATCACGTCGAGCACCTCCTTGATCATCTCCGGGTCGAGCGCCGAGGTGGGCTCGTCGAACAGCATGATCTTCGGCGTGAGGCACAGCGCGCGGGCGATCGCCACGCGCTGCTGCTGACCGCCCGAGAGCTGCAGCGGGTACTTCTGCGCCTGCTCGGCGATGCGCACGCGCTCGAGCTGCTGCATCGCGCGCTTCTCGGCCTCCTTCTTCGGCGTGTTCCCCACCCACATCGGCGAGAGCGTCAGGTTCTCGAGCACGGTGAGGTGCGGAAACAGGTTGAACTGCTGGAACACCATGCCGACCTGCTTGCGCACCTTGTCGATGGCCTTGACGTCGTCGGTGAGCTCGGTGCCGTCCACCACCAGCCGGCCTTCCTGGTGCTCCTCGAGGCGGTTGATGCAGCGGATCAGCGTCGACTTGCCCGACCCCGAGGGGCCGCAGATCACGATCCGCTCGCCCGCGCGCACCTGCAGGTCGATGTCGCGCAGCACGTGGAAGTTGTTGCCGTACCACTTGTTCAGCTTCTGGAATTCGATGATGTATTCGCTCATGGCACGGTTCCTATCGGGTCTTGCTCACCGAGACCTGCTTTTCGATCCACAGGCTGTAGCGCGACATCGAGAAGCAGCAGATGAAGTAGATCAGCGTGATGAATAAGTAGCCCTCGAGCTTGAACGGCCGCCAGTCCGCGTCCGAAT
This sequence comes from Burkholderiaceae bacterium, assembly GCA_036525975.1. GTDB lineage: Bacteria > Pseudomonadota > Gammaproteobacteria > Burkholderiales > Burkholderiaceae_E > Quisquiliibacterium. Next base: position 51,800 of record DATCZK010000001.1, on the reverse strand, counting down.
TGAGCGCGAGGCTCAGCGCCCCGGTGAGCTCGTACAGGCTCACGATCGTCACCAGCGACGTGTCCTTGAAGATGCCGATGAAGATGTTCATGATGCCCGGCACGACCATCGCCAGCGCCTGCGGCAGCACGATCTTGCGCTGCGTCTGCCAGTAGCTGAGCCCGAGCGACTGCGCCGCCTCGATCTGGCCCTTCGGGATCGCCTGCAAGCCCCCGCGCACCGTCTCGGCGAGGTAGGCGGCGGCGAACAGCGTGATCCCGACCAGCACCCGGATCAGCACGTCGGGCGACTTGCCCACCGGCATGAACAGCGGGAACATGAACGAGGCCATGAACAGCACCGAGATCAGCGGCACGCCGCGGATCAGCTCCACGTAGAAGACGCACACGGTGCGGATCGCCGGAAGGTGCGAGCGGCGCCCCAGCGCCACCACCACCGACAGCGGGAAGGCCAGCACGATGCCCAGCGCCGCCAGCATGATCGTGAGCGGCAGCCCGCCCCACTGGTCGGTGGACACCGGCGCGAGCCCGAACCAGCCGCCGCCCATCAGCACCATGAAGGCGCCCACCACCGCCACCCACAGCGCCGCGAGCCACGGCTTCCAGAACACGCGCATGCAGCTGAGCATCAGCAGCCCGAGCAGCAGCACGGTGGCCAGCAGCGGCCGCCACTGGTCTGCGTACGGGTAGCGCCCGAAGATGATGAAGCGGTACTTCTCGCTCACCACGCCCCAGCAAGCACCGGTGCCGCGCGCGGCCTGGCAGGCGTCGGCGTCGGGGCGAGCCACCGCGTGCACGATCGCCCATTCGACGAGCCCCGGGATGTAGGCGATCGCCAGCACGATCAGCGCCACGGTGGCGATGATGCTCCTGAGGTCGCCGAACAGGTTTGCGCGCACCCAGGGCACGAAGCCCTCGGTCTTCACGGGCGCCTCGCGCGGCGCGATCGGCTCGAACACGGCGCTCATCTCAACGCTCCTTGATCGCGGCGCGCGCGTTGTACCAGTTCATGAACGCCGAGGTGGACAGCGACGTCGCCAGGTACACGAGCATGATGATCGCGATGCACTCCACCGCCCGGCCGGTCTGGTTGAGCGAGGTGTTGGCGATCGAGACCACGTCGGGGTAGCCGATCGCCACCGCGAGCGACGAGTTCTTCGTGAGGTTCAGGTACTGGCTGGTGAGCGGCGGGATGATCACCCGCAGCGCCTGCGGCAGGATCACCAGCCGCATCGACTGGTTCTTCGTGAGGCCGAGGCTGAGCGCGGCCTCGGTCTGCCCGTGCGAGACCGACTGGATGCCGGCGCGCACCACTTCGGCGATGAACGCCGCCGTGTAGAACACGAGCCCGAGCAGCAGCGCGATGAACTCCGGCGTCGCCGACGCGCCGCCGTCCATCGTGAACACGGTCGGCTCCGGAACGCTCCACTGGCTGGGCGCGCCGCCGGCGAGCCATCCGGCGAACGCGCCGAGCGCGACGATCGCCAGCGGCACCCAGACCATGCTGCGCACCCGGCCGGTGAGCTCGAACTGCCGCAACGCCCAGCGCCGGTAGGCGATCGCCACGACGATCCCCGCCAGCGCCCCGAGCGCGGCCAATGCATGCCCCAGCGCCCAGACCGGAAGCGGGAACGAAAGGCCGTGCTTGCTCAGCCAGACCACCTTGCCGATCGACAGCGCGTCGGCCAGGGCCGGGAGGAGTTCGGTGAAGGTGAGGTACCACATCAGCAACTGGAGCAGCACCGGCACGTTGCGGAACGTTTCCACGTACGCGTAGCACAGGCCGCGCACCAGCGCGTTGTGCGCGAAGCGCCCGATCCCGATCAGCGTGCCAACGATCGTGGCCAGGATGATCCCCACGATCGCCACGCGAAGCGTGTTCAACATGCCGACCAGGAACGCCTTCCAGTACCCGTCGAGCGAGTCGTAGGGGATCACCGTCTCGCCGATGTCGAAGCCGGCCGGCTGCCCCAGGAACCCGAAGCCGCTCTGGATTCCGCGCGCCTCCATGTTCGAGAGCGTGTTGTGCGCCAGGTACCAGACGCCCAGCACGACAAGGCCGATCGCGATGACCTGGTAGACCAGGCCGCGAAACGCCTGGCTGCGCCAGGACCAGTCACGCCGTTTCGGCGGGGCACGTTCGGGCATCGCGGGTCTCCTCCCCCTGGCAGGCGTGGCGCTTGCGCCCGCAGATTGTTCTTGGTGTGGGCGGGCGGCGCCCATCGCGCCGGATCGCCTCGCCGCCGCTCGCCGTTCGCCTCGCGCGGATCGCGGTGCGCGCCCGGGCGAGAGCAGCAGGCGCGCCCCGGTCGGGGCGCGCCTGCTGCGGTTCTACCTCAGCCGCGGATCAGCGCACCGGCGGCGCGTACATCAGCCCGCCGTCGTTCCACAGCGCATTCACGCCGCGCGGCAGGTTCAGCGCCGTCTTCGGGCCCACGTTGCGCTCGAAGATCTCGCCGTAGTTGCCCACGGCCTTGATCGCGCGAACCATCCAGTCCTTGTCCAGGCCCAGCAGCTTGCCGGTGTCCTCGGAGGTGCCCAGGATGCGCATCACGACCGGATCCTTGTTGTTCTTCTGCTGCTCGTCGACGTTCTTCTGGGTGATCCCGTACTCCTCGGCCTCGAGCAGGCCGAAGATGACCCACTTCGCGATCCCGAACCACTCGTCGTCACCGCGGCGCACGACCGGGCCCAGCGGCTCCTTCGAGATCAGTTCGGGAAGGATCACGTGCTCCTTGGGATCCTTGGCTTCCTTGGTGCGGATCGACGCCAGCCCCGACGCGTCGGTGGTGAGCACCGCGCAACGGCCCGAGAAGTACGCGCCCGTGGTGGCTTCCTGCTTCTCGAACACCACCGGCTTGAAGTCGAGCTTGTTGGCGCGCGAGTAGTCGGTGAGGTTCTTCTCGGTGGTGGTGCCCGACTGCACGCAGACCGTGGCGCCCTTCAACTGCTTGGCGCTCTTGATGTTGAGCTTGGTCGGCACCATGAAGCCCTGGCCGTCGTAGTAGGTGACGGCGGTGAAGTTCATTCCCAGCGACGCGTCGCGGGTGAGCGTCCAGGTGGTGTTGCGCGCGAGGATGTCGATCTCGCCCGACTGCAACGCGGTGAAGCGCTGCTGCGCGGTGAGGGGCACCCACTTCACCTTGTTCGGGTCGCCCAGCACCGCGGCCGCGATCGCGCGGCAGGTGTCCACGTCCAGCCCGCTCCAGTTGCCCTGGCTGTCGGCTTGCGAGAAGCCGGCCAGGCCCGTGTTCACGCCGCACACGATCTGCCCGCGCGCCTTGATCGCGTCGAGGGTCTTGCCGGCATGCGCCGACGGCGCGGCCGAGATCGCGGCGGCAGCCGCCACCGCGCTCGCGAGGATCTTGAGGTTCTTGCTCATCGAGGTCTCCCAATCTGGAATGTCGTGAAAAATTGTGCGGCGCAACAACCCATGGCCGCGCCAGCAACCAAAGCTAATCTAACACCGTTCGGCGCATGCGCAATTCGGGCAAACCCCTGCGCGCGCCGAATCGCCGCTTCAGCGCATCCAGCGAGACTGCCGCCACGCGGCCACCGCCGCCGGCCAGAAGTCGGCCACCGAGCGGGCCGCGGGCGGATCCACGCCGAGGTGCGCGAGCGCCTGTCCGAGCGCTTCGAGCGGGCGGGCCGTGTCGATCGCGCGGGCGCCGTTTTGCTTCGAGAGCTTCTCGCCGTCCCCGGCGAGAACCAGCGGCAGGTGCAGGTAGCGGGGAGTCGGAAAGCCGAGCGATCGCTGCAGGTAGACCTGTCGCGCGGTCGAATCGATCAGGTCCTCGCCGCGCACGACGTCGCTGATCTGCTGCAGGGCGTCATCGACGACCACGGCCAGCTGGTAGGCCCACAGCCCGTCTGCGCGGCGCAGCACGAAGTCGCCCACCCGCTCGGCCAGGCGCTCGGTGCGCGCGCCGGCCGCGCGGTCGCGCCACGCGATCGTGGCGTCGCCCACGCGCACGCGCCAGGCGCGCGGCTCGCGTCCGGGGGGCAGCCCGTTGCGGCAGGTGCCCGGATAGACGAGCTCGCGGCCGCGCTGCGCCCCGCCGGCGCCGGGAAGGGCCGAATCGGCGATCTCGCGGCGCGTGCACGCGCAGGGGTACACGAGGCCCAGCGCGCGCAGCCGCTCGAACGCGCGCGCGTAGTGCGCGCCGCGCTCGCTCTGCAGCTCCACGGCGCCGTCGTGCTCGAAGCCGAGCGCGCGCAGCGCTTCGAGGATCGCGCGCCTCGCGCCGGGAACCTCGCGCGGCGGGTCGAGGTCTTCGATCCGAATCAGCCAAAGCCCGCCGTGGGCGCGCGCGTCGAGGTAGCTGCCCATTGCCGCGACCAGCGAGCCCGCGTGCAGCGGGCCGGTGGGCGAGGGGGCGAAGCGGCCGATGTATCGCGAAGGGGGCGGGCGATGCGTCATCGTCGGAGAAGCGGGTTGCACGGGCCGTCTATAATCGCGCCACACGCCGGGGCCACAGCGTCCCGCCGAACAACGTCAATCGAGGAGACCAACCATGCGCAAGCAATTGCTCGCATTCCTGGCTGCGTTCGCGGTTTCGGGCGTCGCATTCGCCCAGGACAGCTGCCCCAACCGCGGGGATCTCGACCCGCAGTTCTGCGACGCGAACAAGGATCTCGTCGCCGACACCCCCAGCGACGCGAAGAAACTGAAGAACCCCTCGACCATCGTCTTCACCTACACCCCGGTGGAAGATCCGGCAGTTTACGAGAAGATCTTCAATCCCTTCACCGACTACCTCGCCCAGTGCACGTCCAAGCGGGTGGTGTTCTTCCAGGTCCAGAGCAATGCCGCCGAGATCGAGGCGATGCGTTCCGGGCGGCTGCACGTCGGGGGATTCTCCACCGGCCCCACCGCCTTCGCGGTGAACATCGCCGGCGCCGTGCCCTTCGCGGTGAAAGGCACCGAGAAGGAGTTCCAGGGCTACAACCTGATCGTGATCGTGAAGAAGGACAGCCCGTACAAGACGCTGGCCGAGCTCAAGGGCAAGAAATTCGCGCACACGTCGCCCTCGTCGAACTCCGGCCACATGGCCCCGATGGCGCTGTTCCCGTCGCAGGGCCTCACGCCCGACAAGGACTACAAGATCCTGTTCTCGGGCAAGCACGACCAGTCGGTCATGGGCGTGAACAGCGGCGACTACGACGGCGCCGCGGTCGCCTCCGACGTCTTCGAGCGCATGGCGTCGCGCGGCCAGATCAAGGAAGATGACTTCCGCATCATCTATCGCAGCGCCAAGTTCCCGACCTCCTCGTTCGCGATCGCGCACGACCTCGAACCCGCGCTGTCGAAGAAGATCCTCGATTGCTTCTACGCCTATCGCTTCCCCGACGAGATGAAGAAAGCCTTCGCGGGCGCCGATCGCTTCTTCCCGATCACGTTCCAGAAAGACTGGGCGGTGGTGCGCCAGGTGGCCGAGGGCGCGGGGCAGGCCTTCAACCGCACCCAGTACGAGAAGGAAGTCGCGAAAGAAGCCGCGAAGAAGAAGAAGTAGCGCGGCGGGCGGGGGCGAGGCCGATGTCACTCGTCGTTTCCGGGCTCGTCAAGGAGTACCGGCGCGGGCAGCCCGTGCTCAGGGGCATCGACCTCGCGGTCCAGGGCACGGGGCTCACCGCGATCATCGGGCCCTCGGGCACGGGGAAGTCCACGCTGATCCGCTGCATCAACCGGCTGGTTGAGCCCACGAGCGGATCGATCCTGCTCGACGGCGAGGATCTCACGCGCCTGGGGGGCGCGGCGCTGCGCGCGGCGCGCCGCAAGATCGGGATGGTCTTTCAGGAGTACAACCTGGTCGAGCGGCTCACCGTGATGGAGAACCTGCTCACGGGGCGGCTCGGTTACGTCGGCGCCTTCGACGCCTGGCGGCGCAAGTTCGCGCGGGAGGACATTGCCCACGCGCTCTCGCTGCTCGAGGTGGTGGGCCTGTCCGAATTCGTCAACCAGCGCGCCGACGCGCTCTCTGGCGGGCAGCGCCAGCGGGTGGGGATCGCGCGCGCGCTGATGCAGAACCCGCGCGTGATGCTCGCCGACGAACCCACATCGTCGCTCGACCCGAAGACCTCGGTAGAGATCATGACGCTGCTGCGCGAGCAGGGCCGCGCGAACGAGATTCCGGTGCTCGCCAACATGCACGACGTTGCGCTCGCGCGGCGCTTCGCCGACCGGATCGTGGGCATGTCCAACGGCGAGATCGTGTTCGACGGCGGCGCCGAGGCGCTGGACAACGACACGCTCAGCCGGATCTACGGCGGCGAGACCTGGATCGAGGAGGCGGCTTGATCGTGCGCCGCGGCACACGTTGAGCGGCGCGCCTTCGGCCGCCCCGTTCAGGGCCGGCGCCGCGCAGCGCGCGACGTTCCTCGTGGCGGTGGTCTACGCGGTCTACGCGGCGGCGCAGCTCGACTTCTCCTACGAGCGCTTCCAGGTCGGCCTGGACAACGGCGCCCGGTTCATTGCGCGGATGCTCCCGCCGGACTTCACGCGCTGGGACGTTCTGCTCAAGGGCATCGTCGAGAGCCTGCAGATCGCGGTCCTGGCGTCGGCGCTGGGGATCGGGCTCGCGCTCCCGATCGGCGTGCTCGGCGCGCGCAACCTGATGCCGGGGTGGGTCACCTGGCCGGTGCGCGGCTTCGTTTCGCTGTGCCGCACGCTGCACCCGGTGATCGTCGCGATCCTGTTCGTGAAGGCCGTGGGCTTCGGGGCGCTCGCGGGAATCCTCGCGCTCGCGGTTGCCTCGATCGGCTTCATCGGCAAGCTGTTCACCGAGGCGATCGAGGAGATCTCGATGAAGCAGATCGAGGCCGTGCGCGCCACCGGCGCGTCGTTCATGAACGTGATCGGCTTCGGCGTGCTGCCGCAGGTGCTGGCGCGATTCGTCGGCTTTTCCACCTATCAGCTGGACTCGAACCTGCGCAACTCCACGATGGTGGGGATCGTGGGCGCCGGGGGCGTGGGCGGCACGCTGTTCTCGGCATTCCAGCGCTTCGACTACGACTTCGTGCTGGCGATCCTGATGACGATCATCGCGATCATCATGTTCGGCGAGTTTCTCGCGAATTTCGTGCGCGCGGTGTTCGTCGACGGTCGCGGTCTGGGCGACTTCTTCGGTGGCCACGATGTGCGCGGCGAGCACCGCGCGAGCGTCGTGCGCCGCCCGGCCGAGGGCGAGCTGTGAGACCCGCGGCCAGGGGCGCGAAGCCGTGACCCAGGCAACGGCCGCGGGCGCCCGAGCGGGGGGAGGCGTCCTCGAGCGGACCTGGCAGCGCCACACGCTGGGCCAGCGGCTGGCGCGCCTGCTGGTCTGGCTCGCGATCGTTGCGGCGATCGTGCAGTCGATCCGCACCGTCGAGGTGATCCCGGAATTCCTGCTCGACGCGCACGTGCAGATCCAGGACATGCTGCAGCGGATGTGGCCGGTCGCCTGGGACCACTACCAGGACGGCGTGCACCGCGCGCTGGTCGAGACGCTGCACATCGCCTCGCTCGGAACGCTGCTGGCCGTGGTCATGGCGCTCCCGTTCGGCGTGATGGCGGCGCGCAACGTCACGCGCAGCCGGGTGCTCAACTTCATCGCGCGGCTCGTCCTCGTCTCGAGCCGCTCGGTCAACTCGCTGGTGTGGGCGCTGCTGTTCGTGGCGGTGTTCGGCCCCGGGCCGCTGGCCGGGACGATCGCGATCGCCTTTCGCTCGATCGGTTTCGTCGGCAAACTCGTGGGCGAGGCCATCGAGGAGGCCGCCCCGGGGCCGATCGAGGCGCTCACGGCCGCGGGCGCGAGCGCCTCGTCGCGCCTGTGGTACGGCTACTGGCCGGCGATCAAGCCGGCGTTCTGGTCGATCGTGCTGCTGCGCTGGGACATCAACGTGCGCGAGTCGTCGGTGCTGGGGCTCGTCGGGGCGGGCGGGGTCGGGATGGCGCTCGACACCGCGCTCAACCTGTTTCAGTGGGATCGCGTCGCGATGGTCCTCGTCTCGATCTTCGCGATCGTGATCGCGGCCGAGATCGTCGTGAGCGCGGTGCGCCGGCGAATCCTCTGAAGCGGTTGCCGCCCGGCGCGCCCTCAGGCGGCGCCGCGCGCCGCGAGCAGGTGCCCGGCGAGCTCGACGAACCCGTCGGCGTACGCGGCGCGCGTGACGAAGGCGGGCGCGACGCCCAGCTGCTCGCGAAAACGCAGGATGTTGGCCACGCCCACCGAGCGCGGGAAAGCCTCGAACATCGACACGTCGTTCGGGGCGTCGCCCACGAACGCCCAGCGGCTCGCGTCGGCCTGATCGGGCGGGAGGCCCGCCTCGCGCAGGTAGCGAAGCGCCATCGGCGCCTTGTCGAACTCGCCGCTCCAGGCGTTCACGTGCACGGTGCTGGCGCGCGCCTGGAAGCCCTCGGCGCGAAACATCCGCACGGCCCGCGCGACCAGCGCGTCGGGCACGCGCTCGACCTGCTCGCAGTAGTCGAGCGCGAAGTCCACGAGCCGGAACGCGTTGTCCGACGCCAGCGCGAGGCCCGGTATCTCGCGCATGATCCGAGCGGCGAGCGCGGCCAGGCGCGCGCGCTCGCCGTGGATCTGCTCGGGCGGCGCGTGGTAGATCCAGCGCAGGCGGTTCGCCGGGTCGCGGTACAGGCACACCCCGCCGCTCTCGGCGACCACGGCCCGCACGGGCCACAGGTGCAGCGCCATGTGCGCCCACCCGGCCGAGCGGCCCGTGACCGGAACCACCGGCAGCCCGGCGTTCGCGAGGCGCTGCACCGCGTCGTAGGCGGCCACCGGCATCCGCCCGTCGGTCGTGAGCGTGTCGTCGATGTCGGTGAACAGCCCGGCCACGCCGCGCGCGTCGAACCGGGCGAGCGCCTGCATGGTCGGGGTCGCGGAAGCCCGGGTGGTCATCGCCGGATTGTGCACCGAGCCGCCGCTCAGGGCGGGGTCGCGGCGGCGCGCGAGGGGCTGAGCCAGGCATTGGCCGCCAGCGCCGCGAGCACGACCACGCCCCCCTGGACGGTGGAAGCGGCCATCGCCTCGCCGGCGCCGAGCCACGACCAGATCGGCCCGAGCACCACCTCGAGCAGGCCGATCAGCGCGATCTCCTGCGGCGCGAGGTGGCGCGCGACGCGCACCAGCAGCATGCACGGCAGCGCGAGCTGGCCCAGGCCGAGCAGCGCCAGGATCGAGAGGTCCCAGGCGCTCGCCGCCACCGGCCAGGCCAGCGGCAGCGTGGCAGCGCACGAGATCACCGCGCCCACCAGCACCGCCGGGGCGAGGTCGACGCGCGCGCGCATCCTGCGCAGCGTGACGAGGTTGATCGCCGCGGCCACCGGCACGCCCAGCGCGATCATCATCCCGATCGCGCCCTCGCCCGAGACGCCGTCGCGCACCATCCACCAGATGCCGCCGAGCGCGGCCGCGATCGCCAGCCAGGTGCCGGGCCCCACGCGCTCGCCCAGGACGACGCGCGAGAGGATCGCGGCGAACAGCGGCGAGAGGCTCGAGACGAGCAGCGTGTTGGCGGTGCTGGTGCGCGTGAGCGCGAGCATGAAGCAGGTGAACATCACCGCCCACATCGCCCCCGAGACCAGGCCGGGCAGGCCCATCGACACGAGCGCGACGAGGGCGTGCCGGCCCTGCGTCCAGAGCAGCGCGGCGAACACCCCCGCCGCGCAGAACAGGCTGCGCCAGAAGGTGATCTGGAAGCCCTCGGCGTTGTCGAGCAGGCGCGTGAACACGCCGGCCGTGCTCCAGCACAGCGCACAAAAACAGAGCAACGCGATCGCGCGCCGATGGTCGATGTTCGAGGTCAAGGTTTTTCTTTCGTCGACCGCGGTCGCGCGGCGTTAGAATTTTACCGATGCGCGAGCCAGATTTCGTCCACCTGCGGGTTCACAGCGAGTATTCGATCACCGATTCGATCGTGCGGGTCGACGCCCTGGTGGACGCGGCCGCCGCCGACGGCCAGCCGGCGGTCGCGGTCACCGACCTGGCCAACCTCTTCGGCTGGATCAAGTTCTACAAGGCCGCGCGCGCCGCGGGGGTCAAGCCGATCCTGGGCGTCGACTGCTGGGTGAGCAACGACGCCGACCGCGACCGGCCGTTCAAGCTGCTGCTGCTCGCGCGCAATCGCGCCGGTTACCTCAGGCTGTGCGAACTCGTCACGCGGGCCTGGCTCGAGAACGAGCACCGCGGCCGCGCCGAGCTGCGCGCCGAGTGGTTCGACGCGCCCGCCGACGACCCGGGCGGGGGGTTGATCGCGCTCTCGGGCGCGCACGGCGGCGACGTGGGCCAGGCGCTGCTGGCGAACAACCGCGACGCCGCCCGGCAGGCGGCGCGCCTGTGGGCGAGGCGCTTTCCCGGCGCCTACTACCTCGAGGTGCAGCGCTACGGCAACGACGAGGCCGAGCTGCACACGCGCCTGGCCGCGCAACTCGCCGCCGATCTGGGCCTGCCGCTGGTGGCAACCCATCCGGTGCAGTTCGTCGCGCCGGCGCAATTCGGCGCGCACGAGGCGCGGGTGTGCATCGCCGAGGGCGAGATGCTCGCCAACCCGCGGCGGCAGCGACGCTTCACCGAGCGCCAGTACCTGCTCTCGCAGGCCGAGATGCGCGAAGCGTTCTCCGACCTCCCGTCGGCGCTCGCGAACAGCGTGCAGATCGCGATGCGCTGCAACCTGGAGATGACGCTGGGCAAGGCGCAGCTGCCGCAGTTTCCGATCCCGGAGGGCGCCACCGTCGACGGCTACCTGCGGGACCTCGCCCGCGACGGGCTCGCCGCGCGCCTCGACAAGCTGTTCCCGGACCCGGCGTCGCGCGAAGCCGGCGGCGAGCGCTACCGCGCGCGGCTCGAGTACGAGTGCGACACGATCGTGCAGATGGGCTTCGCCGGGTACTTCCTGATCGTTGCCGACTTCATCAACTGGGCCAAGAACAACGGCGTGCCGGTGGGCCCCGGGCGCGGGTCGGGCGCCGGCTCGCTGGTGGCCTACGCGCTCGGCGTCACCGACATCGACCCGATCCCGTACGCGCTGCTCTTCGAGCGCTTCCTCAACCCCGAGCGCGTGTCGATGCCCGATTTCGACATCGACTTCTGCCAGGACAACCGCTACAAGGTGATCGACTACGTGCGCCAGCGCTACGGCGAGCAGGCGGTGTCGCAGATCGTGACCTTCGGCACGATGGCGTCCAAGGCCGTGATCCGCGACGTGGGGCGCGTGCTCGACATGAGCTACAACTTCTGCGACCAGCTCTCGAAGCTGATACCGGTCGTGCAGAACAAGCCGGTGTCGCTCGCCAAGGCGCGCGAGGACGAGCCGCTGCTCAAGGAGCGCGAGGAGCGCGAGGACGAGGTGCGCGCGCTGCTCGCGCTGGCCGCGCCGCTCGAGGACATCGCGCGCAACGTGGGCATGCACGCCGGCGGCGTTCTGATCGCGCCCGGCCGGCTCACCGATTTCTGCCCGCTGTACAAGGCGCCGGGCACCGACTCGGTCGTGAGCCAGTTCGACAAGGACGACGTGGAGGCCGTGGGGCTGGTGAAGTTCGACTTCCTCGGCCTGCGCAACCTCACGACGATCCAGCTCGCGGTGGAGTACGTGAACGCGCGCAACCCGGGGCTGCGCCTCGACCTCCCGGCGCTGGAGTTCGACGACCCTGCGGCCTACCGGGTGCTCAAGGACGCGAACACCAACGCGATCTTCCAGGTCGAGAGCGACGGCATGAAGAAGCTGCTGCGCAAGCTCCAGCCCGATCGCTTCGAGGACATCATCGCCGCGCTCGCGCTGTACCGCCCCGGCCCGCTCGGCTCGGGAATGGTCGAGGACTTCATCCTCAGGAAGAAGGGCGAGCAGCGCATCGACTACTTCCACCCCGACCTCAGGTCGTGCCTCGAGCCCACCTACGGCGTGATCGTCTACCAGGAGCAGGTGATGCAGATCGCGCAGACGATCGGCGGCTACACGCTCGGCGCCGCCGACCTGCTGCGGCGCGCGATGGGCAAGAAGAAGCCCGAGGAAATGGCGAAGCACCGCGACACCTTCGTCGACGGCGCGCTCGCCAAGGGCTACCCGGCCGAACTCGCGAACCGGCTGTTCGACCTGATGGCGATGTTCGCCGAGTACGGGTTCAACAAGTCGCACACCGCGGCCTACGCGGTGATCACCTATCACACCGCGTGGCTCAAGGCGCACTACCCGGCCGAGTTCCTCGCGGCCACGCTGTCCTCGGAGATGGCCGACACCGACAAGATCCAGATGCTGGTCTCGGACGCGCGCGCCAACGGGCTCGAGATCCTCGCGCCCGACGTGAACGCCTCGGGGCTGCGCTTCGAGCCGGTGGGCGAGTCGGCGATCCGCTTCGGGCTGGGCGCGGTCAAGGGCAGCGGGGCGGCGGCCGTGACGAGCATCGTCGAGGCGCGCGCCGAGTCGCCGTTCGCGGACCTGTTCGATTTCTGCGCGCGCATCGACCGCCGCCAGGTGAACCGGCGCGCGGTCGAGGCGCTGGTGCGCGCGGGCGCCTTCGACGCGATCGACCCCGACCGCCCGAAGCTGCTCGCGAACGTGGGCAACGCGATGGAGGCGGCCGAGGCGCGCGCCGCGGCCGCCGACCAGGTGAGCCTGTTCGACGAGGGCGACGGCGCCGGGGGCGCGCCGATCGCCTGGGTGCGGGCGCCGGGCTGGACGGACCGGCAGCGGCTGCTCGAGGAAAAGAGCGCGCTGGGCTTCTTCCTCAGCGGGCACCTGTTCACCGACTACGCCGACGAGGTGCGCTGGTTCGCGAAGACCCAGTTGGCGCAGTTGCAGCCCGCGCACGGCGCGGTGTGGATCGCCGGAATCGTCGCCGCGCAGCGCACCCAGATGTCGCGGCGGGGAAAGATGTCGATCGTCACGCTCGACGACGGCACGGCCGCGGTCGAGGTCACCGTCTACAGCGAGATGTTCGAGCGGTACCGGTCGGTGATTCGCGACGACCACCTGCTCGTGGTCCTGGCCAAGGTGTCGCGCGACGACTACACCGGCGGCCAGCGCGTGGTGGCCGAGCGCGTGCTCGCGCTGGTGGAGGCGCGCAACGAGTTCGGCAAGCGCCTGCGCATCCAGTTGAACGGCGTGGCCGAGATCCGGGCGCTGCGCAGCGTGATCGAGCCGCACGTCCCCCAGGGGCTGCCCGACGCGCCGTCGATCCCGGTCGTGGTCGAGTACGGCAACGCCGAGGCGAGCTGCGCGATCGAGCTGGGCGAGCAGTGGCGCGTGAACCCGAACGACGACCTCATCGCCGAGGCGCTGGGCCGCTTGCACGCCAAGACCGTCAAGGTCGAGTATTGAGCCGCGCGGCGCGCTCGCGCTGCTAGAATCCGGCCGGCCGTGAACGAGAGTCTCGCCATATACCGAAGGCTGGTCGGCTACGCGCGTCCGTACCTTCGCGGATTGGGGTGGGCGCTCGTGGCGATGGTGGTCGCCGCGGCCACCGAGCCGATGTTCCCGGCGCTGATGAAGACGCTGCTCGACGACGGCTTCGCCGGGCGCGGCGAGATCGCGATCTGGTTCGTGCCGGCGGCGATCATCGCGATCTTCGTCGTCCGCGGGATCGCAACCTTCACCAGCAACTACGCGCTCACCTGGGTGGCCAACAAGGTGCTGGTGGACCTTCGCCGCGAGATGTTCTCGCGCGTGCTGCGGCTGCCGGCTTCGGATTTCGAGCGCGAGGCCGCCGGCCAGCTCATCTCCAAGATCGTGTTCGAGGTGAACAACGTCACGATGGCGACCACGAGCGTGATCACGACCGTGGTGCGCGACTCGCTCGTCCTGGTCGGCCTGCTCGGCTGGCTGCTGTACCTCAACTGGGAGCTCACGCTGGTGGCGCTGGCGCTGATGCCGGTGTTCGCGCTGGTGGTGATGGCGTTCAGCAGGCGCATGCGCATGCTCAACCGGCGCAGCCTCGAGCACACGGGCGAGCTCACGCGCGTGGTCGAGGAGGCGGTGCACGGCTACAAGGTGATCAAGGTGTTCGGCGCCTACGCGCAGCAGGCGCTCAGCTTCGGGCGCACGTCGGACCAGCTGCGCGGATTCGCGATGCGCAACGCGATCGCCGGCGGTGCCACCGTGCCGATCACGCAGCTGTGCGCGGCGGTGGCGATGGCGATCGTCGTCTCGATCGCGCTCGCGCAGTCGATCGACGGCCAGGTCACGGTGGGCGGCTTCGTGTCTTTCGTCACCGCGATGCTGATGCTCCTCGCGCCGCTCAAGCGCCTCGCCGACGTCAACAGCGCGCTGCAGCGCGGGCTGGCTGCGGCCGAGCGGGTGTTCCAGCTGATCGACCACCCGCCCGAAGCCGACGCCGGGCGCCGCACGATGGCGCGGGCAACGGGGGCGCTGCGCTTCGAGCGCGTCTCGTTCCGGTATCCGGGGGCCGAGCGCGACGCGCTGCACGAGGTGGACCTCGACGTGCGCGCGGGCGAGCTGGTGGCGCTGGTCGGGTCTTCCGGGGGCGGGAAGACGACGCTGGTGAACCTCGTTCCGCGCTTTCTCTCGCCCACTTCGGGGCGCGTGCTGATCGACGGCGTTGCGGTCGACGATCTCACGCTCGAGAGCCTTCGCGCGCAGCTCGCGCTCGTGAGCCAGGACATCGTGCTGTTCAACGACACGGTGCGGGCCAACGTGGCTTTCGGGGTCGATGGCGAGGTGAGCGACGAGGCGGTCTGGGACGCGCTCTCGGCGGCCGCGCTCGAGACCTACGTGCGCGACCTGCCCGCGGGCCTGGACGCGGTGATCGGCGAGCGCGGGGCCACGCTCTCGGGCGGGCAGCGCCAGCGGCTCGCGATCGCGCGCGCGCTGTACAAGAACGCGCCCATCCTGCTGCTCGACGAGGCCACGTCGGCGCTCGATTCGCACACCGAGCGCGAGGTGCAGTCGGCGCTCGAGCGCACGATGGCCGGGCGCACGACGCTGGTGATCGCGCACCGCCTGTCCACGATCGAGCGCGCCGACCGCATCGTGGTGATCGAGGGCGGCCGCATCGTGGAGCAGGGCCGGCACGACGAGCTCGTTGCGCGCGGCGGCGCCTACGCGCTGCTGCACCGGATCCAGTATTCGGGCGGCGCCTGAGCGCGAAGCGCGGCTCGATCGCGCGGCGCGATGTCGCCAGGCTCGGTGTCGCGCGGCTCGGTCGCCGCCGCGCCGCCGGCGCTAGCGCGAGCGGGTACGCCAGCCGCGGAACCAGTCCACGAAGCTCGCCAGCCCGTCGGCCAGCGCCACCCGGGGCTCGAATCCGGTGAGCGCGCGAAGCGCGGACGGGTCGGCGCAGGTGCGCTCCACGTCGCCGGGCTGCATCGGCAGCTCGCGGCGGATCGCGCGCGCGCCGGTGAGCCGCTCGAGGTGGCCGATCAGCTCGTTCACGGTGACCGGGTCCGAGCGCCCGACGTTGAGCACGCGAAACGGCGCCCAGCTCGCGTCCGGGCGCGCGGCGGCCGGGGCCTGCCCCGGAGCGGCCGCCTGCGGCGCGAGCCCGAGCAGCGCGACCGTGGCATCGGCGGCGTCGTCGACGTGCGTGAAGTCGCGCGACAGGTGACCTCCGGCAAAGACGTCGATCGGCTTCGACGAGAGCAGGCCGTCGCTGAACTTCCAGATCGCCATGTCGGGCCGACCCCAGGGGCCGTAGACGGTGAAGTAGCGAAGCATCGTCACCGGCAGGCCGAACAGGTGCGCGTAGCTGTGCGCCATCAGCTCGTTGGAGCGCTTGGTGGCCGCGTACAGGCTCACCGGGTGGTCGACCGGGTCGCGCTCGGAGAACGGCACCTTGGCGTTGCCGCCGTACACGCTCGAGCTGCTCGCGCACACGAGGTGGCGCACGCGGTGGTGCCGGCAACCCTCGAGAACCGAGGCCGTTCCGCGCAGGTTGCTGTCGACGTAGCTGAACGGGTGGTCGAGCGCGTAGCGCACCCCCGCCTGCGCGGCGAGGTGGACGACGAACTCCGGGCGGCGGTCGCGAAACACGGCGTCCACCGCCGGGTTGTCGGCGAGGTCGAGCCGGACGAATTCGAAGCCGTCGCGCGGCTCGAGCTGCGCGAGCCGCGCGCGCTTGAGCTCCGGGTCGTAGTAGTCGTTGAGGTTGTCGAGGCCGACCACGCGGTGGCCTTGCGCGAGCAGGCGCTCGCAGACGTGCATGCCGATGAAGCCGGCAGCGCCAGTGACGAGTGTGGTCGGTGTCATCGGATGGTTCGTGCGCCTTTTCGCCGGGGCCGGTTCGATCGGGTTTCCAGGCCGGCCGGCGGGTTCAGATCAGGATGATGTCGTACTGCTCCTGCGTGTAGATCGACTCCACCTGCAACGAGACCTGCTTGCCGATGGCGTCGCACAGCGCGGCGAGCGACTGCGCCTCCTCCTCGAGGAAGAGGTCGATCACGTCCTGCGCGGCGAGGATCCGGAACTCGCGCGGGTTGAACTGCTGCGACTCGCGCCGGATCTCGCGCAGGATCTCGTAGCACACGGTTCGAGCCGTGCGCAGCACGCCGCGCCCCGCGCAGGCGGGGCAGGGCTCGCAAAGCACGTGCGCGAGCGACTCGCGCGTGCGCTTGCGCGTGAGCTCCACGAGGCCCAGCGCCGTGAAGCCGTTGACCGAGGTGCGGGTGCGGTCGCGCGCCAGCGCCTTGCGCAGCTCCTGGAGCACCGACTCGCGGTGCTCGGCGCTCGCCATGTCGATGAAGTCCACGACGATGATGCCCCCGAGGTTGCGCACGCGCAGCTGGCGCGCGATCACGTGCGCGGCCTCGAGGTTGGTGCGAAAGATCGTGTCGTCGAAGCTGCGCCCGCCCACGTAGCCGCCCGTGTTGACGTCGATCGTGGTGAGCGCCTCGGTCTGGTCGATGATCAGGTAGCCGCCGGACTTCAGGTCGACGCGGCGCGCGAGCGCGCGCGCGATCTCGTCTTCCACGCCGTGCAGCTCGAACAGCGGGCGCTCGCCGCTGTACTGGCGGATGCACGGCACGAGCGCAGGCACGTAGGTTGCCGCGAATGCCGCGAGCCGCTCGGTCTCGGCGCGGGAGTCCACCAGCACCGACGCGGTGTGCGGGTGCGCGACGTCGCGCACGATGCGCTGCGCGAGGCTCAGCTCGTGGTAGAGCAGCGACGGCGCCGGCAGGTGCTGGCTCGCTTCGAGGATCTCGCGCCAGCGCGTGCGCAGGTATTCCAGGTCGGCGGCGAATTCCTGCTCGCTGGCCCCCTCGGCCGAGGTGCGGATGATGAAGCCGCCGCGCTCGTCGGGCGGAACGACGGCCTGCAGCCGGGCCCTGAGCTGCACGCGCTCGGCCTCCTTCTCGATGCGCTGCGACACGCCGATGTGCGGATCCTGCGGCAGGAACACCAGCAGGCGGCCCGCGATGCTGATCTGCGTGGAGAGCCGCGCGCCCTTCGTGCCCAGCGGATCCTTGATCACCTGCACGAGCAGCGGCTGGCCCTCGAACAGCAGCTTCTCGATCGGAACGGCCTGGGTCGACCCGTTGCCCTGCGCGCGCGACTGCCACAGGTCGGCCACGTGCAGGAAAGCGGCGCGCTCGAGGCCGATGTCGATGAACGCCGACTGCATGCCGGGGAGCACGCGCGAGACCTTGCCCAGGTAGACGTTGCCCGCGAGCCCGCGGGTGGCCGCGCGCTCGATGTGCAGCTCCTGCACGACCCCCTCCTCGATCAGCGCGACCCGGGTTTCGTGCGCGGCGTGGTTGACGAGGATCTCTTCGGTCATCGCTGTCGGTCGGTTGCGCGGGTGCCGCCGAGCAGTGGCGAATCGACCAGGCCTCGCAGCAGTCGCGCGGTCTCGTACAGCGGCAGGCCCATGATACCGGAGTAGCTGCCCTCGATCCGGCGCGCGAAGGCCCCGGCCGCGCCCTGGATGCCGTAGCCGCCGGCCTTGTCGAAAGGCTCGCCGGTGGCCACGTAGGCGTCGATCTGGCGCGGGGTGAGCCGCGCGAACGTCACGCGCGAAACGCTCACCGCCAGCCGCCGCCGGCTGCCGTGCGCGAGCGCCACCGCGGTGAGCACCCTGTGCGTGCGGCCCGACAGGCATCGCAGCATGCGCGCCGCGTCGGCGGCGTCGAGCGGCTTGCCCAGCATCGTGCCGCCCTGCGCCACGGTGGTGTCGGCGGCGAGAACGGGCGCCTGCGGCAGCGCGAGGCGCTCGCGGCGCTCGAGCGCCGCGTGGAGCTTGGCGAGCGCCACGCGGCGCACGTAGACCGCAGGGGATTCCGCCGCGATCGGCTGCTCGATCGCCTCGGCCTCGTGCGCCGGCGCCGCGGGCAGCAGCCGGAACGCGACGCCGATCTGGCGCAGCAGCTCCTGGCGCCGCGGGCTCGCCGAGGCGAGGTAGATGAACGGATGCTGCGCCGCGGCCATCGGCTAGCCCGGCGGCACCGGGAAACCGGCCCGTTGGAGGCGCACGGCGGCGACGGGGGTCATTCGCGGTGGTAGGGGTGGTTCGCGAGCAGCGACCACGCGCGGTAGAGCTGCTCGGCGAGCACGACGCGCACGAGCGGGTGCGCGAGCGTGAGCGAGGACAGCCGGATCGACTCGCTCGCCTGCGACTTGAGCGAGGCGTCGAGGCCGTCGGGTCCGCCGATCAGGATCGCGACCGGGCGGGCCTCGCGCTGCCAGTGCCGCAGGCGCTGCGCGAGCGCGCGCGTGTCGAGGTCGGCGCCGCGCTCGTCGAGCGCCACGACGCTCGCGTTCGCCGGCAGGGCGGCCCGGATGCGCTCGCACTCGCGTTCCATCCAGCGCTGCGGGTTGCCGTTCGCGGAGCGCGGCTCGGCGCGAACTTCGCGCCACTCGAGACGCATTTCGGCCGGCATCCGCCGCGAATACTCGGCCACGGCCTCGCTCACCCACCCGGGCATGCGGGTGCCCACGGCGATCACGCGGATCAGCATCGGCAGGCGCGGGCCGGTCGCGCCGCTCTTGCGTCGGGCCGCTCGCGCACCCGGGGCTCAGCGCGCCGCGGGCGCGCCCAGCCTCACGCGCACCGGCTTGCTGCCCCAGAGTTCCTCGAGGTTGTAGTAGCTGCGGATGGCCGGCTGCATCACGTGCACGACGATGTCGCCCAGGTCCACCAGCACCCACTCGCCGGTTTCCTCGCCCTCCACCGACAGCACCTGCGCGCCGTGTGCCTTCGCCTTCTCGCAAACGCGCGACGCGAGCGCCCGGGTCTGGCGGTTCGAAGTGCCCGACGCCACCACGACCCGGTCGAACAGGCCCGTGAGATCGGTGGTGTTGAACACGCGGATGTCCTGCGCCTTCACTTCCTCGAGCGCGTCGACCACCAGCCGCTGCAGCTTGCGCAGGTCGGTCGGCCTCGCGCCGGGTCTTTCTCTGGCTTCAGTGGGCACTGTCTCTCCGGTAGAGTCGATGCGTTTCAATATAGTCGAGAACGCCGGGGGGAACCAGTTCGCGCGGGCGCGCGCCGCGCGCCAGTTCGGCGCGCAACGCGGTCGCGGAAACCGGCACCGGCGGCATCGTGAAGAAGACGATGCTCCCCGCGGCCTCGTCGGGCAGCGCGTCGCGGCCGTGCGCGTCGATCAGCGCCTCGACCTCGGGCGCGAGGGGCGCCGGGTCGGACGGCCCGCGCTGCGTGCACGCGATGTGCGCGTAGTCGAGCAGCTGGTCGGCCCGGCGCCAGCTCCAGAGGTTGCGCAGCTGGTCGCTGCCGATCAGCAGCACCAGCGCGGGTTGCGGCCCCAGCTCGGCGCGCAGCGCCTGCAGGGTGTCGATCGTGTAGCTCGAACCGCCGCGCTCGACCTCGCGCGCATCGACTCCGAAGCCGGGCGTGGCGCCGACCGCCAGCCGAACCATGGCCAGGCGCTGCTGCGCGCTCGCGCCCGCCGCGCCCTTTTGCCACGAGCGCGCCGTGGGCACGAACCTGACTTCGTCGAGCGCGAGCGCGTCGCGCGCCGCGCGCGCCAGCGCGAGGTGCCCGACGTGAACCGGATCGAAGGTGCCGCCGAGAATGCCGATGCGCTGGCGTGTCACGAACGTGGCGCGAACAGGCCCTAGACCCATTCGCGCGGGCGCAGGAAGTCGGTGTACAGGCGCGCCTCGGCGCTGCCCGGGTCGGGCTGCCAGTCGTAGCGCCAGTGCGCCACCGGGGGCATCGACATCAGGATCGACTCGGTGCGCCCGCCCGATTGCAGCCCGAACAGCGTACCGCGGTCGTAGACCAGGTTGAACTCCACGTAGCGGCCCCTGCGGTAGGCCTGGAACGCGCGCTCGCGCTCGCCCCAGGCAGCGTCGCGATGGCGCTGCACGATCGGCACGTAGGCCTCGAGCAGCGCGTCGCCCACGCTGCGGGTCATCGCGAACGAGCGCTCGAACCCGAGCTCGCTGAAGTCGTCGAAGAACACCCCACCCACGCCGCGCGGCTCGTTGCGGTGCTTGAGGAAGAAGTACTCGTCGCACCACTTCTTGAAGCGCGGGTGCAGGTGCTCGCCGTGCGGGGCGAGCGCGTCGCGGCACACCGAGTGAAAGCGCACGACGTCTTTCTCGAACGGGTAGTAGGGCGTGAGGTCCATGCCCCCGCCGAACCACCACACCGGCTCGCCGCCGCCGCGCGTGGCGAAGAAGCGCACGTTCATGTGCACGGTGGGCACGTAGGGGTTGCGCGGGTGCAGCACCAGCGACACGCCCATCGCCTCGAACGCCCGGCCCGCGAGTTGCGGGCGCTGCGCGCTCGCCGAGGGCGGGAGCCGCTCGCCGAACACGTGCGAGAAGTTCACGCCGCCGCGCTCGAACACGCCGCCTTCCTCGATCACCCGCGTGGTGCCGCCGCCGCCCTCGGGGCGCTGCCACTGGTCGGCGCGAAACCGCGTACCGTCCAGCGCCTCGAGCGCCGACACGATCCGGGCCTGCAGCGCAACGAGGTAGTTGCGAACGGCCGCGCTGTCGGGGCGCTGCGCGTGCGGTGCCGCGTCGGGAGCCTGGTCTGGCATGTCGTGGCGGGGCTCTCGTGGTGCGCGCCGGGTTCAGCGCTTGCGCGCCAGCGCGCGGTGGCCGATGTCGCTGCGAAACTGCATGCCGTCGAAGGCGATCTGTTCGATCGCCTGGTACGCGACCGACTGCGCGATCTTCACCGAGTCGCCCAGCGCGGTCACGCACAGCACGCGGCCGCCCGCCGTGACGATCTCGTCGCCCTCGTCGCGCGTGCCGGCGTGGAACACGAGGCAGTCGGCGTCGGGGGCGTTGCCCCTGGCGGAGAGCCCGCGGATGCGATCGCCCGCGCGCGGCGCCTGCGGGTATCCCGGCGCGGCGAGCACCACGCCCAGCGCGGTGCGCCGGTCCCAGGTGACCTCGGCTTCGTCGAGGCGCCCCTCGATCGCCAGCTCGAACACGGCCGCGAGGTCGCTCTTGATGCGGGCCATGATCGGCTGCGTCTCGGGGTCGCCCATGCGGCAGTTGAATTCGAGCGTGCGCGGCTGGCCGCTGTCGTCGATCATCAGGCCCGCGTAGAGGAAACCGGTGAACGGAATGCCCTCGCGCGCCATGCCGCTCACCGTGGGCATGATGATCTCGCGCATGACCTTGGCGTGGATCTCGGGCGTGACCACCGGAGCCGGCGAATACGCGCCCATGCCGCCGGTGTTCGGGCCCTGGTCGCCGTCGAGCAGGCGCTTGTGATCCTGGCTCGAGGCCAGCGCCAGCACGTTGCGGCCGTCGACCATGACGATGAAGCTGGCCTCCTCGCCGCGCAGGAAGTCCTCGATCACGACCCGGGCGCCGGCCGAGCCCATGCTGTTGCCCACCAGCATCGCGTCGATCGCGGCGTGCGCTTCCTGCACCGTGGCGGCCACCACCACGCCCTTGCCGGCCGCGAGGCCGTCGGCCTTCACGACGATCGGCGCGCCGCGGCGCTCCACGCAGGCGTGCGCCGCGGCGGCGTCGGTGAAGGTCTCGTACGCGGCGGTGGGGATGCCGTGGCGCTTCATGAAGGCCTTGGCGAAGTCCTTCGACGACTCGAGCTGGGCGGCGGCGCTGGTGGGCCCGAAGATCGCCAGCCCGCGCTCGCGAAAGAGGTCCACCACCCCGGCCGCGAGCGGCGCCTCGGGGCCGACCACCGTGAACGCGACGTCCTCGCCGAGGGCGAAGTCGGCGAGCTCGACGAGGTCGGTGATCGCCACGTTCTCCAGCCCCGGCTCGCGGGCCGTGCCGCCGTTTCCGGGCGCGACGAACACGGTCTGCACGCGCGGCGATTGCACGAGACGCCACGCGAGCGCGTGCTCGCGGCCGCCCGAACCGATCACGAGCAGCTTCACGGGCGCCCCGCCCGGGTCGGGGCGCGAGTCGGGCGCGCGTGCGGGCGCTTCGCGTGCGGGCGCTTCATTCGCTCTCGTCGAAGACGACGTTGGTGTAGACCTGCTGCACGTCGTCGAGGTCTTCGAGTGCGTCGACCAGCTTGCGCATCGACTGCGCGGCGTCGCCCGCGATCTCGGTTTCGGTGAGCGGCTTCATCGTGACCTCCGCCACCTCGGCTTTCAGGCCGGCGTCGTCGAACGCCTTCTTCACGCCGGCGAAGTCTCCCGGCGCGCAGGTGACCTCCAGACCGCCCTCGGCGTCGGTGAGGACGTCGTCAGCGCCGGCATCGATCGCAACCTCCATGACCCGCTCCTCGCGCGCGCCGGGCGCGAACAGGAACTGCCCGCAGTGGCGAAACAGGAAGGCCACCGATCCGTCGGTGCCGAGGTTTCCGCCGTGCTTGGAGAACGCGTGGCGCACGTCGGCCACCGTGCGCGTGCGGTTGTCCGTCATGCAATCGACGATCACCGCGGCGCCCCCGGTGCCGTAGCCCTCGTAGCGGATCTCCTCGTAGTTGGCGCCGTCGAGCTCGCCCGCGCCGCGCTGGATCGCCTTCGTGACGGTGTCTTTCGACATGTTGGCGTCGGAGGCTTTCTCGATCGCGAGGCGCAGCCGCGGGTTGGTGGAGGGGTCGGAGCCGCCCAGTTTTGCCGCAACCGTGATTTCCTTGATCACCCGGGTGAAGATCTTGCCGCGCTTGGCGTCCTGGCGGTTCTTGCGATGCTGGATGTTGGCCCACTTCGAATGGCCGGCCATGGAGGAACCCTTCCTGAACGCGCTTGCGCTGCCCGCGCGGCGCGTGGTCGAATTGCGGGAGAAGTCCGTCATTTTAGCATCGACCCGATCCACCCAAACCAACGCGCGGCGCTCGCGGCCGCGCCCCGCGGCCATGTCAGAACCAATGAGAATCGCCCTCGCCGGCGACACCGAGCTGGGCATCCTCCCCGCGCTGGCCAATCGCCACGGGCTGATCACCGGCGCCACCGGAACCGGCAAGACCGTCACGCTGCAGGTGATGGCCGAGGCGTTCTCGTCGATCGGCGTGCCGGTGTTCATGTCCGACGTGAAGGGCGACCTCACCGGCGTGGCGCGCGCCGGCGCGACCAGCCCCAGGTTCAGCGAGCGCCTCGACCGCCTCGGCCTGCCCGAGCCCGAGTTCAGGGCGTTCCCGGTCACGCTGTGGGACGTGTTCGGCGAGAAGGGGCACCCGCTGCGGGCGACCGTCTCGGACATGGGGCCGCTGCTGCTCGCGCGCATGCTCGGGCTCAACGACACGCAGGAAGGAGTGCTGCACCTGGTGTTCAGGATCGCCGACGAGCGCGGGCTGCTGCTGCTCGACGCGAAAGACCTGCGCGCGATGCTGCAGTTCGTGGGCGAGAACGCGCGCCAGTTCACCACCGGGTACGGCAACGTCTCGGCCGCGTCGATCGGCGCGATCCAGCGCGGGCTGCTCGCGCTCGACGCGCAGGGCGCCGACCGCTTCTTCGGCGAGCCGATGCTCAACCTCGACGACATGATGCAGACCGACGCGAGCGGTCGCGGCGTGCTCAACATCCTCGCGGCCGACCGCCTGATGAGCGCGCCGCGCCTCTACGGCGCGTTCCTGCTGTGGCTGCTCTCGGAGCTGTTCGAGAACCTGCCCGAGGTCGGCGACCCCGACAAGCCCAGGTTCGTGTTCTTCTTCGACGAGGCGCACCTGCTGTTCAACGAAGCGCCGCGCGCACTGCTCGAGAAGGTGGAGCAGGTGGTGCGGCTGATCCGCTCCAAGGGCGTGGGCGTGTATTTCGTGACGCAGAACCCGCTCGACGTGCCCGAAGCGGTGCTGGGCCAGCTCGGCAACCGCGTGCAGCACGCGTTGCGCGCGTTCACGCCGCGCGACCAGAAGGCGGTGAAGTCGGCCGCGAGCACGATGCGCCAGAACCCGGCCTTCGACGCCGAGGCCGCGATCACCGAGCTGGGGGTGGGCGAAGCGCTGGTGTCGTTCCTCGACGCCAAGGGGCGCCCGAGCGTGGTCGAGCGCGCGTTCGTGATGCCCCCGGCCTCGCGCATCGGGCCGATCGACGGCGCCGAGCGCGCCGACGTGATGCGCCGCTCGGTCGTCGCCGGAATCTACGAGCAGCCGCTCGATCGCGAGTCGGCCTACGAGAAACTGGCGGCCGACGCGGCGGCCAAGGCGAAGGCGGCCGAACAGGAGGCCGCGCAGGCGGCGGCGCGCAAGGAAGCCGAAAAGGCGGCGCCTTCCGGCGGCGGCGCGCTGGGGGGCATCCTGCGGGGCACGGGGCGGAAAGACTCGCTGCTCGAAGCGGTGGCCAAGAGCGCGGCGCGCACGATCGGCTCCACGATCGGGCGCGAAGTCATCCGCGGCGTGCTCGGCTCGATCCTGCGCCGGCGGTAGACCCGGGAGATGAGCGCGCAGCGCGCGCGCCTGGGCGGCCTCGCGCTCGCGGCCGCCGGATCGGTGCTGTTCTCGTTCAAGGCGATCATCGTCAAGCTCTCGTACCGCTACGGCGTCGACCCGGTCACGCTGATCGCGCTGCGAATGGCCTTCGCGCTGCCGCTGTTCGCGCTCGCGGCCTGGTACGCGGGGCGCAACGCGGGCGCGCGGCTCGGCGCGCGCGACGTGCTGCCGATCGCGGGCATGGGGCTGGTGGGCTATTACCTCGCGAGCTTTCTCGACTTCATCGGCCTGCAGTACATCTCGGCCGGGCTCGAGCGGGTGATCCTCTACCTCAACCCCACGCTGGTGATGCTGATCTCGGTGCTGGTGCTGCGAAAGCGGGTCGTGCCGCTCGAGTGGATCGCGCTCGTGATCGCGTACGCGGGGGTGCTGTTCGTGTTCTGGCACGACCTGAACGTGTCCGGCGACGACGTTCCGCTGGGCGCGGCGCTGGTGTTCGGCAGCGCGCTCGCCTACGCCGTCTACCTGGTCGTGGGGGGCGAGTTCGTTGCGCGCATCGGCCCGATCCGCCTCACGGCGTGGGCGAGCATCGTCGCGTGCATCGCGTGCCTTGTGCAGGCGGTGGCGCTCGACGCGCGGGCGCTCGTGTCGCAGCCGGCCGAGGTCTACGGGCTCTCGGTCGTGAACGCGGTGCTGTGCACGGTGCTGCCGATATTCATGGTGATGGTCGGGGTGGCGCGCGTGGGGTCATCGGCCGCCGCGCAAACCGGTATGCTCGGCCCTGCCGCGACGATCGCGTCGGCGGCCCTGCTGCTCGACGAGCCGGTCTCGGCGACGCAGCTCTTCGGAACGGCGATCGTGCTGGCGGGCGTGTTCCTGCTCACGATGAGAAAAGACTAGGAGACGACGATGGATTTCGGCATCAAGGGCAAGTGGGCGCTGGTGTGCGGCGCGAGCAAGGGCCTGGGCTACGGTTGCGCGCGCGCGCTCGCCGGCGAGGGCGTGAACCTGGTGATCAACGCGCGCACCGAGCGGACCCTGGCCGAGGCGGCGAAGCGGATCGCCGACGAGACCGGCGTGGAGGTGGTGGCGGTGGCGGCCGACATCACGACCGAGGCCGGCCGCGCGCAGGCGCTGGCGGCGGCGCCGCAGATCGACATCCTCGTGAACAACGCCGGGGGGCCGCCGCCCGGGGACTTCCGCAACTTCACGCGCGACGACTGGATCAAGGCGCTCGACGCGAACATGCTCACGCCGATCGAGCTGATCAAGGCCACGGTGGACCGGATGATCGAGCGCAAGTTCGGCAGGGTGGTGAACATCACCTCGAGCTCGGTGAAGTCGCCCATCGAGGTGCTCGGCCTGTCGAACGGCGCGCGCAGCGGGCTCACCGGTTTCGTCGCCGGGCTCGCCCGCAAGACCGTCGCGCACAACGTCACGATCAACAACCTGCTGCCCGGCGTGTTCGACACCGACCGCATCCGCGCCACGCTGGCCGCCACGGCGAAGTCGATGGGCGTGAGCGAGGAAGAGGCGATGCGGCGCAGGATCGCCGGCGTCCCGGCCGGAAGGCTCGGCGATCCGCAGGAGTTCGGCCAGGCCTGCGCCTACCTGTGCAGCGCGCAAGCCGCCTACGTCACGGGGCAGAACTTCCTGATCGACGGCGGCGCGTACCCGGGCACGTTCTGAAGTTTCGCGCGCGTCGAGCGAGCGCTCGCGGCGCGCTTCGGAGTTGGCATGGCGCTGCTAGCGCGGCGCGGAACGAGTGCTTGCAAGCAGCGCGCGCACCTGTTCGGGTCCGGGGAGAGGCGCGACCGCGCCAAATCCGGTGGTTGCCAACGCCGCTGCGGCGTTGGCGTAACGCGCGGCTTCCCACACCGAGTCGCCGGCCGCGATGCGCGCAAGGCACGCGCCGCAGAAGCAATCGCCTGCGCCGGTCGCGTCGAGCGCGTTCACCCGGTGCCCCTCGAAGCGTTCGCGCCGGCCGCCCTCGCTCACGACCACGCCATCGGCGCCCAGCTTGAGAAAGACGACGGCGGCGCCCAGCGCGTGCGCCCAGTCGAGGATCGCATCGTGCTCGCTCAACCCCGAGAGCGCGGTCGCGTCCTCCAGGCTGGGAAAGAAGTACTCGGCCATGCCGGCGGCCGCGCCGATGATCGCGCGCGCGCGGCTGAGCGGCCAGAGCTTGATCCTGAGGTTCGAGTCGAGCGCCACCCGGCGGCCCGCGCCGCGCGCCGCGTCGAAGGCGTGCAGCACGGCGTCGCACGCGCTCGCGGAGATCGCGAGCGAGATGCCCGAGGCGTGCACGATGCGCGCCTGCGCAACGCGCTCGGCGGGAAGGTCCTGCGGGCCGAGGCGGCTCGCCGCCGAACCGGCCCGCAGGTAGCTGAACGCGTGCCCGCGCGGGCCGTGCGTCACGAAGTACACGCCGGTGTGCGCCGCGGGGTCCACGGAAACGAGCGAGGTGTCCACCCCCTCGGCGCGCCACAGCTCGAGCAGCAGTTGCCCGAAGCCGTCGTCGCCCACCCGCGTGGCGTACCCGGCGCGCGCGCCGCTGCGCGCCGCCGCGATCGCCACGTTCGAGGTGTCGCCGCCGAAGCCGCGCAGGTACGCGGGCTCGCGCGCCGAGGTCTGGTTGAACTCGATCATCGGCTCGCCGATCGAGAGAACGTCGATCATCCGGGTGCTCCTTTGTGGGCGCCGCGATTTTCGCTCAGATCAGGTCGCCCAGTTCCCCGTGCATCCGCTCCACGTCCTGCAGGCGCTTGCGGGCCGGTTCCCCGACCAGGCTCGCCACCCGCGCGGCCAGGTAGTTGAGCACGCTGATCGCGCCGACGTAGCTGTCGAACAGCGAGGCGCCGCGGCAGTGGCAGCGAAGCGTCCAGGTTGCGGTGCGCGGCGCGACGCTGCCGCTGGGGTCGGTGACGTAGACGATGCGCGCACCGGCACGGTGCGCGACCTCGAGCGCGCGCACGAAGGTGGGCACGCGCCGCCTGAATCCGAGCGCGAGCACGACGTCGGAGCGGCCGAGCTCGGCGAGACCCTCGGCCAGCGTCTCGCCCGCGGTGGGAACGAGCTCCACGTTGGGTCGCAACAGCCCCAGTTGCGCCCTGGCGAAACCCGCGAGCAGATGGCTGTTCCTGAACCCGAGGACAACGACGCGCCGCGCACCGGCGAGCGCGTGGGCAGCCGCGGTCAGGTCGTCTTCCGAGAGCGCGTCGCGCGTCTTGTTCAGGATCTCGACGTCCGCGGCAACGTGCGCGTCGAGATCGGATCGGCGTGCGCTGGCTTCGCCGACGGCCGCGAGGTAAAGCGGCGATCCCCACTGCTGCGCCTGCCGCGCGTCGGCGCGCGCCAGCGCGAAGCTCTCGTATCCCAGCCGGCGCATGCAGCGGGTGACCGCGGCCTTGGACGATCGCGCGAGCGACGCGAGTTCGGTGGCCGAATGCGTCGCGAGTCGCCCGGGCGACTCGAGCAACAGGTTCGCCACCGACTTCTCGCTCGGCGGCATCGCCGCGTACGCCTGCTCGATGCGCGCGGCGAGTGCCGGCGCCGCGCGCTCGTGCGCACGCCGCCTCGCCGGTTGGCCTCGATCTTGCTCGTCCGAGGCAGACGCGTCCTTGGCTGGCGGCACCAGCTGAAACTTCTTTTTCATCGTTGGACTTTTTGAAATTCGTGGTCCAGAATAGGCGCAAACGCGACCGCCGACAAGGCCTCGCGCGGCGGCAACGGCCCGCCAGCGCGCCGCGGGGATCGCGACAGGGGGAGACGCATCGATGTGGGACATGACCGGGCTCGGCGGCGCGGCGCTGAAGGCGCACAACGCGAGCGAGTGGCTCACGCGCGTGATCGACCGCGTCTGCGTGGCGCTGATGGTGGTGCTCGTGCTCGACGTCTGGCTCGGCGTGATCGTGCGCTACGTCTGGCCGCTGCCGATCACGTTCATGGAGGAGGCGGCGCGCTACCTGATGATCTGGGTGGCTCTGCTCGCGGTCTCGTGCGGCATCACGCGGCGCGAGCACATCGGCGTGCAGATGCTGTTCGCGGCGCTGCCGCTGGCGGCGCGCCGCGCGCTGCTGCTGCTCATCGACCTGCTCGGCATCGCGTTCTTCGTGCTGCTCATCGTCTACGGCGTGGGCCTCACCGAGCGCGGCGCGCGCACCTTCACGATGATCTACGGCATGAGCAAGGCGCTGCCCTTCGCCGCGGTGCCGGTGGCCGCGGCGCTCGCCGCCGTCCAGCTCGCGCTGGTCGCGGTGCGCGACCAGGCGCGCATCGGGCTGCACCCCGAGCACGTCGCGCCGTGATCTACGTGGCCGTCACCTTCTTCGGCCTGCTGCTGCTCGGGATGCCGATCGGCTACCTGCTCGGGATCGCGGGCATCGTGGGCATGTTCACGATCGACCCGGGCGGCCGCTTCCTGCTCATGGCGCCCGAGCGCTTCTTCGCGGGGCTGGACCTGTTCACCTTCCTCGCGATGCCGTTCTTCATCCTCGCCGGCGAGATCATGAACCGCTCGGGCATCACCGACCGGCTGATCGCGCTGGCCGACGCGCTGGTGGGCTACCTGCGCGGCGGGATGGCGCACTCGAACATGGTGGCCTCGGTGATGTTCGCCGGGCTCACCGGCGCGGCCACCGCCGACGCCGCGGCGTTTGGCAACACGCTGGTGCCGGCGATGGTGAAGAAGGGCTACACGCGCCCCTTCGCCTGCGCCGTGACGGCCGCGGGGTCGATCATCGGGCCCACGATTCCGCCGTCGAACCTGATGATCATCTACGGCTCGCTGATGGGCGTGTCGATCGCCGGGCTGTTCGCCGCCGGGATTCTTCCTGGCCTGCTGATCTGCCTGATCTGCATGGCCGTGATCGCCGCCTTCGGCAGGCGCTGGAACCTGCCCAAGGGCGAGGGGCGGCCGAGCCTGCGGCTGATCTTCGTCGCGTTCAAGGACGGGCTCGCCGCGCTGGCGATGCCGGTGTTCATCCTGGGCTCGATCCTGGGCGGGATCGCCACGCCCACCGAGGCGGCGGCGATCGCGATCGCCTACGCGCTGTTCATGGGCGGCGTGGTCTACCGCAAGCTGAGCCTGCCCGACCTGTACCAGATGCTCGTGCGCACCGCGCGCATCACCGGCGTGGTGTTCCTGATCATCGCCTCGGCGTCGATCCTCGGGTGGTGGATGACCTTCAACCAGATCCCGCAGATGATCGCCACGGCGTTCCTCGCGGTCTCGGAAGACCCGAAGGTGATCATCGGGCTGATCCTCGCGCTGCTGCTGTTCATCGGCATGTTCATGGACATCAACGCGATGCTCGTGATCCTCGCGCCGGTGCTCGCGCCGCTCACCGTGGCGATCGGCATGGATCCGGTGCACGCCGGCGTCATGATCGTGCTGGCGCTTAACATCTCGCTGATGACGCCGCCGGTGGGCGCGTGCCTGTTCGTGCTCGCCTCGGTCACCGGCGAGCGCATCGAGCGCATCGCCAGGTCGCTCTGGCCGTTCCTGATCGCCGAGGTGGCGATCCTCGGGCTGATCGCCTACTGGTCGGACCTCACCCTGTTCGTTCCGCGCTTGCTCGGGCTCGTGGATTGATCGACCGCGCGTTCCCGAATCAACCCTTTTTCGATCGTTGAACCAGGAGGTATTGAAATGAGAGCTTTCCGCAAACTGGCATTCGCAGCCGCGGCCACCGCCGTTGCCGCGGTCATCGGCGCCTCTCCGGCGTTCGCGCAGAAGACCATGCGCATCGCGCACCTGAACCCCGACAGCCCCTTCGACAGCCACTCGGGCGCGATGGCCGCGGTGTTCAAGAACCTGGTCGAGACGGCCACCAACGGCGGCATCAAGGTGCAGATCTTCGCCAACGGCCAGCTGGGCAAGGACAACGAAGTCATCCAGCAGGTGCGCGACGGCATCGTCGAGTCGGTGATCTCGTCCTCGGGCGGCGTTGCTTCGCACTACAAGATGGTGGGCGTGTTCGACCTGCCGTTCGCGTTCCCGAACATCGCGGTGGCCGACAAGGTGATCGACAAGGACAGCGACTTCGGCAAGAAGTTCACCGCCGACCTGCAGGCCAAGACCGGCCTGAAGGTGCTCGGCCTGCTCGATTCGGGCGGCTTCTTCGCCTTTTCCAACAACAAGAAGCCGATCACCAGCGCCGCCGACATGGCGGGCCTGCGCATCCGCACGATGACGCTTCCCACGCACGAGGCGATCGTCCGCTCGCTCGGCGGCCAGCCCACCGCGCTGCCCTGGGCCGAGGTGTACACCGCGCTGCAGACCGGCGTGGCCGACGGCCAGATGAACCCGGTGCCGATCATCGCTTTCGCGAAGTTCGACGAAGTGCAGAAGTACCTGTCGATCACCAACCACGTGATCACGCCGTACTTCTGGTTCGTGAGCCCGAAGTTCTACAACAGCCTCACGGCCGAAGAGAAGAAGATCGTGGACGAAGCGGCCGACGTGGCCGTGAACGCCGGGCGCGGCATCTCGCGCATCATCGAGGCCTCCACCGAGAAGGGCATTCCGAAGCTCGCCAAGAAGATGAAGGTCAACGCCGTGCCGGCCGCCGAGCTGAAGAAGTTCGCCGCGTCGTCGCAGCCCGCGGTGCGCAAGATCATCGAGGAGCAGCTCGGCGCCGAGGGCACCGCGATGTTGAACGCGATGCTCGCCGACATCGCCAAGCACAGCAAGTAATCGGGGTCATGCGCGGATGATCGTCTTGCAGGCGGACGGCGTCCGCGTACTTCCCAATCCCCGCGCCGCCGCGCGCGGGGAACCCTACGGCGCGGCCCGCTCCGCGATCCTCGGCGAGGCGGGCTTCGCCGCCGCCGAGCGCGAGATCGCGGGCTGGCCGGGCTACGCCGCAACGCCGCTGCACCGCTTGCCGGGGCTGGCGTCGTCGCTGGGCCTGGCCGGTCTGCGCTACAAGGACGAAGGCAGTCGCTTCGGGCTCAAGAGCTTCAAGGCGCTGGGCGGCGCCTACGCGGTGTTCCGGCTGCTCAAGTCGCGGATCGAGGCCGCCAACGGCGGCGTGCCGGTGACCTCGGCCGACCTGATCGCCGGGCGGTGGCGCGACGCTGCCTCCAGGGTCACCGTGACCTGCGCCACCGACGGCAACCACGGCCGCTCGGTCGCCTGGGGGGCGCAGCTCTTCGGGTGCCGCTGCGTGATCTACGTCCACGCCACGGTGAGCGAGGGCCGGCGCGCCGCGATCGCGCGCTTCGGCGCCGAGGCAGTGCGCGTGGCCGGCAACTACGACGACTCGGTGCGCCACGCCGCCGAGCGGGCCGAGCGCAACGGCTGGACGGTGGTGTCCGACACCACCTACGAGGGCTATCGCGACATTCCGGTGGACGTGATGCACGGCTACGGCGTGATGTCGCGCGAGGTGGTCGCGGGCTTCGGGCAGGAGCCGCCCACGCACGTGTTCGTGCAGGCCGGGGTGGGCGCGCTGGCGGCGTCGGTGTGCGCGAACTTCTGGATCGCCTGGGGCGAGCGCCGGCCGCGCGTGGTCGTGGTGGAGCCCGAGCGCGCCGACTGCTTCTTCCAGAGCGCGCTCGCGGGCCGGCCGGTGGCCGTGCACGGCGACCTCGACACCGTGATGGCGGGGCTCGCGTGCGGCGAGGTTTCGCCGCTCGCCTGGGAGATCGTCTCGGGCGCCGCCGACGCGTACATGGCGGTGGCCGATCGCTTCGCGCTCGAGGGCGTGCGCGCCTTCGACGACCCGGCGGCGGGCGACCCGGCCATCGTCTCGGGCGAGACCGGCGCGGCCGGCCTCGCCGCGCTGCTCGCAACGCGCGGCAACGCGCAGTTGCGCGCCGCGCTCGGCCTCGGGCCCGATTCGCGCGTGCTGCTGCTCGGGAGCGAAGGCGACACCGATCCCGAGATCCATCGCTCGATCGTGGGGCGCAGCGCCGAGCAGGTGATGGCGTGAGCGCGGCGACGGAACACCGGGCGCTTCGCGTCGACGCAAAGCGCCTGCTGCGCCGGCTCGACGCGCTCGCCGAGATCGGCGCGATCGAGGGCGGCGGGTGCTGCCGGCTCGCGTTCAGCGACGAAGACCGCCGCGGCCGCGACCTGGTCGCGGGCTGGATGCGCGAGCTCGGGCTGGAGGTGTCGATCGACCCGATCGGCAACGTCTTCGGCCTGCGCCGCGGCGCCGAGCCGCTCGACCCGGTGATGACGGGCTCGCACATCGACACGGTGCGCACGGGCGGGCGCTACGACGGCAACCTGGGCGTGATCGGCGGGCTCGAGGTGGTGCAGACGCTGAACGACGCGGGCATCGTCACGCGCCGGCCGATCGTGGTCGCGTTCTTCAGCGACGAGGAGGGCGCGCGCTTCGCCCCCGACATGCTGGGCTCGCTCGTGTACGTGGGCGGGATGCCGCTCGACGAGGCGCTGGCGGCGGTCTCGATCGACGGCAAGGTGCTGGGCGAGGAGCTCCGGCGCATCGGCTACGCCGGCACCGCGCCGCTCGGCCAGTTCAGGCCCAGCGCCTACCTCGAGCTGCACATCGAGCAGGGCCCCGTGCTCGACGCCGAGGGCGTGACGATCGGCGCGGTGGAGAACCTGCAGGGCATCTCGTGGCAGGAGATCACCATCACCGGGCAGTCGAACCACGCGGGCACCACGCCGATGCGCCTGCGCCGCGACGCGGGCTACTGCGCGGCGGCGATCGCCGCGTTCCTGCGCGCGCTCGCGCGCGAGATGGGCGGGTCGCAGGTTTGCACGGTGGGCAAGGTGGACCTGCACCCGAACCTGATCAACGTGATCGCGGCGCGCGCCACGCTCACCGCCGACCTGCGCAACACCGACGAGGAACTGCTGCGCCACGCCGAGGCGCGGCTCGAGCAGTTCCTGCGCGAGCTCGCCAGCGACGAGAAGGTCTCGATCGAGACGCGCCGGCTCGCGCGCTTCGAGCCGGTGACTTTCGACGCCGCGCTGGCCGACCGGGTGGAGGCCGTTGCGGCGCAACTGGGCCACTCGCACCGCCGGATGACCTCCGGCGCGGGGCACGACGCGCAGATGTTCGCGCGAATCTGCCCGAGCGCAATGATCTTCGTGCCCAGCGTGAAGGGCATCAGCCACAACCCCGCCGAGCACACCGAGCCCGCAGACCTGCAGGCCGGTGCCAACGTGCTGCTGCACACGCTGCTCGAGCTCGCTTCGCAGGAGTAGTCCATGTCGAGAATCGTCACCGTGGCTGCCGCGCAGCTCGGCCCGATCGCGCGCGCCGAGTCGCGCACCCAGGTCGTCGCGCGCATGCTGGCGCTGATGACGCAGGCGAGGTCGCACGGCTGCGACCTGGTCGTGTTCCCGGAGCTCGCGCTCACGACCTTCTTCCCGCGCTGGTACTTCGAGCGCCAGGAGGAAGTCGACGCGTTCTTCGAGCGCGAGATGCCCGGCCCCGAGACGCGGCCGCTGTTCGAGGCCGCGCGCGAGCTGGGCGTCGGTTTCTACCTCGGCTACGCCGAGCTCGCCGAGGAAGACGGGCGCACGCGCCGCTTCAACACCTCGATCCTGGTCGACAAGACCGGCGCGATCGTGGGCAAGTACCGCAAGATCCACCTGCCCGGGCACGCCGAGCACGAGCCCTGGCGCAGGTTCCAGCACCTGGAGAAGCGCTACTTCGAGACCGGAAACCTCGGCTTCCCGGTGTTTCGCGCCTTCGGCGGCCTGGTCGGCATGTGCATCTGCAACGACCGCCGCTGGCCCGAGAGCTACCGGGTGATGGGGCTGCAGGGCGTGGAGATGGTGCTGATCGGGTACAACACGCCGGTGCACAATCCGCCGGCGCCCGAGCACGACAACCTCTCGCACTTCCACAACGAGCTCGTGATGCAGGCGGGCGCCTACCAGAACGGCACGTGGGTGGTGGGCGTGGCCAAGGCCGGCGTGGAGGAGGGCGTGGACCAGATCGGCAATTCGATCGTCGTCGCGCCCTCGGGCGAGATCGTCGGCGCGTGCACGACCAGCGCCGACGAGCTGGCGATCGCGCGCTGCGACCTCGACCTCACGAAGTCGTACAAGACCACCACGTTCAACTTCGCGCGCCATCGCGAGCCGCAGGCCTACGCGATGATCGTGGAACGCAAGGGCGCGATCCCGCCGCCCTGAGCGCGCGTCGCTCGCTATACTTTCAATTGCATGCGAACAGGCGCGCCCGCCCGCGGGCGGGCGCTCGCGCGTGCCCACCGACTTCAATGGGAAAGAAGATGACCAAGGCAATCAGAATCGAGACCACCGGCGGCCCCGAGGTGATGAAGTACGTGGACGTGGAAGTCGGCGCGCCGGGCCCGGGCGAGGCGCAGGTGCGCAACCACGCGATCGGGCTGAACTACATCGACGTGTACTTCCGCACCGGCCTGTACCCGCAGCCGCTGCCCGCCGGCATCGGCCTGGAGGCTGCCGGCGAGGTCACCGCGGTGGGCGCCGGGGTCACCGGCCTGAAAGTGGGCGATCGCGTCGCCTACGCCGACCGCCCGCCGGGCTCGTACGCCGAGCTTCGCAACATGTCGGTGAAGCCGCTGGTGAAGCTGCCGCGCACGATCAGCTACGAGACGGGCGCGGCGATGATGTTGAAGGGCCTCACCGTGCAGTACCTGTTCCACCGCACCTACAAGCTGCACAAAGGGCAGACGATCCTGTTTCACGCCGCGGCGGGCGGCGTCGGGCTGATCGCGATGCAGTGGGCCAAGGCGCTGGGCGTGACGGTGATCGGCACGGCGGGTTCCGAGGAGAAGGCCGCGCTCGCGCGCAAGTACGGCTGCGACCACACGATCCTGTACCGCGAGGAGAACATCGTCGAGCGCGTGCGCGAGATCACCGGGGGCAAGATGGTTCCGGTGGTCTACGACGGCGTCGGCAAGGACACCTTCCAGGCGTCGCTCGATTGCCTGCAGCCCTTCGGGCTGATGGTGAGCTTCGGCAATGCGTCGGGGGCGGTCGCCCCGATGTCGCTGATGGCGCTCAAGGGCTCGCTCTACATCACCCGCCCTTCGTTGATGGCGCACACCGCGAACCGCGCCAACCTCGAGGAGATGTCGGCCGACCTGATCCGGATGGTCTCCAGCGGCAAGGTGAAGATCGAGATCGACCAGCGCTACCGGCTCGGCGACGTGGTCCAGGCGCACCGCGACCTCGAGAGCCGCAAGACCACCGGCTCCACGCTGCTGCTGCCCTGAGGCGCGGCGCGCCGTGCAGCAAGAACACGCGCGCCGCTTCGGCGGCGTGGCGCGCCTGCTCGGCGGTGACGCGCTCGAGCGGCTGCGCGGCGCGCACGTGGCGATCGCCGGCGTGGGTGGCGTGGGGTCGTGGGCGGCCGAGGCGCTCGCGCGCAGCGGCGTCGGGCGGCTCACGCTGATCGACCTCGATCACGTTGCCGAATCCAACCTCAACCGCCAGGTGCACGCGCTCGAGGCCACGCTCGGGGCGTCGAAGATCGCGGTGATGGCGCAGCGCATCGCGCAGATCTCCGCGGACTGCGCGGTGGAACTCGTGGACGACTTCGTCACGCACGCCAATGCCGGCGAGCTGCTGCCCGAGGGCGCGATCGTGATCGACGCGATCGACCAGCCGCGCGCGAAGGCGGCGATGATCTCGGTGTGCGCGCAAAGGCGCCAGCCGATCGTCGTGTGCGGCGCGGCCGGCGCGATCGCCGACCCGCTCGGGCTGCGATGCACCGACCTCGCGATCGCGCGCGGCGACCGCCTGCTCGCGTCGGTGCGCTCGCGCCTTCGGCGCGACCACGGCTTCACGCGCGAGCGCGATCGCGCGTTCGGCGTGCCGGCGCTGCACTTCGACGCGCAGCGCACCGGCGAAGCCGCGTCCCGGGGCGCGGCGGGTTCCGGGGCGGGCGCGGCGCTCGCCTGCGCCGGCTACGGCTCGATCGTGACGGTGACCGCGACGATGGGCTTCGCCGCCGCGTCGCTGGCGATCCGGGCGGCGACGCAAGGACGCTGAACCCCGACGGCCGCGCGCTTCGCGGGCACGGGGATTTGCCGCCGTTCCGCGCGTCGCGGCATACGCGCCGCTCGTCCCTGCGCCGTGCGGAAATGCCGGGGGTTCGTGTGACATTTGCCTCGATCGCGCGGTCCGCGTCGGCGGCTGGTCGGGAGAGGGCCCTGCCAGTGAAGGCCGAGGTGCCGCGCGCAGAGGACACCCATGCCGGCATCCCGAAACTTCCCGCGCGCCGCGATCGCGGCGCTGTTCCTTCTTGCCGCGACGATCTCGCCGTCGCACGCGCACGACGGGCCGCACGAGCCCGAGCCCGCGGCCGGGGAGACCGCCACCGTGCTCACCAACCAGATGCTCGCGACCCTGCGACGGCTGCAGCGCGCCGAGGCGAAGGACAAGCCGCAGGTGCAGCAGCAGCTGCTCGAGCAGATCGCGCAACGCCAGGCGGCGCTGTACTCGATCGTCAAGAGCAACCCGGAGAAGGTGCTGCTCGCGGCGCTTCCCGGATCGCTGCGCGCGAAGGTCCCGGCGGCGCTCGCGGCCGGGCTGGAGCAGGAAGTGGACGCCACCGGAAAGGTGCTCGGGCGCGTGAGCGACGACTTCGCCAACGGCCGCACGCGCGAGGACTTCTTCCTCGAGGTGAGCGCCAGCGGCACGACCACGCGGCTGAACATCGACGCCGCCGACGCTTCGTTGTCGGCCGACGAGCTGCGCCAGCTCGTGGACAGCTACGTGAAGATCCGCGGCGTGCTGTTGAAGGACCACCTCGTCGTGGGCCACCGCCGCAATGTCGAGACGCTGGCGGCGCCGAATAAGGGCGGCGGTTCCGGCGGAGGCACCTCGGGCTCGACCAGCACGACTTCGTCCACGCCGCTCGCAGCGCCGGTGAACGAGACCACGCTCGTGATCGCCGCGAACTTCACCGACAAGGCCTTCAGCTGCGGCACCGGGCAGGTGGCGACGAACCTGTTCAGCGCCGACGCGAGCGTCGCGTCGCTCAACCGCCTGTACAGGGAAACCTCGCGCGACCTCGTGTCGTTCTCCGGGCAGGTGGTCGGACCCTTCAACATCGGCTACTCGTCGGGCGGCGCCTGCGACTACACGGGCTGGGGCAGCGCGCTCAAGGCCGCCGCGCAGGCGGCCGGAATCAACCTGTCGAGCTACCGGCGCATCTCGTACGCGATCCCGCCGGTGAGCAGCTGCGGGTGGGCGGGGCTCGCCTACCTCGGCGGGTCGTTCCCCACGCAGTCGTGGGTGGCCACCTGCAGCACCGGCGTGTTCGTGCACGAGATCGGCCACAACCTGCGCTTCCACCACGCCGCCACGCCCGGCGCCGAGTACGGCGACGGCTCGGACCCGATGGGCGGTGCGCGGATGGTGCAGTTCAACGCGTCGAACCGGATCGCCGCGGGCTGGCAGCCCACCGGCACCGTGGTCGACGCGAGCTCGAGCGGCTCGTACTCGATCGTGTCCACGTCGAACACGGCGTCGACCGCCGCGCAGATCCTGCGCATCGCCAAGCCCGACACGGGCGAGCACTACTACCTGAGCCTGCGCACCGGCGACGGCTTCGACTTCAACCTCTCGAGCGGCTACAAGAACCAGATCAGCGTGCACCGCTCCAACGGCGCGCTGGGCAGCAAGACCTATTTCCTCGCCGCGCTCGGCCCGGGCGGCACCTTCAGCGACGCGGCGAACGGCGTCTCGGTCACGGTGCAGTCGATCAGCGGCGGCGCGGCCACCGTCGCGGTGGCGAGCGGCACGCCGGCGTGCACCCCGTCGGCCCCCGCCGTTTCGCTCAGCCCGCCGAGCCAGTCGGGCGCGCCCGGCCAGACCAGGCAGTACACCGCCACCGTGACCAACCGCAACAGCGCGGCCTGCCCGGGCAGCACGTTCAGCATGACCCAGGCGCTGCCCGGCGCCCTCTCGGGTTCGTTCGCGCCGTCGGCCGTCGCGCTGGCGCCCGGCGCGAGCGCGACCCTGACCTGGTCGGTGACTTCGGCAACCACGGCCGCCGACGCCGCGTACGCGATCACGGCGAGCGCCACCGACTCGGCGGCGGGCGGCGGCAGCGCGTCGGCCACCGGAACCTACGTCGTGTTCAGCGACGCGGTGGCGCCGGTGGTCTCGGTGACCAGCCCGTCGGCGGGGGCGGTGCTCAAGCGCGGGCGGGTCTCGCTCGCGGCCAGCGCCACCGACAGCGACGGGGTTGCGCGCGTGGAGTTCTACGCCAACGGGCAACTGGTGGGCACCGACGCCGGCGCGCCCTATTCGGTGAACTGGAACGCGCGCAAGGTTTCGCCCGGGCAGTGGACGATCACGGCCCGCGCCTTCGACGCGGCCGGCAACGTCGGCGAGAGCTCGGTCACGATCGAGCTCAAATAGCCGTTTCCCGCGCCGCGGCCCCGCAACCCGGGGCGCTCGCCCGCACCTGCTAGCATTGCGAGAGGAAGCGCGGCGCGATCTGCGCGGGAGGTGCGGCGCAATGCTCGGCAGGGTTGTGGCGGTGGCGGTTGTTCAGGCGGCGCTGTCGCTCGCCGCGCCGGGCGCCGTCGCCCAGAGCCCGGAGACCGCTCGCGGACGCGTGCTGTACGAGATGCGCTGCGGGCTCTGTCACGACCGCAGCGTGCACCAGCGAAACCCGCGCGCGGCGCGGTCTTTCGCCGAGATCAGGGCGTTCGTGGTGCGCTGGGATCGCGAGCTCGGCGCGGTGTGGCTCGACGAGGAGATCGACGCGGTCTCGCGCTACCTGAACGATCGCTACTATCACTACCCCTGCCCGCCGGGCGTGTGCAAGTCCGAGCGCGCGCAGCTCCCGCGGGCGCCGGGCCCGGGGGCATTCGCGCAGC
Organism: Burkholderiaceae bacterium; assembly: GCA_036525975.1. GTDB lineage: Bacteria > Pseudomonadota > Gammaproteobacteria > Burkholderiales > Burkholderiaceae_E > Quisquiliibacterium. The sequence continues at coordinate 12,281 of DATCZK010000001.1, read as the reverse complement.
GATGACCGGCGCGGCGATCGGTGAGCGCGCGCCGGCGCGCGCGCGCACTTGCGGGCCGCGCGCCCGGTCGTCCACAACCCACGGAGCTCCACCTTGTCGATCCACGTAGCGCTCAATCACCTCACGTCGTACCGCTACGAGCGGCCGGTCGCGCTCGGCCCGCAGATCGTGCGGCTGCGCCCGTGCCCGCACTCGCGCACGCGCATCCTCAGCTATTCGATGCGGGTCGAGCCGGCCGGGCACTTCATCAACTGGCAGCAGGACCCGCAGGCGAATTACCTCGCGCGGCTGGCGTTTCCGGACAAGACCGACGCGTTGCGGATCGAGGTCGACTTCGTCGCCGAGATGTCGGTGTTCAATCCCTTCGACTTCTTTCTCGAGCCCTACGCCGAGAAGTTCCCGTTCCGCTACACCGACGACGAGCTCCACCAGCTCGCGCCGTACCTCGTCAGGCAGCCCGCGACCCCGCGCTTCGCGCAGTACCTGGACGCGCTCCGGCGCCCCGAGACGGGCACCGTGGATTTCCTGGTCGAGGTGAACCGCAAGCTGCAGGCCGACACGCGCTACCTGGTCAGGCTCGAGCCCGGCGTGCAGACGCCCGAGCAGACGCTCGCGCTCGGCGAGGGGTCGTGCCGCGACACGAGCTGGCTGCTGGTGCAGCTCCTTCGCCACCTCGGGCTGGCGGCCCGCTTCGCTTCCGGCTACCTGATCCAGCTCAAGCCCGACGTGAAGTCGCTCGACGGCCCCTCGGGGGCCGAGGCCGACTTCACCGATCTGCACGCATGGTGCGAGGTCTACCTCCCCGGCGCGGGCTGGATCGGGCTCGACCCCACCTCGGGGCTGCTCGCGGGCGAGGGGCACATCCCGGTGGCGTGCTCGCCCGACCCGGCGTCGGCGGCTGCCGTGACCGGCCTGGTGGAACCGGCCGAATGCGAGTTCTCGCACGCGATGCGCGTGGAGCGGATCTGGGAGGCGCCCCGCGTCACCAAGCCCTATTCCGAGGCGCAGTGGGCGCAGATCGAGGCGCTGGGGCATCGCATCGACGAAGACCTCGATGCCAACGACGTGCGGCTCACGCAGGGCGGCGAGCCCACCTTCGTCTCGATCGACGACCGCGACGGCGCGGAGTGGAACACCGCGGCGCTGGGGCCACTGAAGCGCAAGCGCGCCGGCGAGCTGCTCGCGCGGCTGCGCGACCACTACGCGCCCACGGGCCTGTCGCACTTCGGCCAGGGCAAGTGGTACCCCGGCGAGCCGCTGCCGCGCTGGTCGCTGAACCTGTTCTGGCGCAAGGACGGCCAGCCGGTGTGGTCGGACCCGGCGCTGATCGCCGACGACGAGGCCGACTACGGCGTCACGGCCGCGCAGTCGCAGGCTTTTCTCGCGCGCGTGGCCGCGAGGCTGGGTCTCGACCCGGGCTTGGTCTTTCCCGCCTTCGAGGACAGCTGGTACTACCTCTGGCGCGAGCGCCGCCTGCCGGTGAACGTCGACCCCTTCGACTCGCGCCTGGAGGACGCGCAGGAGCGCGCGCGCATTCGCCGCATCTTCACCGAGGGACTCGACAAGCCGGCGGGCCACGTCCTGCCGGTGGCGCGCGCGAGCCAGGGGCCGCGCCGCTGGCGCAGCGGCCGATGGTTCCTGCGCGACGAGCGCTGCTACCTGGTGCCTGGCGACTCCCCGATCGGCTTTCGCCTGCCGCTCGACTCGCAGCCCTGGGTCGCGCCCTCGGACTATCCGTGGGTGCACGCGCCGGACCCGACGCAGTCGTTCCCGCCCTTGCCCTCGCACGCGCAGATCCTGATGCAGCCGCCGGGTGCGGGCGTTTCGCCGGGCGCGCGCGCAGCGTCCGCCGCCGCTGCGCAAGCGGGCGGCCTCGAGACGCCCGCCGACGAGCGCGCGCCCGCGATGTTCGAGTCGGCCGCGGACATCACGCGCACGGCGCTGTGCGCGGAGACGCGCGCCGGCCGCCTGCACCTGTTCATGCCGCCCACCAGCGCGCTGGAGGACTACCTCGAGCTGGTGGCCGCGATCGAGGCCACCGCGCACGAGACGGGCCTGCCGGTGGTGGTGGAGGGCTACGAGCCGCCGCGCGACCCGCGGCTCGCCGTGCTGCGCGTGACGCCCGACCCGGGCGTGATCGAAGTGAACGTCCACCCGGCGCACAACTGGCGGATGCTGGTCGAGCAGACCACGTTCCTCTACGAGGCCGCCCACCACACGCGCCTGTCGAGCGAGAAGTTCATGATCGACGGGCGGCACACCGGCACGGGCGGGGGCAACCACTTCGTGCTGGGCGGCGCGACGCCGGGCGATTCGCCCTTCCTGCGCCGGCCCGACCTGCTCGCGAGCATGGTCGCGTACTGGCACAACCACCCGTCGCTGTCGTACCTGTTCTCGGGCCTGTTCATCGGGCCCACCAGCCAGGCGCCGCGAATCGACGAGGCGCGGCACGAATCGGTGTACGAGATCGAGATCGCGCTTCGCGAACTCGAGCGGCTGCAGTCGCAGGCCGGGCCGAGCCTGCCGCCCTGGCAGATCGACCGGCTGCTGCGCCACCTGCTGGTGGACGTGACCGGCAACACCCACCGCGCGGAATTCTGCATCGACAAGCTGTACTCGCCCGACAGCGCCACCGGGCGGCTCGGGCTGCTGGAGATGCGCGCCTTCGAGATGCCGCCGCACGCGCGGATGAGCCTCGCGCAGCAGCTGCTGATGCGCGCGCTGGTCTCGCGCTTCTGGCGGCAACCCTACCGACCCGCGCGGCTCAAGCGATGGGGCACCGAGCTGCACGACCGCTTCATGCTGCCGCATTTCGTCTGGGACGACTTCGCCGACGTGATCGAGGAGACCGCGGCCTTGGGCTACCCGCTGCAGGCCGAGTGGTTCGCGCCGCACTTCGAGTTCCGGTTCCCGCGGTTGGGGGACTTCGCCGCGCGCAACGTCGAGGTGGAGCTGCGGCTGGCGCTGGAGCCCTGGCACGTGATGGGCGAGGAGGGCGCGCCCGGCGGCACGGCGCGCTACGTCGACGCAACGCTCGAGCGCCTGCAGGTGAAGGTGCACGGCCTGATCGACGACCGGCACGCGATCTACTGCAACGGGCGCCGGGTGCCGCTCCAGCCCACCGGCAACGCGGGCGAGTTCGTCGCGGGCGTGCGCTACCGCGCGTGGCAGCAGGCCTCGAGCCTGCACCCGACGATCGCGCCGCACGCGCCGCTCACCTTCGACCTGGTCGACGGCTGGATGGGCCGCTCGATGGGCGGGTGCCGCTATCATGTCGCGCATCCCGGCGGGCGCAACTACCAGACCTTCCCGGTCAACGCCTACGAGGCTGAGGCGCGGCGGCTGGCCCGCTTCTTCCGGACGGGGCACACGCCCGGCCAGGTGGCGCTCGAGACGCAGCCGCAGAACCCGAACTACCCCTTCACGCTCGACCTGCGACGCGGCTCCTGACGATGCCTACCGACCTGCTCGCCTCGTACGCCACCGCGAGGACGCGCTTCGACGAGCTGATGGAAACGCCCGAGCGGCCGCGGGCGCAATGGGCGCAGCTCCTCTCCTCGCTCTCGGAAACCGGCCCGCTGGCGATCCGCGACCGGCTCGCCGCGGTGGAGCGCCAGGTGCAGGACATCGGCATCACCTACAACGTGTACGCCGACCCGAAGGGCGTGAACCGGCCGTGGGAGCTCGACCCGCTGCCGATGGTGATCCCGGCGCACGAGTGGGAGATGATCGCTTCGGGGGTCGCGCAGCGCGCCCGGCTGCTCAACGCGATCCTCGCGGACCTCTACGGGCCGCAGCGCATCCTTCGCGACGGGATGATCCCGCCCGCGCTGGTGTTCGGCCCGGGCGGCTTCATGCGCGCCGCGCACGGCGCGCGGGTGCCGGGCGGCGTGTTCCTGCACCTGTTCGCGGCCGACCTCGCGCGCTCGCCCGACGGCCGCTGGTGGGTGCTGTCGGACCGCACGCAGGCGCCCTCAGGCGCCGGCTACGCGGTGGAGAACCGCATGATCGTGTCGCGGATCTTTCCCGAGCCGTACCGTGCGATGCACGTGGAGCGGCTGGCCGGCTTCTTCGACGCGATGCGGGCTTCGATGGCGCGGCTCGCGCCCGGGGGCGACGGCGCGACGCTCACCGTGCTGCTCACGCCGGGGCCTTACCACGAGACCTACTTCGAGCACGCGATCCTCGCGCGCTACCTCGGGTTCCCGATGGTCGAGGGCGCCGACCTCACCGTGCGCGAAGCCAAGGTCTGGCTCAAGACGCTCGAGGGCCCGCGCCGCGTGCACGCGATCCTGCGTCGCCTCGACGAGGACCTGTGCGACCCGCTCGAGTTGCGCGCCGACTCCACGCTGGGCGTGGCCGGGCTCGCCGAGTGCATGCGCCGCGGCACCGTGCTGGTGGCCAACGCGCTGGGCACCGGCGTGCTCGAGTCGGGCTCGCTGCTGGGCTACCTGCCCGCGCTCAGCCAGCACCTGCTGGGCGAGGCGCTCGAGCTGCCGTCGGTGGCCACCTGGTGGTGCGGCGAGCCCGCGGCGCTGGACGAGGCCTTCAACCGCTTCGAGTCGCTGGTGTTCAAGCCGGCCACCCCGGCGTTTCGTTTCGACCCGGTGTTCGGGGAAGACCTCGAAGGGGAGGAGGCGGAGCGGTTTCGCGATCGCGTGCGGGCGAACCCCGAGCGCTACGTTGCCCAGGAGCTCGTGCACCTGTCGCTCGTGCCGGCGCTGGAGGCGGCCAACGGCGGCGAGCTCGCCGCGCGCGCGATGAGCCTTCGGGTGTTCGCGGCGGCGCGCGAGCGCGGCTACGCGGTGATGCCGGGGGGGCTCACGCGCGTTGCGGGGCGGCGCAACGTGCGCGTGGTGTCGATGCAGCGCGGCGGCTCGTCGAAAGACACCTGGGTGATGGCCGCGGGCCCCGTGAACACCGCGATCACGCTGCTCGGGCGCACCGTGGGCCCGGCCGACCTGGTGCGGGCCGGAACCTCGATACCGTCGCGGGTCGCCGAGAACCTGTTCTGGTTCGGGCGCTACGCGAGTCGCAGCGAAGACATCGCGCGGCTGCTGCGCATCGCCCTGAACACGGTGCTGACCGAGCCCGACGAAGACCCGGCGGCCACCACCGCGCTGGTCGCGCTGTGTCGCCGCTCGAACCTGCTGGCGGACGACGAGAACGCGGGCGCCGCGCTGCTCGCCGCCGCGTCGATCGAGCAGCGCCCCGGCGGCCTCGCGCAGTGCCTGCGCCGGATGTCCGCCGCCGGGTTCACGCTGCGCGACCGCATCTCGAACGACCACTGGCGCACGCTCAACCGGCTCGTGCAGGATCACGCCTTCGGCAGGCCGCTCAGCCTGTCGCAGGCCGCGGGCTGGCTCGACCGCGTCGTGGGCAGCCTGATGACCCAGTCGGGCTTCGTGCTCGACGCAATGACGCGCGACACCGGCTGGCGATTCCTGTCGATCGGCAGGCGGGTCGAGCGCCTCGGTTCGCTGTGCCTGGCGCTCGAGGCCGCCATGACCGAAGGCCGGGATTCGGGCCTCGGCTGGCTGGTGTCTCTTGCCGACTCCACGATCACTTACCGCTCGCGATACCTCGGCAGCCCCGAGTGGCTGCCGGTGCTCGACCTGCTCGTGCTCGACGCGAACAACCCGCGCGCGGTGATGTTCCAGGTGAAGGGGCTGGTGGACTTCCTGGGCAGGCTCGAGAAGCTGGTGGGCCCCTGCGGGAGCGACCTGTTCGAACCGCTGCTCGCGCGGCTGCAGTCGCTCGACCCGGGCGCCGACCTCGACCCCGACGCCGCGCGGCTGCTCGCGCTCGTCGCCGACCTGCGCGCAGCGGCAACGCAGCTCGGCGAGCGATTCAACGAGCGGGTGTTCAGCCACGGCGACGCCGTGCGCCAGCACGCGCTCGGCACCTGAAGGGGGTGGGATGGCCGGCGCGCGCTATCAGGTGACGCACGAAACCGAGTACCACTACGAGTCGTCGGTCGTGCACGCCTGGCAACTCGTGCACCTCGAGCCACGCGCAACCGTGTGGCAGCGGTTGCTCGAGCACAGCCTCGAGGTCGAACCCCAGCCTTCGGAGATCGAGCGCTCGCTCGACTACTTCGGCAATCCGCTCAGGCGCTTCCTGGTGGCCCGGCCGCACGACGTGCTGCTGGTGCGGGCGCGGTCGCTGGTGGAGGTGGCCGCGCGCGCGCCGGCGTCCGGCGCCGTTTCGCCCCCCTGGGAGATCGTCTGCGACGATGCCGCCGGGGGACCTCACGCACGGCGCTACGAGCTGGCCCAGTACCTCGCGCCCTCGCCGTTCGCGCCGCTGCTGCCCGGCGCCGCCGAATTCGGCCGGCGCGCGTTCGAGCCCGGCCGGCCCTGGCTGCAGGCCCTGCAGGGCCTTGCGCGGCTGATCCACGGCGAGTTCGAGTTCGACCCGGTCGCCACCACCGTGTCCACGCCGGTCACGACGCTGCTCGAGAACCGGCGCGGGGTGTGCCAGGACTTCGCGCACCTGATGGTGAGCGCGCTGCGCTCGCTCGGCTTGCCGGCGCGCTACGTGAGCGGCTACATCCTCACCACGCCCCCGCCGGGCAAGCCGCGTCTGGTCGGGGCCGACGCGTCGCACGCGTGGGTCTCGGCCTGGTGCCCGGGGCTGGGCTGGGTGGACGCCGACCCCACCAACGCGAAGCTCGCCGACCTCGAGTTCGTCACCCTCGCGTGGGGGCGCGACTACCGCGACGTGCCGCCGCTGCGCGGCGTGGTGCGCGGCGGCGACGAGCAGCGGCTCGACGTGCGCGTGACGGTGGAGCCGGTCGCGCCGCCGGAACACGCGGTGCGCGGCTGAGGGCCCTTGTCGACACGGGCAGGCGCCTCTCATACCCCGCGGCAGGCGGGCGGCGCATTGATACTTGTCAATTTGAGAATTTGCCGATTTGTCATATTGTTCGCGCGATGCAACATGGTCTGAATTCGGGCGCGCGCTCGTTGACGGAGCGCGTCGTTCAGGTACCCTTGGGCCGAATCGTGGGCCCACGCCCATCGAACCGAATAACACGGGAGAAGCAGATGAAAGCAGTGCATATGCTCACGGCAGCCGCCGCGGCGCTGTTCGTGTTGTCCAACACCGCCAACGCCGCGGTCGACGAGGAAGCGGCCACCGCGCTGCTCAAGAAAGAGAAGTGCACGAAGTGCCACTCGGCCGACAAGAAGAAAGACGGCCCCGCCTACAAGGAAACGGCCGCCGAGTTGAAGGGCAAGCCCGACGCCGCGGCGAAGCTGCACAAGCACCTCACCACCGGCCCCACGATCAAGGTCGACGGCAAGGAAGAGAAGCACGCGATCATGAAGACCAAGGACGAGGCGGCGATCAAGAACGTGATCGAGTACATCCTCTCGCGCTGATTCCGCGCGCCGCGGTTCGCGGCGCGGGGTGAACCGGTACCGACCCAGATCGAGGTTCGACGATGGCATCTCCAACGGCCTCCCCACGCCGCAAGTGGAAGCTCTACCTCGGCCTCGGGGTGGCCGGCCTGTTCGCCGCGATGCTGATGGCGATCGGCGGGGCCTACGGCCTCGCCGTGACCAGCACCGAGGAGTTCTGCATCGGCTGCCACGAGATGCGCGACAACCCCTACAAGGAGTACCGCGGCACCGTCCACGACACGAACCGCACCGGGGTGCGCGCGATCTGCACGGACTGCCACGTGCCGCACGAGCCGGTGCCGCTCATCTTGCGCAAGATGCGCGCCACCTTCGAGGTCATCGGCCACATTCGCGGCGTGATCGACACGAAGGAGAAGTACGACGCGCACCGTGCGATGCTCGCCGAGCGCGTCTGGGTGCGCATGCTCGAGACCGACTCGCTCGAGTGCCGCAACTGCCACACCTTCGAGAAGATGGACAAGGAGAAGCAGACCGAGAAGGCGCAGACGCGGCACGCCAAGGCGCGCGCCGAGGGCTGGACCTGCATCGAGTGCCACTACGGCATCGCCCATACCGAGCCCGAGGGCGACGGACCGGTCGAGCTGCGCGAGCGGCTGAAGATCCCGCGCGTGCCGGTGGCGGGGTCGCAGCCAAGAGCCAGCCTGCAGTAGCGATGCGGGGCGGGAGTCGAACGATGAAGTAGCTCGCGCCGTACGCGCGGAACCAGCGGCGGCCGGAGACGATCCGGCCGCTTTGTGTGTGTGATGGAACCAGAGAGAACACAATGAAGTCGGCAATCCTGAGGTTCGGTCTTCCACTGGCGATCGCGTTGAGCCTGGCGGCCTGCGGCGGGGGCGGCAGCAGCGACCCCGTGACGCCCCCCCCGAATCCGACCACGCTCAAGGAAGTGATCGCAGCGGCGGCGGCGAACCTGGCGAACGACAGCGCCGAGAACTCGGCGGCGCCCTTCACCGTTCTCCAGAACGCCGGCGTGCCCGCGGTGGTCGTGAACAGCCCGCCGCAGGTGAACTTCACCGTGTTCTCCGACGGCGCCGTGGTGAAGACGCTCACCACGAGCAACGCGCGCCTGGCGTTGGTCAAGCTCGTGCCCGGCACTGGCGGCAACCCCGACCAGTGGGTGAACTACGTCTCGAACGAGGTCACCGGCAAGGCCGGCTACGGACCAGGCGGCACTCCGGTGCTCGCCACCGCGCGCCAGGCGTCCACCGACTCCGGCGGCACGCTCGTCTACAACGACGACGGTTACTACACCTACACCTTCAAGACCGACGTCACCGATCCCACCAAGACCAACGGCGCGGTGTTCGAGCCCAACCGCACGCACCGGATCGCGATCCAGCTGAGCTACACGAACGCCGCCGGCGAGACGGTGCGCGTGAACCCTTACTTCGACGTGACCTTCGACGCCAGCGGCAAGTCGGTGGCCGTGACCGACCCGGGCAAGACGCGCAAGATGGCCGACGTGTCGTCGTGCAACGGCTGCCACGAGAAGCTCGCGCTGCACGGCGGCGGGCGCGTGGACACCCAGTATTGCGTGATGTGCCACAACCCCGGCACCACCGACCCCGAGAGCGGCAACGTGCTCACGATGGCCACGATGGTGCACAAGATCCACTCGGGCCGGCTGCTCAAGAAGGCGCTCGACGACGGCAAAGGCGGCGAGGACTACACGATCTGGGGCTACCGCGACAGCAAGCACCCCTACGCCGAGGTCGGCTTCCCGCAAGACCTGCGCAACTGCACCAAGTGCCACGACGGCTCGAACCCGGCCACGCCGCAGGGCGACAACTGGAAGAAGGTGGTGAGCAAGGAGGCGTGCCTCACCTGCCACGCCAACAAGGCCGGCTCTGATTGGGACACGGTCCACAAGGCAGCCGCGGAGACGCTCGTCGGGCCCGGATCTGTCGCCAAGGACCTCACGAACGCGAACTGCGTTTTCTGCCACGGCGTCGGCTCGAAGTGGTCGTCCGAGCGCGTGCACTGGAACCAGAACGAGGAGAACGCCGCCAAGTACCGGATGAACATCGAGAGCGTGGTGTTCAACGACACGGCGGACGGCAAGGGTCGCTCCGTTACGGTGAAGTACTTCGTCTCCGACCCCACCAACGGCAACGCCGCGTACGACCTGGTCACGCCCGACTGCACCTACCCGGCGCCCAACGTCTGCCGTCCGCCCAGCGGAGCCGTGAACACGAAGTTCGGCAACCTGCAGTTCCGCGTCACGTGGCCGGCGATGCTCGGGCAGCCGCTCGCGGTCACCGAGTACACCGCCTACAACATCGGCGGAAGCAGCGCGAACGCCTATGCGGCCAACGGCGTGAACGACGGCAGCAACCGCTACACGATCACCATCCCGATCCCCGACGACACGCCGAACATGGTCGTGCAGGGCACCGCGCGCGTGGTGAGCCTGGGCCAGGTCAAGGAGCCCAAGCTCGAGGTGAAGTGGGCCACCGACCCGCGGCCCGAGGTGGTGCCGCGCGAGTATGTGAACACCGTGATGCGCAACGCGTCGAAGGAGTTCGCGGTCAGCGGCACGTTGAACCCGCGCCGCGAGATCGTCAGCAACGAGAAGTGCAACGTGTGCCACGGCGCGCTCGGCACGACCTCGGGCTCGAACACGCTGGCCAACGCCTTCCACGGCGGCGCGCGCAACGCGGTCGAGGCCTGCGTGGTCTGCCACGACCCGAACCGGATGTCGTCCACGATCATGACGAACGGCCTCACGCTCTCCGAGTCGTACCAGTTCAAGCGGATGATCCACGGCATCCACGGCAATTCGAAGCGCGCGTTCCCGTTCACGCACGGCAACAAGGTCGCCGGTCCGTTCAGCAAGGACGGCATCCTGCTCGCGGACGCCGCCACGGGGGCCGTGAGCTCGACCAGCGCCAACAACCCGGTATCGGCACCGGCCGGCACGCTGTTCGAGCCCTGGCTCACGACGCCCACGGTGCTCGCCGGCACCCCGTTCGCCTCCGGCGTGGAGAACTACGCCGCCGAGGTGGCGTGGCCGGGGGTGGGGCTGAACTGCAACGTCTGCCACGTGAACAACTCGTACAAGATCGACCGCGGGCCGGTGGGCGCGGTCGTGTCCAAGCCGATCGATTCGGCCACGTTGAAGGCGAAGACCGATCCGCTCAGCTGGGTGGTGATCACGCCCAAGGCGGCCACCTGCACGGCGTGCCACGACTCGGCCAAGGCGATCGGGCACGTTGCGAGCTTCGGCGGCGCGGGCTTCGGGAACTTCGGCAGCGTGTCGCAGAAAGACAGCATGAAGACGCAGGAGATCTGCGCGGATTGCCACTCGAGCGGCAGCTTCAAGGGTGTGGACATCGTCCACGGCCAGAAGTAAGAAGCACGCGATGGCATCACCGATGGGGGCGCTCGTGCGGCCCCCGTCTTCTTGTTTTTGAGGGGTTCGCATGCGAATCAACGGTGCACTTGCAGTCTTCGGCCTGGTTCTCGCGGGGCTGTGCTCGCCCGCGTGGGCGCTCACCAACGCCGAGATCTCGGCGCAGTGCGTGGAGTGCCACGACGAGGACGACCTCACCGACTGGAGCAAGACCGCGCACGCGGTGAAGAAGGACAAGCGCACGCCCACCTGCGTGTCGTGCCACGGCCCGAGCCCCACGCACATCGACAAGCCCGAGGGCGTGAGCAAGCGGCCCAAGCCCGACGTCGTGTTCAGCCGAAACGGCGGCGCGCAGCCCGCCGAGCGCAGCGAGATCTGCATGAGCTGCCACGACAAGGACGCCAAGCGCGCGTTCTGGGGCGGCAGCCAGCACGCCTCGGCGGACGTCGCGTGCTCGTCGTGCCACCGGATCCACACGAACGAAGACCGCGCGCTCACCAAGGCCGGGCAGGTGAACCTCTGCTACAACTGCCACAAGGAGCAGCGCGCGCAGGTGCTCAAGCCCTCGCGCCACCCGATTCCCGAAGGCAAGATGACCTGCGCCGATTGCCACAACGTGCACGGCTCGGCCGGCCCGAAGCTCGTCAAGCGCGACAGCGCCAACGACACCTGCTACACCTGCCACGCCGAGAAGCGCGGGCCCTTCGTGTTCCAGCACGACCCGGTCGTGGAAGACTGCTCCAATTGCCACAACCCGCACGGCAGCTCGATCGCTGCGCTGCTCACGTCGCGCCCGCCGATGCTGTGCCAGCAGTGCCACACGCCGCACGTGGCCGGCGAGGTCGGCGCGCTGGCCGGGCAGAGGGGCGTGTTCACCTCGCCGGGCGCGGGCCAGGCCCCGGCGGTGGGGGCGCTCTCCAGCGGCAAGAACGTCGTCAACCTGTGGCAGGGGCGCAGCTGCATGAACTGCCACACGCAGGTTCACGGCTCGAACAATCCGTCGGCCACGAACCCGACGCCGCAACTGTTGTTCCGATGAGAACGGGAGCGAAGCGATGAAAACGATCGTTCGGCACCCTGGTTTGCGCCAGTCCATCCTCGCCCTGGCCTTGGTCGCGGCCTTCGGGCCCGCGCACGCGGCGGACGACGACGAGAGCGTGATGGAGGCCTCGGTGAGCGCCGGCGTGGGCGTCGTGTCCGGCGACAAGGCCGACCGCGCGCAGTTCGGCCAGTACAACGGCCTGGGCCGGCGCGACGGCTACGGACTGCTCGACTTCGACTATTACCGGCGCAACGACGACACCGGCACGATGACGCGCCTTAATGGCTCCGACGTGCTGGGCGAAGCGCGCGAGCTCGACTTCCTCTGGAAGCGCCAGGGCAACTGGATGTTCTCGGCCACCTACGGCGAGTTGGTGCGGCGCGACCCGTACACGGTCAACAGCGGGCTGCTCGGCGCGGGCACCGCCACGCCGCAGGTGGCGAACCTGGCCGGCGGCGCC